>JAFGGD010000030.1 GCA_016930695.1 Candidatus Eisenbacteria bacterium
ACCCCCACCCTCTCCCGCAAGCGGGAGAGGGAGAAAATGATTTGGACTTCGATCGCGCTTCGAGCACGGGGACGCGTACGGAATGAAGTGGGAGTCTCACCCGCCGGTCCCGATCGTTTTCGTATACGAGGCTTCGCAATGACGCACGTGGGTGTTCACCCGGCGATCGATGGAGGATCCGTTACGAGGTCCAGGCAAGATTCGACCGGCGGGTGAAAAGTGAGCCGTGTAGGGATCGAACCTACGACTTCCTGCTTAAAAGGCAGGTGCTCTACCGACTGAGCTAACGGCCCACGCGCGGATCATTGTAAGGGGGGAGCGATCCGGATGCAAGTGTGTGGGGCGGGGATCAGGAGACGGAAAGGTCGACCGTTTCGTCCCGTTCCGGACCGATGGAGAGAAATCGGACCGGAGCTCCCGCCTCGGCGCCGACCCGCTCCGCGTAGCCCAGAAGTTTTTCCGGAAGATCCCCGGCGGCCCGCGCGGGTTGACCGATCTCTCCCCATCCCGGCCACTCCTCATAGACCGGTTCCAGACGGCCGAGCGCGGCGGGAAAAGGAGGGGGCTCCTCGAGCCTCTCTCCTTGAAAACGGTAGGCGACGGCGACGGGGATTCCCCGCCTGCCGTTCAACACGTCCGCCTTGGTGAGGGCCAGCTCGGTGATCCCATTCCAGCGCACCGCCGCACGCACCATCGGCAGATCGAGCCAGCCGCAGCGGCGCGGCCGCCCGGTGGTGGTCCCCACCTCTCCTCCCCGGTCGCGCAGAAGCGCGGCCTCCTCCGCGGATGCTTCCGTGGGGAAAGGCCCGGTTCCGACGCGCGTGGAGTACGCCTTCACCACGCCGACCACGCGGTCGATCGCCGCCGGCCCCACGCCGAGCCCGGCGCAGGCGCCGCCCGTGAGCGTGGACGAGGAAGTGACGAAGGGGTAGGTGCCGGCGTAGAGATCGAGGTGCGCCCCCTGCGCTCCCTCGAAGAGCACCCTCTCCCCGCGACGGAGGGCGCGGCCGGCCCCGGCGGAGCAGTCCCCGATGAGGGGACCCATTTCCTCGCGCCAGAGCGCCCATCGCTCCTCCAGGCGCGCGAAGCCGATCCTCTCGCTTCCGGAAAGGCGGATTCTCTCATCCGCCCGCTCGTGAAAATCGCGGAGCTTCTTCCGGCCGTCCTCTTCCAGAAGATCGGCGACCAGCAGCGCGCGCCGCGCCGCCCGATCCGCGTAGGCCGGGCCGATTCCGCGCCGCGTCGTGCCGAGGCCGCCCGCGCCGAGCCTCTCCTCTTCCGACCCGTCGAGGGCCGCATGGTGGGGGAGGAGGAGGGTGGCGCGCGCGTCGACAAGTAGACGGTCCCGGATCGTAATGCCGCGCTCCTCCAGCCCGCGGATCTCCGCGAGCAGGCGGTCCGGGTCGATCACCATCCCCCAGCCGAGGCCGCAGCGGATCTCCCGTCTCACCGCCCCGGAAGGGATCAGGTGGAGGGCGAACCGCTCGCCCCCCACCCGGATGGTGTGCCCCGCGTTGGCGCCCCCCTGAAAACGGATCGTCCAGGACGCGCCCGACGCGAGAACGTCGATGATTTTCCCCTTACCCTCGTCGCCCCATTGGGCGCCCAAAACCACCGTGGCCGGCATCAGGCGTTCAAGACCTCCTGGGCGGCGCGCACGCCGCTCCCCGGTTCGACGGGATACCCGAGCCGCGGGAAGACCGATTCGAGGGCCGCGATCGCGGTGATCACGTCGAACCGGTCGAAATAGCCCATGTGGCCGATGCGGAAGATCTTCCCCATCATCTCCCCCTGTCCGCCCGCGAAGAGGATGCCGTAGTCCTTGCGGACGATCTTGCGCATTTCCTCGACGTCCAAACCTTCAGGCGGAAGGACGGCGGTGACGGCGTTGGAGGGGCATTTGCTGAAGAGACGGCAGCCGATGGCGAGCACGCCGGCGCGGGTCGCCTCGGCGAGCAGCGCGTGGCGCGCCGTCATTCCCTCGATCGTCTCCTCGCGCACCCGCTTCAGCCCTTCGCGGAGCGCGCAGACCACCGACGTGGCGGTCGTGAAGAGAGGAGAGTTGGCCGCTTCCAATTGTTTCCGGTTCGCCCGGAAGTCCCAGTAGAAGCGGGGGAGATCGGCGGTCTCCATCGCCTTCCAGGCGCGCTCGGAGAGGGCGACGAAAGAGACGCCGGGCGGGCAGCCGAGCGCTTTCTGGGAGCCGCTCGCCACCGCGTCCAGCCCCCACTCGTCCGTCTTCAGCTCCAGCGCGCCCAAGCTGGAAACGGCGTCCACTACGATCAGGGGCCCGAGGTCGCGCACCTTCTCGGCGACGGCGCGGATGTCGTGGAAAGTCCCCGTCGACGTCTCGCTGTGCGTGAGGAGGATCCCCTTCACGTCCCCCTGCTTTCCGAGCCAGGCGCGAAAGGCGTCGGCGTCGGTGGTCTCGCCGTACGCCAATTCGTAGGAGAGCACCTCCAGACCGTAGGCGCGCCCGATGTTCCGCCAACGCTCGCCGAACTTGCCCGCCACCACCGCCGCGACCCTGTCGCCGCGGGAGAAGAGGTTCGCCACCGTCGCCTCCATCACGCCGGTGCCGGAAGAGACGAACATCAAAGGATCGCTTTCGGTCTGAAAGACGTAGGCGAGGTTGTCCGTCACCTCCCGATAGATGGCGCGGAACTCGGGGGAACGGTGATGCAGCTGCGGACTCGCGTTCGCGGCCATCACCTCGGCGGGAACCATGGTCGGGCCGGGTGCGAAGAGTCTGTACTTGTTCATCGTTCGCTCGCGCTCCTTATCCAACCGGTCAGTTTCTCTCTGCCGGCGCCGGTTTTTGCCGAGAAAAGAAGAACCTGTTCTTCCGTGAGATCGAGCGTCTTCCGGATGGTCCGCGCGGCGACGAGCGCCGCGCCGCGACTCACCTTGTCCGCCTTGGTCGCCACGGCGAGGAAGGGAACTTCCCTCCGGGCGAGCCAGCCGCGCATGATCCCGTCCTGTTCTCCGGGAACGCGCCGGACATCGAGCACGAGAAGACCGGCGACCAGGTTCTCCCTATTCTCGAGATACCCTTCCACGAGGCGCCCCCATCGGCGGCGCTCCGCCTCCGGCGCCTTGGCATACCCATAGCCGGGGAGGTCCACGAGAATCAGTCCGTCTCCTTGATAGAAGTTCAACGTGCGGGTGCGGCCCGGGTCGCGGCTCATCCGGGCGAGCTTGCGGTTCCGCCCCACCGTGTTGATGAGGGACGACTTCCCCACGTTCGAACGCCCCAGAAGCGCCGTCTCCGGCAGCGCCGGCGCGGGGAGCCGGTCCAAACTCGACACGGCCCTGTCGAACTCCAAGGAGAGAGGCTTCACGTCCTGCCTTTCGTGCCGATCCGCGACGATTGTACAACCGGCGGGCTCGTCTTCCAAGAGGAGTCGGAGGGAGGCGGGATCAGCGGCGACCCTTGGGCGGGGGCCGGAAAAGGGGGATCCGGTTTCTCTCCGGTTCGGCGAGCACGCGGGGGAGGACCTCGTCCATGTCGCCCACCGGAACGAGTTCGAGCCCTTCCTTCACCTCCTCCGGGATTTCGGCGAGATCCTTCTCGTTCTCCCGGGGGAAGATCACGGTCCGGTAGCCGGCGCGCTGGGCGGCGACCAGCTTCTCGTTCAGGCCGCCGATGGGGAGAATGCGCCCCCGCAGCGTGATTTCGCCGGTCATGGCCGTGTCCCGTCGGATCGGCACGCCGGTGAGCGAGGAGATGATCGCGGAGGCGATGGTGATTCCCGCCGACGGGCCGTCCTTGGGAATCGCCCCCTCCGGGACGTGCACGTGCAGATCCGTCTCGCGGTAGAAGTCGTGGGACAAGCCGAGGCGAACGGCGCGGGAGCGAACGTAGGTGAGCGCAGCCCGGGCGGACTCCTGCATCACCGTGCCGAGATGGCCGGTGAGGGTGAGCTCCCCCTTCCCCTCGACGGACGCCGCCTCGATGGAGAGCGTGTCGCCGCCCGTTTCCGTCCAGGCGAGGCCGTTGGCGACGCCGATCAGGTTGCGCTTCTCCATCTCCCTCTTCGGATGGCGCCGCACGCCGAGGTAGCGGCCGAGGGAGCGCGCCGTCACACGGACCGTCCGGGCCTTTTTTCCCCGTCCCGCCGCGGCGCGCGCCGTCCTACGGCAGATCCGGGCGATCTCCCTCTCCAGGTTGCGCACCCCCGCCTCCCTCGTGTAGTCGCGAATGATCCCGCGGAGGGCGTCATCCTCGATGGAAAGGTCGCGCGGTCGAAGCCCGTGCTCCTTCATCTGGTTGGGAATCAGGAAACCCCGTGCGATGTGAACCTTCTCCGGTTCCAGATACCCGGGAAGACGGATGATCTCCATCCGGTCGAGAAGGGGGGCGGGGATCCCCTGCAGCGTGTTGGCGGTGGTGAGAAACATCACCCGCGAGAGGTCCAGTTCCAGCTCCAAGTAGTGGTCGCTGAAGAGGGCGTTCTGCTCCGGGTCGAGGACCTCCAGCAGCGCCGCCGCCGGGTCGCCGTGAAAATCCTTGCTCATCTTGTCCACTTCGTCGAGGAGGAAGACCGGGTTCATGCTCTCCGCCTTCCGTATGGACTGCACGATACGGCCGGGAAGAGACCCGATGTAGGTGCGCCTGTGCCCCCGGATCTCCGCCTCGTCCCGCACGCCGCCGAGGGAAACGCGGACGAACTTGCGCCCCAGCGCGCGCGCGATGGAGCGCCCGAGGGAGGTCTTTCCCACGCCCGGCGCGCCGACGAAGCAGAGGATCGGGCCGCGGATCCGCCGGACCCGCTGCATCACCGCCACGTATTCGACGATCCTCTCCTTCACCCGATCGAGTCCGTAGTGGTCCTCGTCGAGAATGCGCGCCACCTCTTCGATCTCCCGGGTGTCCTCCGTCTCCACGCCCCAGGGAAGGCCGATCAGCCAGTCCACGTAGTTGCGGACCACCGTCGCCTCCGGCGACAGGGGAGGCATCTTGCGGAGCTTTTCGATCTCCTTTTCCGCCTTCACCCTCACCGCTTCGGGCATGCGGGAGCTCTGTACCGTCTCCAGCAGTTCCTCCACCTCCGACGACCCTTCCGGCGCGTCCCCCAGTTCCTTGCGGATCGCCTTCAGTTGTTCGTGGAGGTACCACTCCTTCTGGTTCTTGTGTACCTGGGAACGCACCTCCCCCTCGATCCTCTTCTCGATCCGGAGGATCTCCAGCTCGTCGTTCAGCATCTGCGCGAGAAGGACGAGTCGCTCCCGGCTCGTCTCCGCCTGCAGGATTTTCTGCTTGCTCTCCACGGGAACCAGCAGATGGGCGCCCACCAGATCGGCGAACTGATCCGGATCGGTCACGTTCGCCACCGGCAGAAGCACCTCCTCGGGGACTTTGCTGTGGAGCTGAGCGTACTCCTCGAACTGACTCTGCGCCGCCCGGAGCTGGGCGGTGAGGCGCCGGGAGGGTCGCGAACGGGCGCCGTAGGGGAGAATCCGCACTTCCGCGTGATCCTCGCGGGGGAGGAAGCGCGTCATGCGAATCCGCCCGATCCCCTCGACGAGCACCTTGATCGATCCGTCGGGGAGACGGAGAAGTTGGAGGACGCGGACCACCGTGCCGACGGGGTAAAGGTCCCGTCGTTCGGGATCGTCCGTCTCGGTGCGCTTCTGGGCGGCGACCACGAGAAAGCGGTCCCCCTCCACCGCGCGGGTGAGGGCGACGACCGACTTCGGCCGGCCCACCAGGAGCGGGATGATCATGTAGGGAAAGACGACCACGTCCCGGAGGGGAAGGAGGGGGAGCTGCTCGGGGATTTCGATGATTTCCTCGCCGCGGCGGATCTCGATCATGAGCGGTTCTCCCCCGACGGGCGGCGATCAGGAGCTTCC
Organism: Candidatus Eisenbacteria bacterium; assembly: GCA_016930695.1. Taxonomy (NCBI): domain Bacteria; phylum Candidatus Eiseniibacteriota; species Candidatus Eiseniibacteriota bacterium. Next base: position 5,857 of record JAFGGD010000030.1, read on the forward strand.
GGTGCCCTTCTTCCGCCTCTTCGCGTCGAGGGTCATCATGGGCTCTTCGCCCCGATCGATCACGGCGTCGGTAATCATGCACTCTCGGACATCGGAGAGGGAAGGAAGGCGATACATCACGTCCAGCATCGACTCCTCCAGGATCGCCCGAAGACCCCGGGCGCCGGTCTTGCGCGCGAGCGCCTTGCGCGCCACCGCCCGGAGCGCTTCAGGGGTAAACTGGAGAGCGGTGTTCTCCATCTCGAAGAGGACCTGGAACTGCCGACACACCGCGTTTTTCGGCTCCGTGAGGATGCGGATCAGCGCGTCCTCGTCCAGGGTCTGCAACGCGCAGATCGACGGCAGACGGCCGATCATCTCCGGGATCAGGCCGAACTTGAGAAGGTCCTCCGGCTCGGCGTGGCGGAGAAGAATGCTCCCCTCGCGCTCCTTCCGGGTCTGCACCTTGGCGCCGAAACCGAGCACCTTTTCGCCCATCCGCCGCGCGATGATCTTGTCGAGTCCCTCGAAAGCGCCGCCGCAGATGAAGAGGATGTTGCGCGTGTTGACCTCGATGTACTTCTGCTGCGGGTGCTTGCGCCCTCCCTGGGGAGGAACGTTCGCCGTGGTTCCCTCGAGAATCTTCAGAAGCGCCTGCTGCACCCCCTCGCCGGAAACGTCGCGGGTGATCGAGGGATTGTCCGACTTGCGCGAGATCTTGTCGATCTCGTCGATGTACACGATCCCCCTCTCCGCGCTCGGCACGTCGTAGTCGGCGTTCTGGAGCAGCTTGACGAGGATGTTCTCCACGTCCTCGCCCACGTAGCCCGCCTCGGTGAGCGTGGTGGCGTCCACGATGGCGAAGGGGACCCGGAGCAGCTTGGCCAGCGTCTGGGCGAGAAGGGTCTTCCCCGTGCCGGTCGGTCCGATCAGGAGGATGTTCGATTTCTCCAGCTCCACGTCGTCGCTGGTGGATTCGAAATGGATCCTCTTGTAGTGGTTGTACACCGCCACGGAGAGGACCTTTTTGGCGTCGTTCTGGCTGATCACGTACTGATCGAGAAACTCGTGTATCTCCGAGGGTTTGGGGATCTCCACCTCGGTGGTGACCATCTCCCGCCCCATCTCCTCGCGGAGAATGTCGTTACAGAGCTTGATGCACTCGTTGCAGATATACACCGACGGGCCGGAGATGAGCTTGGTCACCTCTTCCTGGCCCCGGCCGCAAAACGAGCAACGAATGGGGTGGGGAGAACCGATCCGCTTTTTCACGTGACCAACCCCTTCTTCGGAGAGGATCAGACGCGCTTGCTGATCACCTCGTCGACGATCCCGTAGTCCTTCGCCTCTTCAGCGGACATGAAGAAATTCCGATCCGTGTCTTTCCGGATCTTCGCGATGCTCTGCTCGGTGTGATTCACGAGTATCTGGTTCAGCGTCTCCCGTGTCTTCAAAAGCTCTTTGGTATAGATGTCGACATCCGACGCCTGGCCTTCGCTGCCGCCCAGGGGCTGATGAATCATGACCCGCGCGTGGGGGAGGATGGACCGTTTCCCCTTGGCGCCGGCGCACAGGAGGAGCGCGCCCATGCTCGCCGCCTGGCCCATGCAGATGGTCATCACGTCCGGCTTGATGTACTGCATCGTGTCGTAGATGGCGAGTCCGGAGGTGACGTACCCGCCCGGGCTGTTGATGTAGAGATAGATGTCCCGTTCCGGATCGTCCGCCTCGCAGAACAACATCTGCGCGATGGCCAGGTTGGCCACGTTGTCGTCGATCGGGCTTCCGATAAAAATGATTCGGTCCTTGAGCAACCGCGAGTAGATGTCGTAAGACCGCTCACCCCGTCCGCTCTGCTCGACTACGATTGGAACCAGTCCCATCGATTCCGCTCCCCCCGTCAAGGTTTGACGGTCGAGTGCTCCCGCACCCACTGATAGACCTTTCTTTCCCTGAGGAGCCGCCGGATATCCTTCTCCAGGTCCTCCTCGTCGCGGCGGCGCCGCTCCGCGGAGAGAGAAGGGTCGGTGCGGGGGCGGAAAACCCGCTTCATCGCCTGCACCTCCTGCTCCTTCGGCTCCAGATTCTCTCTTCTACTAATTTCGGAAAGAAGGGCCAATTTCTGAATCGCCCGGAGCGCTCCTTTTCTCTGTTCGGCGAGATATTCCGCCTTTTGCCGGGCGGCCTCCTCGCGGTGCTCCGGTGGAATCTCCTCTTCCGAGGGGAAGGAAGGCGCGTTTTTCTCCGCCACCTTGTCCAGGAGCCTCTCGGGCACGTCGATCGGGTTCGCCTCGATGATGCGCTCCAGAATGTCCCGGTCCAGCGCCTCGTCCGCCTCCTCCTCCGCCTTTTTGGTCATCTCCTCACGGATCTTGGCGCGGAGGTCGTCCACGCCGGCCCCCTCTTCGCCGAGGATTCGCCCCGCGAAGGCGTCGTCCACCGCCGGAAGCATCCTCTCCCGAACCTCGTCGAGCTCGATACGGAACTCCACCACTTTCCCGGCGAGAGCCGCGTTGGGGTAATCCACGGGGAAATCGACGGGAATCCCCTTCGTCTCGCCGGGGGAGAGACCGAGCATCCCCTCCTCGAGCGTCTTCTGGACGGCGTCCTCGGAAGGCTCGGGCCGGAGGATCACCTCCGCGCCGGTGACGCGCTTGCCGAAGGCGTTTCCGTTTTCCAGAAAACGCTGGTAGTGAAAGATCAGCTGATCAGTGCGGATCGCCGGACGCTCGGCGCGGACGTACTCCGGGTTCCCCTCGCGAATGCGCTCCAAGGCCTCCGCGACCTCCTCGTCGCTCACGGGTCGGACGGGGCGATCCAGCTCGAAATCCTTGTACTGCTTCAGCTCGATCGCCGGCCAGGCGTCGATCCGTATGCGGAAGCGGACCGGCTCCCCCTCGTCGGCGGAGAGATCTTCCACTTCGGGGTCGAAGAAGGGGGTCACCTCGTAGCTGTCCAACGTCCGCCAGACCACCCGGGAGACCAGTTTTTCCAAGGCGTCGCTCCGGATCGCTCCGGCGTAACGCCGCTCGAGGACGGAGCGGGGGATCTTCCCTTTCCGAAAACCGGGCACCCGGGCGTCCCGGGCCAGGTCTCCGTACGCCTTTTCCATCTCCGCGTGAAGGGAAGCCTCGGGCACCTCAACGGAGAACACCTTCAGCCCCGGTTCCGGCTCCTCGAATTGCACGTTCGGCGTTTGTTCTTCGCTCATCGATCCGTCTCGGTCCGCCTTCGTTCGTAGGATGGTTGTACGATTCCTGGTGCGAGAGGGGGGACTTGAACCCCCATGAGTTTCCTCACTGGATCCTAAATCCAGCGCGTATGCCAGTTCCGCCACTCTCGCGGGGCACCTGATCCGCATTACGCGAACGGTCCCGCGGGGGACCGCCCCCAATATAACAACCCCGAGGGGGTCCGTCAAGGAAACGAAAGCCTAATCTGTTGATTCGGCTGGAGTTTCCCGTCGAGATCGCCGACTCACCCTAAGAAAAGCCCCTCCGGAGTGTCAAGCAGATTCCGGGCCGTGAAAAGAGGTATTTCCGCGCGCTCCCGACCGTCTCGCTAGTGGGAGCCCTTCATCGTGAGGACGACCCAGATCGTGCGGATGAGGATTTTCAGATCCAGGAGGGGGGATAGGTTGCGGATGTACTCCAGGTCATAACGGAGCTTGGTGCGGACATCCTCGAGGCATGTGTCGTAGTGGTGCTTGACCTGGGCGAGACCGGTGATTCCCGGTTTCACCCGGAGACGGACCGCGTATTCGGGAATCTCGTCGATCAGATCCCGCACGAAAGTGGGGCGCTCCGGCCGGGGACCGACGAGGCTCATGTCCCCCTTCACGACGTTGATCAGCTGCGGCAGCTCGTCGACGCGGAGCTTGCGGAGCACGCGGCCGAGGAGGGTGATCCTCGGATCGTTCTTGCTCGCCCAAATGGGGCCGAAGCGGTTTTCGGCGCCGTCCACCATGGTTCGAAATTTGAAGATGATGAACGGCTTCCCCGGAAGATCGAGGGTTCTCCTGTCATAGACATCGTAATAGGAGGTCGATGCGCCCCCGCCGCGGGACATGCCGCGCCGGTTTTGTCCGATACGCACCTGCCTGTAGATGATCGGTCCCGAAGAGGAGAGGCGGATGGCGACGGCGACGAAGGCGAGGAAGGGGAGGAGAACGATCAGCATTCCCAGGGAGAGAAGACGGTCGGCGAATTCCTTGGCGAGCGGGACACGGGGAGCGTCGTCCCAGCGCATCCGGAGGCGGTCGCCGGCGTGTCGCGTCAGATCGATGACCTTGAGGGTGCCCGGACGCGCCACCCTCTCGGCGCGCTTCCCCTTGATGGGCAGAATCCTCGACAGTCCCATGCGCCGTTTCATGGTCCGATCCCGTGCTCCGACTGATGTGATTCCCTATCCCGCGGGCGGCTCCCCAAGAGCCCTACCCAGTCGCCGGGGACCAGGCGACGACGCGGACTTCGGGCCGCCCCGGTGGAACAACCGGTCTGTTCCTGTTGATAAGCAGCAGAGACTGGTGACAAGTATTTTACCGCATCGGAGGGCGGTCGGTCAAGCGCCCGGACGCTACGAGTCGTCCTTTCAAATAATCGGCCGCAGGCCCCACCGGCTGGAGTTCCGGTTCGACGCCCCTCGGGGCGCGTCAGGGGAGCGTCGTGAAGGAGCCGATCGACGAGACCGCCTCCCCCCCCGATTCATCCTCCACGGTGATCTGAAAGAAGTAGTTGCTGTCGGAACTCAAGCCGTCCAGGGCGATCGAATGCACGGTTCTGTACGAAGCGGCCCCCTGCTCCTGGAGATTCAGCGACAGGCCGTTCTTGCTGTAGGAAACCACGGCGAGGGCCGGCACGTCCGTTTCGAAACTGATCACGGCGAAGGTCTGCCCGATCGTCACCTCCACGTTCGAGACGACCGGAAGATCCGCGGGCGGGAAAACCGCCTGGACCGTGTTGCTCCGTGTCGCCGCCCCGGCGAGATCGATCGTTTCCAGGTAATACTCCACGGAATAGGGGAGATCGGTCACGTCCGGATCGTGGACGTAGGATGTCGCATCGATGTTGTTGATTTCATCGATGAGCGAGAAGGCGGGTTCCGCCGAACCGGTCGCGAACCCCGCGGCGTAGAGATGGTAGGCCGCGAAGTCGGTGTCCGGGGACCGGTCCCAGGAGAGGATCACGTTCCCGTTCGCCTGGTCCACGCTCGGCGCGCCGAGTGTGACGAAGGAGGGAGGGAGGTCGGTGGTGGTCACGGCCGCCGCTTCCGATCCCGAGGCGAGTCCGCCCCGGTCGACTACGTAGATCCTGTAGAAATAGGTCTTCGCCTGCGCGGTGCCCTCGTCGGTCCAGTTGCGCGTGTAGATCTCGCCGATCACCCCGGCCAGCTCCGATTCGCGGCTCACCGCCTCCGACGTGGACCGGTAGATCTCGTAGTAGGCGAAATCCGCCACCGTGGACGGGTCCACCGCGGTCCAGGTGAGACGGACGGTCGTGGAGGGGGAAGAGGAAGCCTCGGCGGTGAAACTCTCCACCGCCCGGGGCGCCGCGTTCCTCGTGCTCGCCCTCAGCTCGTTGGAGCCGGAGATCCGCCCGCCCGTGTCCTCGGTGAAGACTCGGTAGTAATAGGTGGTCGAGTCCACGGCCAGCGAGGAGTCGATCCAGCTGAGACGTTCCCGATCCCGGATCACCGCCACCAGCTCTTCGTCTTCCGCGCCCTGCAGGCCGGGCAGAGCGCCGCGACAGATTCGATAGCCGTAGAAGTCGATTTCGGCGCTCCTGGACCAACGGAGGAGGATCCAGTCGCTTCCCGACTCGGCGGGATCCTCGAGCGTCACCGGCTCGGGATAGACGTCGGTTTCCTGGAGGGCGATCCGCGTGCTGGTGCGCGCGGATGCGCTGTTCCCGGCGCGGTCCGTGAAGGAACCGGCCGCGACGGCGCTCTGTGCGCTGATCCCCGCCGGCACGCGCCAGACGAGCCGGTGGACTCCGTTCAAGGTGTCGTAAGTGAGCGGCTCGCCGATGAGGGCGTCGCCGATGGTGACCGTCGCGGTTCCCCCTTTTTCGCCGGTGTTCATCTCCACGCGCAGCGTGTCGCCCGGGGCGAGAATCTTCCCCTCCGAATCTTCGGTCAGAGAGAGGATCTCCGCGCGGGTGTCCAGCACGATCCCGTCCTCGGCGATGGCGGTTTCCACGCCGCCGGCGGTTCGGAACCGGGCGTATACGGTCTTGGCGCCGTCCCCCTCCGAGAGGAGCCAGGTGATCGCCGTCTCATAGGCGCGATAGAAGGAGCCTTCCAGATCCGGGTCTTCGCCGATCCGCACCTCCGTCACCCCCGCGGGAGCGGTGAGGGAGAGAAGGACCGACGGGGAAGCGGTGTAGGCGGCGCGATCGTTGATGGTCAAACCGATCGACCCCGGCGTGATCGTCAAGGGGAGGGAACGCTCCGACTCGATCCCCGAAACGCCGAACGCGGTCACTTCATAGGTATAGATACGGCCGGGAACCAGGCCGTCGTCCCGGTACTGCCGCGCTTCGGTGCTGTCGATGAGGACCGACGGCGCCGCGTCCCCTTCGCGCCGGTAGAGACGGTACCGGAGAACGGACTCCTCCCCGGTCATCTCCCAACGGAGGGTGGCCTCTTCCTCCCCCAGGGACGCCCGGAGGTCCGTCGGGGCGGCGGGGACCCGGACGGGTTCCGCCACGCGGGTGATCGAGTCGTCGCCGCAACCGGCCGGCAGGAGGAGCGCCGGGCCGAGAATCAGGAGCGCGATAGGAAGGAACCTGCGTCTCATCCGGATAGCCTCCGACCGCGCCGATCAAAACCGGCCGCGGATACCGATTGCCGTCGATCCCCGGACGGGAGGATCGAGAAAGGAAATTTCCCAATGAGGAGCCTCTTCGCCGGGAGAATCCGGACCGATGAGGGCCGCGTCCAGAACCGCCCCGATCCAGATTCCCGCGGTGATCACCGCGGCCAGGTTTCGCCCGTCCCGGTGGTCGTCCCGCCGATTCCGAGCCGCCGTCGTCTCTCGATCCACCTCGAGGAGAAGCGCCGCCTCCTCCGGGCCTCCCGGAATCAGTTCCGCCCTTTCGCGCCCGAGCGCGTCGAGGAGGTCTACCTCTTCCTTGTAACGGACGTGCGAGACGAGCGCGGAAACGCCCGCGGCCGTCGCCGCTCCGGCAAAGGCGAGGGCGCGGATGTTTCGGCCGGAGTAGTTCTGCCCCATGCCGGGATAGAGGAGAGAGCGGAGCGCGCGGCGCAAGCGCGTCTTCCGCACCAGACCGATTTGCACCGTTCCCGGATCCCCTTCACGCACGTCGAATGAGGAACGAAAGAGGAATGCGTCCGCTGCGCCGAGAGCCCAGAAAGCGCCGAGCGTTCCGAGGGAGTAGTCGCGCGCCCTCTTGTTCCCGTTCGTCTCCGCTTCCAGCCGGAAGGTCTCGTGTAATTGATCGAGGTAGGCCGCCCGGTCGTTCGGGTCCGTCCTCTCCAACGCGGCGTCGGCGTCGTTGAAATCCTCGCGGGCGCCGCGATAGCGCGACTCGGTCACGATGGCGGCGATACCGGCGGCGAGAGTCGCGCCCCCCCAGAAGATCCCCTCCGTCCTCCTGCCGTCGCGGATCTGTCCCGAGCCGGGGAGGAAGAGGGAGTGGACGAGCCGGTCCGCGCCGGGGGAACGGTCGTGGCGGTCGAGCCGGAGCGCGCCGTCCTCGACGCGGAAAAGGAGCGACCCCACGGCGGTTTCGTAGCCCGGCATCTCGACGCGGGCGCGGTAGGCGCCCGTGTGGTCCGCCCGGAGCGGTAGGGGGGATTCTCCGCGTAGGACCATCGATCCCTTCAGTTCGATCCGCGCGCCGAGCGGATGGGTCCAGATGGTCAAAGGATCCGCCGCGGCGTTCGCGCGGAGCGCGATCATGAGAAGAATCGGGACGGCGCCGAGAAAACGGCGGCGGTCGATGGTCATGGCGGGCGTTCCCCTCCTTTCCGGGTTCTCCGGGAACGGAACCAGAATAGGCGGCCCTAAGTGACGTGTCAAGAAGAGGGTCGCGCCTGGAAAGCGTCGGTGAGGCGCGCCGGGTCGAACGGCTCCGCGTCCACCCGATCGATCAGCTCCCCCATGGGGAGGAAATCGCCGCCCTCGATGAGCCGTCCGAGGCGTTCCTCCACGTGCTCGATGCCGTGGTAGTGACGGAAACGGGAGAGGAGAGGGAGAGGGACTCGGGGCTGGTCCGGATCGATTTCCCACGGGTGCAGGTAGAGAACCGGCGTCCCCCCCTCGGCGCGGATCGCCTCGAAACCGCGCCGGATCCAGGAAAAGGGGAGTAGGCGGAGGTAGCCGCCGCCGGATACGGGGAGGTTCCAACGCCAGAGGCGGCGCGTGGAGAGGGGGAACTCGATGATCTCCCCGGCGTCGGCGCGGATCCGGACGGGGCGGCGGGGGAAACCGGGAATACCGTAGCGGTCGTGGCGGATCGGAAAGACGCTCGAGTCGAAACGGAATCCTTCTTCGATCAGAATCGGGAAAGCCCAGAGCGAGCGGCGGGTGATGGAGAAGGTGGGGGCGCGGTAGCCCGACGGCGCGCGGCCGGTCACCGCGCCGATCGCGTCCCTGCTGCGTCGCAGGTCCGCGCGGAATCGCTCCGGACCGAGTTCATGGACCAGCGCGTGGTCGTAGCCGTGGCAGGCGATCTCGTGGCCGGCCGCGGCGATGGCGCGGATCGTGTCCGGCTCGCGTTCCGCCAACCAGCCGAGCACGAAAAATGTGGCGCGCGCGTCCCATTCCTCGAAGCGGCGGAGAAGGCGTTCCACCGCCGCGCCGGCGCGTCCCGCGCGCGCCTCCCACTCCTTGCGACCGACGCGATCCCGGAGTAGAGTGGCGTGAAAGTACTCCTCCACGTCGACGGTGAGCGCTCCCGTGCCGGGTCCTCTTTCCCTCATGGGTTCTCCTTACACCGGCAAGGTATCGGCGGGGCGGAAGAGCTGTCAAGCGGTCGGATCGACATGTTTTGCTTGCTCCCCTCCCGGAGCGGCCGATAGGATTCGGCCGGGATCGCCCGGCGCCGTGACCGGTTTAGCCCGAAAGGAGTCCGCAGTGCGTTTCATCCGCTTTCCCCTCATCGTCCTTACGGCCCTTCTGCTGCTCGCGTTCCTCTCCGGTTGTGGTGGGAAAGAGGGCGGGGAATCCGGCGCCGGCCCGGACGGACCGGGGGGAACCTGCGTGATCGGCGTGGAGACCGACGCGGACGCTCTCAGCCCCTTCGCGTCGAGCACCGTCACCGGAAGCGACGTGCACGGCATCCTCTTCCGGCCGCTCGCGCGGACCAACCCGGACATGGCGACCTACTCGCCGGAGTTGGCCGAGTCCTGGGAGTTCTCACAGGACCACAAAAGTCTCACCTTCCACCTCCGTCACAGCGTGACCTGGCACGACGGCGCACCCTTCAGCGCCTACGACGTGGAATTCGCCCTTCCGATCTATAAGGACACGAGAATCGCCTACGGCGCCGTCCGCTGGCTCGATCACGTCACCGGCGCCGTCGCGCTCGACTCCTTCACCGTTCGCTTCGACTTCGACGCCGTCTACCCCTATCAGCTGACCGACGCCAACGTGGCGACCCCTCTGCCGAAGCACCTGCTCGAGGGGATCCCGGTGGAGGAACTCCTGCATCATCCCTTCAACCGCCGCCCCGTCGGGAACGGTCCCTTCCTCATCGAGAGCTGGACCGCCCAGCAGTCCATCGTTCTCCGCGCCTACGAGGACTATTTCGAAGGGCGACCGATGCTGGACCGGGTGGTTTTCAAGATCGTCCCGGACCGGACCAGTCTTCTGGCTCAGCTGAAGACGGGGGAGGTGGACCTCTATCCGAAGTTTCCGCCTCACGCCTACGAGGATCTGAGGGACACTCCGGGGATCGTCATCCACCGGGTGCCGAGCCGCTCCTATTACTATCTCGGATGGAACAACGCCCATCCACTCTTCGCGGACCGCCGGGTCCGCCGGGCGCTGACGATGGCGATCGACCGTGAGTCGATCGTCCGTTCCCTGCTCTACGGGTTGGGGCGCGTGATCCACGGGCCGATCCTTCCGTTTCTCTGGGCGTTCGACCCGGAGATCCCTCCGATCCCCTACGACGTGGAAGGGGCGAAGCGGCTCCTCGCCGAGGCGGGTTGGGAGGACCACGACGGCGACGGCTGGCTCGACCGGGAAGGAGTCCCCTTCGAGTTCACGATGAAAACGAACGAGAACAACGATCTCCGCAAGGACATCGTCGTCGTGGTGCAGGAGATGCTCGCCAAGATCGGCGTCCGCATGCACCCCGAAACGGTGGAGTGGACCGTTTTCGTGGAACAGACGAACCGGAAGGAGTTCGAGGCCGACTGCTACGGCTGGCGACAGGCGGTCAAGGTGGACCTGACTCCGATCTGGCACAGCCGATCCATCGCGGACAAGTTCAACCAGGTCAGCTACTCCAATCCCGAGGTGGACGAGCTGATCGACCGAGCGGGGATGGAACTCGACCGGAAGAAGGCGAAGGATCTCTGGTCGCGCGTGCAGCGGGACATCGCCGCCGACGCGCCCTACACATTCCTCTTCAATCTGGAGGACGTGCACGCCGTGCACGAGCGTTTCCGGAACGTTCGTTTCCTCACGTACTCTTGGACGTATAACATTCACGAATGGTCCGTCCCGGCGGATCGGCGCCGCTACTGATCCGCCGGGCCGAGGCCCGATCTTCGAGGCGATGGCATCCTATCTGATCCGACGCGTGATCGGCGCCGTCCCCCTCGTCTGGGGCGTATGCACGCTGGTCTTTTTCGTGGTCCACCTGGCGCCGGGAGACCCGACGGCGATCTATTGGAACCCGGACACGGACCCGCAGGTGATCCGGGAAATGCAGCACAACCTCGGTTTGGACCGGCCCTTGCCGGAGCAATACGTCCGCTGGCTCGGCCGCTTTCTCACCGGAGACTTCGGCCACAGCTTCGCCCGGAACCGCCCCGTTTCGGAAGTCCTCGCCGAAGCGCTGCCGAACACGCTGATCCTCTCCTCCGTCTCCCTGGTGATCCTCTTCACCCTCGGGATCCTGGCGGGAACGGCATCGGCGGTCCGGCCGCGATCTCTCTTGGATCACGCCATCACACTCGTCTCCTTTTTCTTCTACTCCATGCCCGCTTTCTGGTTCGCGCTGATGCTTCTTCTGGTCTTTCACTACCGTTTGGAGTGGTTCCCCGCCGATCAGATGCACGCGCTCGATTTCGAGTATGACGCGCTCCCCTTCCTCGGCAGGATGGCGGACCGTGTTCGGCACATCGTCCTCCCGGCGACGGCGCTGGGGCTGGGCGCGACCGCCGGCGTGGCGCGCTACACGCGGGCGAGCCTCCTCGACGTGATCCGTATGGACTACATTCGAACCGCCCGCGCGAAGGGACTGCCGGAGAGCCGAGTGATCTTCCGTCACGCCCTCCGGAACGCCCTGATCCCGGTGGTGACCCTGGTCGGCCTCTATCTCCCCTTCCTCTTCAGCGGCGCCGTGCTCGTGGAGACGATCTTCGGATGGCCCGGCATGGGACGGGTGATCGTCACCGCCATCTTCCAGAGGGATTACCCGCTGGTCATGGCGAACGCTTTCCTGATGGCGGTGCTGGTGATCGCCGCCAATCTCGCGGCGGATCTGGCCTACTCTTTCGTGGATCCCCGGATCCGCCACGGGGGGGAGGAACGATGAGGATTCCCCTTCCTGGTTTGGCCTCTCTCCGCGCGGGGGCGATCGGGACGGCGCTCGCCGAATTTCTCTTCTTCGCCGCGCCGGCGGCGCTCTTGGCGGCGAGGGGAGAGCGCGCCCTCGCCTTGGTCCGTTCCGGCGATCCCTCGGGAGTGGCGTCGGCAGGCGCGGCCCTGGCTCTCGTGCTCTGTCTCGCGGCGCGGGAGGCGCTCGGCGGGCGGGGGAGAGGGGGGCGCCGGCGCTCCCCCTTCCTGGATCGTTTCCGCGACAACCGCCTCGCCCTGGCCGGCCTCGTCGCGATGGGGGTGCTCTACGCGGGTGCGCTCTTCACGCCGCTCCTGGCGACGGGTTCGCCGAGCGCGCAGAACATCGAAACGGGGCGCCACCTCGCCCCGTCGGCGGACCATCCTCTCGGCACGGACAAATTCGGCAGGGACGTTTGGACCCGTATTCTTTATGGTTCCCGCGTTTCCCTCACCATCGGTTTCGTGTCGGTGGCGATCGCGATCTCCATCGGCACCCTGGTCGGAGCCGTCACCGGCTATTTCCGTGGATGGGTCGACGGCGTGCTGATGCGGCTGACCGACGTGCTCCTCGCCTTCCCACGGCTGGTTCTCCTCCTGGCGGTGATCGCCCTTTTCCGGCCGTCCATCTTTCTTCTGGTCGCGGTGCTCGGCGCTACGGGCTGGATGGGGACGGCGCGGATCGTGCGGGGCGAGGTGCTCTCCCTCCGCGAACGGGAATTCGTTCTCGCCGCGCGGGCGCTCGGCTACCGCGCTCCCCGCGTGATCGTCCGGCACATACTGCCGAACCTGGTGGCGCCGATCGTGGTGGCCGCCACGCTGAACATCGGGCACACCATCATCCTCGAAGCGTCTCTCTCCTTCCTCGGTCTGGGCGTGCAGCCGCCGGCGGCGAGTTGGGGGAGCATGATCAACGACGGCCGGGACGCCCTTCTGGGGGCCTGGTGGGTCGCCACCTTTCCGGGGCTGGCGATCGTCGGCACCGTCATCGCCTTCAACCTCGTCGGCGACGGGCTCCGGGACGCCCTGGACCCCCGTACCGCGCTCCCATGGCGGCGGAGGAGAGGGACCCAATCCGATTGACGACGGGCGGGGAACGGGTTATGGTTCACGACGTTGGCGGTTCCGTCCGCCGCCCCCGACGAGTGGCTCGCGGGGGGCGGAGCCGTTTCTTATTCGCTAGAGGAAACAGCGAACGGGGGAAAGGAATGAAGCTCTCGCGATCCTGTTGGATCTTTCTGTCCGCACTGCTCCTCATCGGGGCCGGTTGCGGAGGCGACGATGAAAACGTGATCGGCGGTCCCGCCGACGGCGAGGATCAGGTGGTCCTCACCCTCCGAAACTTCGGCGATCCTTCGCCCGGACATTTCGCGCTTTGGGCGGAAGAGAACGGCGTGAAGACGCGGGTCGCCTCTTTCGGCGTCCTCGATGGCGCGCCGGTCACCCTCGACGGCGATCCGCTCACCTCCTTCGAGCAGGAGGATCGTCTCGCCGGCGCGGATCGCCTGCTGATCACCGTCGAAACGGACACCGCCGCGACGACGCCGGCCGGTGCCGCCTTTCTCGCCGGAACCCCCGGCGATCTGCAGGCGGAACTGACCGTCGCCGCCGGAGTGGGCGCGGATCTCACCGGCGCGGCCGGCTTTTTCCTTTTCGACACGCCGAGTACCGAGGACGACGCGGACGCCGGGCGCGGAGTCTGGTGGACCGACGGCGAGGGAGCGGCGGGGCTGCTGCTCCCGACTCTCTCCGCCGGTTGGGTGTACGAAGGGTGGGTCACCCACCGGGTGACCGGCAAGGCATACACCACAGGCCGCTTCACCAACCCCGGCGCCGCCGATTCGGACGGAGCGGGCGCCACGGGAGGCGGCGGTGACGGCTATCCCTTCCCGGGACAGGATTTCGTAACCGCGGCCGGCGACGTGCCCGTCCTCGACGTGGACGGAGGCGTCTACGGAGTCTCCATCACGCTGGAGCCGGCCACGGATCCGTCCGATGAACCCTTCTTCCTCACCCTTCTCCAAAAAGACGCCGGGAGCGGCAATCTCGTCCTCTCCGTGCAACGTTTTATCGGATCGCCGGCGGAAAGCTACTACGAGATCTGGGCGGACTTCCCCGATTCGACGGTCAGCCTCGGCCGCTTCGTTTACAGCCTAAGCGCCATCCGGGACGTGACCACCGGTGATGTAATCACGGGATTTCCGGTGGGGAGCAACGTCCTCTCCGCCGATGACTTCCTCATCTCGATCGAGCGGAATGACGGCGACCCGTCGCCGAGCGGTTCCTATTTCCTCGGCGCCGCCGCGAACGGGGACACCCTGCAGATGTCTTACGATCACCCCCTCGCCCTGGGAGACGTTTTCGCCGGAACCGGCACCTACACCCTCGACACGCCGACCTCTCCGGAGAGCGACGCGGATTACTACCGCGGTATCTGGTTCTACGACACGACGGGAACGGACACCGTCTCCTCCCTGGACCTTCCGGCGGCCCCCTCCGGCTGGATTTACCAGGGCTGGATCGTCCGGCTCCGCACCGGCACGACGAGCGACACCTTGATCTCCATCGGCACCTTCGCCGACCCGAACGGCGCGGACTCGGACGGAGCCGGCGCCTACGCGGGCGCGGGCGCCGCTCCCCTCTTCCCGGGGCAGGACTTCCTGGTGGGCTCCAATCGCCGTTTCAACCAGAGCAGTTACGCGGTGAAGATCTCGCTGGAGCCGGCGAACGACTCGACGCCCGCATCCCCCTTCCTGGTCCTTTTCGAGGATCTGCTCGTCACTCCCCAAAACCCGGGCGTCCAGCAGAGCATGACCAACAAGTCCGCTTCTCTTCCGGCCGCGAAGGGAATCCTTGACGCATTCAACAGCCTACAGATGGCCTCCAACGGAAACCGCCTGCCGCGGGCGACGATCCACTTCGGGAGTAAATAGATTACGGGAGAGGGGAAGAGAATTCTGTCCGTAAGCCGCCGGACCGACGTTCCCGCCTGGTACGGCCGCTGGTTCATGGAAAGACTGAACGAGGGGAGGGCGTGCTACGGCACGCCCTTTTCATCACGGGTTCACGAGGTTTCCCTTCTCCCCGAGGACGTTCTCGCCTTCGTTTTTTGGACGCGGAACGCGCTCCCGTTCCTCCCCGCGGTGGACCGCCTCGAGCGGGAGGGGCGCCTCTTCTACTTCCAGTACACCCACACCGGTTACGGCCCCCCATGGGAACCGTCGGGCCCCGGTGAGAGGGGTTTGGAGGGACTGATCCGGCTCGCGGAACGGATCGGGCCTGAGAGAGTGGTGTGGCGCTACGATCCGATCCTCCTCGCGCCCGGGGAGGAGCCGGAGGACCACAGGCGTCGTTTCCGGAGGATCGCCGGCCGCCTTCGGGGGAAGGTCGATACCGTGATCGTCAGCTATCTCGACAGGTATCGAAAAGTAGACCGCCGTTTGCGAGCCGCCGGCCTCGACGTCCGGGAACCGAGCGTAGGGGAGGCGAGGCGCTTGATGCTCGACCTCATGGAGATCGCGGCGGAGAAGGGGATCTCCCTCGCCGCCTGCTGCGAAGAGGAGAGAAAGCCCGAGGAAACGCCCGCCGCGTCCTGTGTCGATCCGGATCGGATCCGGCGGCTCGCCGGTGATCCGGATCTACGCATCAACCGCCGCCCCACACGGCCGGGGTGCGGCTGCGCGGAGAGCCGGGACATCGGTGCCTATGACACCTGTCCCTTCGGATGCGTCTACTGCTATGCCGTGTCGAGCCCGGAGAGGGCGGAAAGGAGCCTGAGGGCTCACGAGCCCGGAGAGGACCGGCTCCGGCCGGCGTAGCGCTGGGGGGGGACCGTTCCTTCCGGATAGGTGACACGGTAGATCGTGTCGAAGCGATGGAAGGGAACATTCACGGTTTGGTCGTATTCGATCCAGACCCGCAGGTCGTTCCTGTTTCTCCAGACCAACACGTTCTCGGGGTCGAGGGGGATCTTCTTCTCCCGGGCATACTCGAGAATCTGAGCCTTCACCCAGTGCTCGGAATGATCCATCGAGGCGGCGACGATTTCGTCGACCCGCATATCGAGGAAACGGTAAAGGATGTAAGGAGTGCCCGCCGAGACTCCCAGATGGATCACCGCGACCAGCAGAAAAAATCGGAACACGAATCGCACGGTACGCCTCCCAATCGATCTCCTCTACTTCTCTTATCGGCAGAGCCCCCCCGGCGAAAGACCCGACGGAAACGTACGACTTCTAACACGCTTTATTACAACGCCTAACGGATATTATCTCCGGTGCGTTCTCACCATCTTTCCCCTCCTGTTCAAAGGAAACGCCCCGCCCGGAACATCGGTCCCGAGCGGGGCGCGGCTCCCGCCTTGCGGCGTGGTCGGTCTCAGTACTCGACGATTTGGACGTGTTTCTCGAATCCGGCCGCGTCCAATTTACCGGCGTTGAAATCGCTGATGTACTTCATCTGCACTTTGATCACGAGGCGCCGGATATCCTTGTCCGTCCAGGCGGTCTGCAGGGGAACCGCGAAGAGGGTGAACCAATCGTCGCTGCTCGCGCGGGCGATGGTGTCTCCATAATCACGGATCACCTCGATCAGTTCCTTCTTCACGAGGCCGTACCGCTCTTCGTCGGTGACGGCCATTTCTTCGTCATCCTCGTCCCAGTCGCCGGAGCCTTTCTTCCTCTGGATGGTGATGACCGTCTCCCCCTCATCCTCATCCTCTTCCCGGGTCACGGTGTAGCCGCTCCCCATTTTCATCAATTGGGAGAGTTTCTGGAGCCCGAACCCCTCGTCGACGAGTCCCACCTCGAGGGTGAACACGGGACCGTATCCTTCCAGGTAGACTCCGCGGACGCATTGCGAGGATCGAACCAGGGCGTTCCGGCTCTCCACCATGGCTTCGTCTATGATCTTTTCCATGATGGAGATCTGCTTGTAGGCCTTGTCTTTCTTCATGTCGCCGGCGAATGCGTCGGCCGTGACGAGCAGAAGGGCCAGTGGAATGGCGAGCAACGTCAGCACCGTGAGTTTCCACACTCTCTGCATCTTCGGACCTCCTCCCTCGGGTTCGTCGTGTGGCTTTCTATCCCATTGGACGACGGCCCGTCGCGATCTGCTTAACCTTTTTATCCACGGTCCGTTCCCTCGCGCGCCGAGGAGAGCGAAACGAGGGAGCCTCGGTGGGGTGAGCCGTGTATCATGAAGTCTCGGAATAGGTTACAATAGGACGGACGCCGGGAAACCGCAACGGGGTTGTCCCATCCGTCCCGCCGTGATAGCTCTTCAGCCGAAAGGCGGAGGTTCCGAAGGATGCGCGCGGTCTCGATCCTCTTCATGGTCTGCTTCTTCCTCGTCGCGGCGGTGCGCCCTTCGTCGTCCGCGCCGACCACCGGCGAAGAGGGAGAGGGAGAGGTCCTTTTCGGCGAAGCCATCATCCTCCGCAAACCCGTCTTCAATCCCTCCGTCCCCGGTTATGACCGTTTCCCATTCAGCTGGCTGAACCGCCTTCACGTGGTCACCCGTGAGAACGTCATTCGGAACGCCCTACTCTTCCGGGAAGGAGATCCCTACGACGAAGAGATCCTTCGAGAAACGGAGAGAAACCTGCGGGGGCTGATGTTCATCAATTACGCCTCGGTGGAGCCGCTCGACCCGGATGAGAAACGGCGGAGGGTGGTGGTGGAGACCCACGACACTTGGTCCACCCAGGTGGAGCTTTCGGTGGACGACGAGGAGGAGGGGGGAGAAAAGGACGATTTCGAGATTCGCCTGAACGAGATCAACATCCTCGGTTTCGGCAAGCGGATCGGCCTGCGCTACACGCGCCGGGGGAATCGTGGGGGGCTCGGTTATGTCTACGAGGATCCCCTCCTTTTCGGGTCGCGTTGGAACATGAAAGTGGAGGTGCAGGGGGGACCGGGCGACGACAGGAGCCACGACGCCTACCTCCGGCGACCCTTCTACTCGCTTCGCACCCGATGGGGAGGGGTGGCCCGCACGATCCGCGTGGAGAGCGTGCGCGATCTTTACCGGGCGGACCGCAGGATCGGCGATCTCTTCCGCGTCTACCGCTGGGAGAGCGTCGCCGTCGGAAGAATGCTGGGGGACAGGCGACGTAAGTTCCTCTTCCGCTTCGAGGGGACACGGGAAGAGAAGGTCTACAGGGATCTCCGCCTTCTGGAGGGTGTGGATTCGGACACGGTCGCCGCCCCGGAGAACGAGAGGCGCTGGATCGGCGGCGTCGGCCTCGGGTACGGCTCTTTCCACTTCATCGAGGAGCATCAAATCGACCATTTCGACCGCGTGGAGGACGTGGAACTGGGAGGGTATCTTTATCTGTCGGCCGGACGCGTCGTCGAAGGGGAGGGGGAGTGGCGTTTCGCCGGCCAGGGGCAGTACACGCACCCCACCGGTAGCGGGCGCTACCTCGCATGGATCGCCGGCACGCGCGCGGACCGTCTCTCCGGCGGTTGGGGGAGAACCCTCGCCTACGGCTCGATTCTCTCCCACCAGCGCTGGTCCCGCCGGAACACCCTCGCCGCCCGGATCCGATGGGACGAACTCTGGCGCGCCGATCCGGGCGAGCAATTCCTTCTCGATCACCTGAACGGTCTCCGCGGCTTCGGATCGGCGAGCGGCGCCGGGGTCCGCCGCCTGGTGATCAACGTGGAGAACCGTTTCTTCTCGAGCATACGCTTCTACACGCTCGCCTTCGGAGCCGCCTTCTTTTTCGACGCGGGCGCCACTTGGGATCGCCGGGATGCGGTTCGCGCGGAGGACATTCGCTCCTCCTTCGGCGCCGGCCTCCGCGTGGGATTGACCAAATCGCGCAACTCGAACGTCTTCCGAGTGGACGTCGCCAAAAACCTCGAGGACGGTTCCCTTTCCGCCCATGTCGGCCTCGGGCAGATCTTTTCTCTCGCCTCTCCCTTCACCGACTTCACCAACGATCCCTCCCCCTGAGCCGGCCCGCGCCCGGACACGCTTTGTGCGGCTTGACTAACCCGTTTGTTCGGGAGAAGATGGTGAGTCGCCTCGCCGCGGCGACGGGGAGAAGAGATGTCCGCGAGGGTACGCGAGTTGGAGGGCTGGTTTCGCGAAGCGGAGTCGGTCTTGGTCGCCTTCTCGGGGGGGACGGACAGCGCGCTTCTCGCCCGTGTGGCGCACGATGTACTCGGCGAGCGCGCGGCGGCGGTCACCGGCGTTTCCCACTCCCGTTCCGCGGCGGACCGGGAGTGGGCGGAGAAGGTCGCGCGCGAGATCGGCATCCGCCATCGGTTCGTCGAAACCGGCGAATGGGAGGATCCCCGATTCCTCGCCAACGACGGGGAACGGTGTTACCTCTGTAAGCGGGAGCTCTTCCGGCTTTGCGCGGAGAAAGCGCGGGAGGGGGGTTTCCGCCTCGTGGCGGAGGGTTCGCAGGTCGGAGACCGCGACGATCACCGGCCCGGATTCCGAGCGGCGGTGGAAGCGGGTGTCCGTTCCCCCTTCCTGGAGATCGGGATGGACAAGCGGGAGATCCGGTCGCTCTCCCGCGAACTGGGTCTTCCGACATGGAACAGGCCCACGGGCGCTTGTCTCGCCACGAGGATTCCCCCGGGAACGGCGATCACGGGTGAGCGGATCGCCCGTGCGGAGAAGGCGGAGGCCTTTCTGCGCGGCGAGGGTTTCGGGACGGTGCGGGTCAGGCTCGACGGGCCGAACGCCCGAATCGAAACCGGCGCCGTCGAAATCGATCGATTCGCGGACGCGGACCTTCGCCTCCGGATCGCCGCGCGTTTTCGGGAGATCGGTTTCGAGAGAACCTCGCTCGACATCGAGGGGTACCGAGAGAAAGACGGAGGGGTGTAAGCGATGCGCGTTTCCCGATCCTTCCCTTTCGAGGCGGCCCACCGCCTGGAAGAATACGAGGGGAAATGCGAAACCCTCCACGGGCATACCTGGCGGATCGAAGTGACCTTGGAAGCTCCGGTCGGCCCGGACGGCCTCGCTTTCGATTTCGTCGTACTGGAGCGGGAGGTGCGGAAACACGTTCTCGCGCACCTCGACCATACATACTTAAATGACGTGCTGCCCGTCCCGTCCGCGGAGAGGGTGGCGCTCTGGGCTTGGGAGCGGCTCTCCCATCTGCCCTTGGCGGAGATCCGAATATGGGAAACCCCGGATTGTGTCGTGAGCTATGACGGATCGCACGGAAGCGGATCGAAACAGGACGGATGATCGTCTCCGGGACGAGGTGATCCGGACCCACATGGGCGCTTATGAGCGCCGTTACCAGCGACGCTGGGGGAAGGAACCGCCGAACCGGTCCCTCCCCCGGGTGGCGCTCATCCATGACGCGCCGGCGGATGACGGTGAGAATCCTCTTCGGAACATCCTCGGATCCGGTGGCGCGGCGGTGGAGGAATGGCGCTCCGGCGGCGAGCCGATTCGGATCGAGACTCCTTTCCGGGCTCTGGTGGTGTCCGCCGCCGAGATCGGGGGGGAGAGCGAGCTGGACCATTTCCGCCGGTTCCTCCGGCGGGCCATCGGCCGCTCCACGCTGATCGCCGGTCTCGGCCCGGGCGTGCTCCTTCTCGCCCGGGAGGGCTTTCTGGGCGGGCGGCGGGCGTCCGGCGCCCCGGATCACAAAGAGTTCCTGGCCGCGCACAATGTGCACTGGGCGGACGCCTCGGTGGTCCGCGACGGACCCTTTCTCACCTGCCGGGATCCGGAGTCGGCGAGCGATCTCGCGGACGAGCTGATGGAGATGATCCGGACCGCCGGCGAGGAGGGATGATGCATCACGAGGATGAGCCCGGCGCCCGCGGAGTTCCCACGGAGGAGCAGATCCGCGACCTTCTCCGCGGCATCGGCGAGAACCCCGACAGGGAGGGGCTCGTTCGGACGCCGAGGAGGGTGATCGAGGCGTTCCGTTTTCTCACCAGCGGCTACGACATGACGGCGGAGGAAGTGGTCAACGGAGCGATCTTCGAGGAGAGCGACGTCGACGAGATGGTGATGATCCGCGGGATCGAGATGTACAGTCTCTGCGAACATCACCTGCTCCCCTTCTACGGCAAGTGCCACGTCGCTTACATTCCGAACGGAAGGGTGATCGGCCTCTCCAAGATTCCCCGGATCGTGGAGGTCTATTCGCGGCGCCTGCAGCTCCAGGAGCGTCTCACCAACCAAATCGCCGAGGCGGTGCAGAGGATTCTGAAACCGCGGGGGGTGGCGGTGGTGATCGACGCGATCCATCTCTGCATGGCGATGCGCGGCGTGGAAAAGCAGAGCGCTTTCACCAAAACGAGCGCCCTCCTCGGCGGTTTCCGAAACCAGCCGCAGACGCGGGCGGAGTTCTTCTCTCTTCTCCGCGAAAACCAGGGATAGGCGCCGGACGCCGGCGGGAAGGAACGGGATGGGCGGAATCCGGGAAAAGGTACGACGCTCCCGCGACTATCTGGGAAACGCCTGGGAGGAATGGGACGGCGATCTCACGCGCTACGACTGGAAGGTGGACACCCCGAAGGGTACTTTTCTGCTTCTGTTCGCCCTCTTCTGGATCGCCGCGGTCGGCGTTCTTTGGCTCGCCTGGTATCTGATCCTTCCACGCCTACAGTCTTTTCACCCCCGGGCGCCGTTGCTCTCCGGTCTTCTCTTTCTGGTCGGCGGCGCGACGGTGGTGCTCGTCAGCCTCTCGGTGATCCTGAGCGTCCTCACGAACCGGAACCTGTTGGTCACCCGCCTCGCCCTCTTCATGTTGATCCTGGCGGCCAAGCCGATGGCGCGCATCGCCGGGCGTTTCGGCCTCTCCCAGGACCGCGTGTGGAACTCCTTCCTCAAGATCCACAATCTGCTGGTCCGTTTCATCGACGGCGAAAGGCGAACCGACAAGATCCTGGTTCTCCTGCCGCGCTGTCTCGCCGGCGACGCCCGCAAGAGACTGACGGCAATCGCCGAGCGTTACCGCTGCCTTCTCTACACCGCCGGCGGCGGATCGGAGGCGCTCGCAAAGGTGCGCAGCGTGCAGCCCCGTGCGATCGTCGCCGTCGCCTGCGAGAGGGACCTCATCTCCGGCATCCGGGACGTGGGAACGAACATCCCGGTGCTCGCCATCCCCAACATCCGGGACAACGGCCCCTGCCGGATCACACACGTGGATTCGGAGGAGTTCGAGAGGGCGGTCCGCTTCTTCACCGAAGGGACCGCGCCTGCCGAGGCGGAACCGGCGACGGCGAACCCGGTCTGATTCATTCCGGTAAGAACAAAACGGGGAGGGCGTGATCGGCTCAGCGGCCCGTTCCTTCCGGATGCCCGCCGGGATGTCCTCCCGGATGTCCCCCTTCGTCGCTCTTTACGCCGAGAAGTACGGGAAGAGCGAGGGGCTCGCCGTCCCGGATCAATTCGACGATGACCTCCTGGCCGGGCCGATGGGAGCGGAGCACCTCGGCGTAAGTGCGGAGATTGGGGATCGACCACCCGCCGAGAGCCCTGATCAGGTCGCCGGGGAGTATCCCCGCCTTTTCGGCCGGCGAACCGGGGACGATGTCGCCGACAACGACCCCTTCCCCTTCCGGAGCTGTAAAGTCCGGAACGGTCCCCATGTAGGCTCGGGGGCCGGACGAATCGGGGGGAACAGGAGTGTATTGAGGCGATATAACGGGAAGCGGGAGCATGGGGTTTTTTGATAGACCGAGTTTTCCCCAAAGAGGCGCGTCCGTGTAGAGATAGTCGCGTACCCGGAGGAGCCCTTCCCGGTCGATCTTTTCCGCCGTATCGGTCGGCCTGTGATAATCGGCGTGGGGACCGGTGAAGAGGAAGAGAGAGGGGATCCCGGCGGCGAGGAAGCTCCCCATGTCCCCCGCCTCGTATCCGGTCGTCATGCGCTTGAGGGGCATCGTATTATCCGAAGCGTCATAGAAGTGATTCGCCGGATCCCGGTGAGAACCTTCCGTGGCGATGAGGAGCGGTTTCCCTTCGAGCCTCCCCACCATGTCCAGATTGATCATCCCGGCGGTTCTCTTCACGAGAGGATCATCCCGCCCGATCCACGCCTTCGACCCGAGCGCCCCCTTCTCCTCGGCGGAGAAGGCGACGAAGAGGACCGGCCCCTTCCAGGGATTCTCCTCCGCAAAGAGGCGCGCCGTCTCGATCAGCACCGCCACGCCGGAGGCGTCGTCGTCCGCGCCCGGATAGAGGACGCCGTTCTTCCTACCCAGATGATCGTGGTGCGCGCCGATGAGGAGAACGGGACCGTCCTTCTCCGGGTCGACGACCCCCGCCACGTTCCGGCACCACGCGGTGTCTCCGTTCTCCACGATACGAAAGTGATGGAACCACGACGATCCGCCTTCGCCCGCCGGTTCCAATCCCGCCTCCTTGAAACGGGAAGCGACGTAGTCCGCCGAGCGCCACGCCCCGTCGGTCCCCGCCTCGCGCCCTTCGAAGAGGGGGGAGGAGAGGGCGCGGACGTGGGCGAAGATCTCCTCCGCCGGATCAACTGAGGTCGCGGCGGCCGCCGCGGGGGCGGGAACGAGAAGAAAGGGAATCAAGAAAAGGGCGCGGGCGCGCATCGTCTTTCCTCCGAAGGGGTGGAGGGAGCGGGGCGGATATCTTTACTTCTTGAGCTTTCTTCCGAGACTTCTCTCCACCGATTCGATCTTTCCGGAGAGGCGGCCGGAGACGCCGACCCGATCGTCGATCTTGACGTGGGTGGAGACCCGATCCGTCCGGTCCCGCATGATCATGTGGCAGCGGCGGATCAGGTCGAAGATCTCTTCCGGCTCTCCCTCGACGATGGTCCCCATGGCGGTGAGGCGATAGTCGAGACCGCTCCGGTCGATTTCGTCCAGCACCGCCGCCACGTCTTCCGCGAGAGAGCCCGGCTTCCCGAGAGGGGAGACGGTGAACTCGGCGAGCATGGCTACTTCTCCTTCGCCCGTCCGGAGATCCCCTCCACGGCGCGGATCGCCGCTTCGGCGGCGGCGTCCACGTCCGCTTCGTCGCCGCTCATCTGCAGGCGCCCGAAGGCGCCGAAGGGCTGCACCTGCACCAACGTGACCCGGGCCGCCTTCTCCGCCTCGTTGGCGGCGAGGACGATGTAACCGGCCGGATCGGTCTCCATGATGAAGAGCGACTCTCCCGGGATGAGAAGCGAACCGTAGCGGGACCGGTTCACGCACTGGGCGTGCATCGGCTCCACCGCGCGGATGATCTGGTGGGACACCACCCGCGGCTTCAGACGCTGCTGCTCGTCGACGCCGAGGAAACCGAGGGCGGCCCGTCCCGCCTGCCGCACCTCCCCCTGGTCGCGGTGATGGACCTCCAGAAGCCCGAAGGCTCGCTCCACCACCTGAACGGCGGGTTGGACTCCGGTCGCCTTGAGGCAGACGTCGGTCAGTGTGTGGACCGGCATGCCCGGCGCCACCTCGATCCAGAGGCTGGCGTCGTCGCGGACGGGGGGGAAACCCCGCCCGGTGCATCCGGTGAAGGCCGCGAGCTGCGGCTGCAGGCTGTCGAGAAAGACGTATGTTCTGAGGTCGATCATGATCCCCTCCCGTTTCGGGTGCTCTGTTTGTAGCGGATCGGGGCGCTCCGGTCAAGGGGGGAGGGGACCCGGTTTCTTGACAACCGAATGGGGGCGTGTGAGGATCGCGATGATCCACCGGAGCGGCGGCGGCGAACCCGGATGCCCGCCACGCCTCTTCGGTGACGGCCTCCCCGGACCGGCCGGGGCGGCGGGGGTGTCTGAGCGCATCCGGAAGGCGGGGACCGCCGTGAAGATCACCGTCGTCGGCGCCGGGAACGTGGGGGCTACCGCGGCGCAGAGAATCGCCGAGAAGGAGCTTTCGAACCGCGTCGTCCTCGTGGACATCGTGGAGGGGATCCCTCAGGGGAAGGCGTTGGACCAGTGGGAATCGGCGCCGGTGGAGGGGTTCGACACGCGCGTGGTCGGCGTAAACGACTACGAGGAAACGGCCGGATCGGACATCGTGGTGATCACCGCCGGCGTACCCCGTAAGCCGGGCATGAGCCGGGACGACCTCCTCGCCACCAACACCAAGATCGTCCGCTCCGTGACGGAGGCGGCGGTCCGGCACTCCCCCGACGCGATTCTGGTGGTGGTCTCGAACCCGCTGGACGTGATGTGCGCCGTCGCCTTGAAGACGAGCGGTTTCGAATCCCGGCGAGTGATCGGGATGGCGGGAATCCTCGACACCGCCCGCTACCGCGCCTTCATCGCCGAGGAATTGCACGTTTCGGTCCGGGACATCCAGGCGATGGTGTTGGGCGGCCACGGCGACTCCATGGTTCCGCTCCCCCGCTACACCACCATCGCCGGCGTCCCGCTCGCGGATTGGATGTCCGCCGACCGGATCGACGCGATCATCGAAAGAACCCGGAACGGCGGCGCGGAGATCGTGGGACACCTGAAAACGGGATCCGCCTTCTACGCCCCTTCGGCGGCGGTCGCGGAGATGGTGGAGTCGATGGTCCGGGACAAACGCCGCGTTCTCCCCTGCGCCGCTTGGTTGACCGGCGAGTACGGCATCCGGGACGTCTATGTGGGCGTACCGGTGATTCTCGGCGCGGGGGGAGTGGAGAAAATCGTCGAGGTTCCCCTCACCGAAGAGGAAAGCGCCCTCCTCCGGCAAAGCGCGGAGCACGTGCGGACCGTGACGGACAAACTCTCCCTCTGACCCGGCGGCGCGATGCGCGAAAAAGACCGGGCCCGGACGTCGCCGTCCGGGCCCTTTTCTACCCTGGGTCGCTCCCGCTCCGCTAGTCTTCGAAGAAACTGTGTCCCTTGAGGAGTTGAATATCCACGCCGGTCCGGCTCGGTATCGCGTCGGTCAGAATGATGCGGCCGAGCTGTCCCGAAGATTCCTCGTCCAGGTAGTAACCGAACAGGTTGTTGTCGCCCTCCGCCGCGTATTCTCCCTCGGTGATCTTGAAGGCGAAGAGATAGTAAAAGCCCGGCGGTAAGTGTCCGATGGAAAAATCGCCGTGGGCGTTGTCCACGAATCCGATCGCCTGCATGCTGTTGGTGAAGGCGTCGTCGTCGAGCGTGAACTCGGGGGACCAATACATTCCGTTGATCAAGAGGAGCACCGTTCCCTCGGGCCCGTAGGCCGAGGGGGTGCGAATCCGCCCCTCCAAGGAGCAGGCCGGCATGCTGTCCCGCCCGGTGAAGGTGATCATGCGCGGTTCGCCCAAGAAAACGCTGGTGTCCGCGTCGAAGGCGGAGAAGATGAGCATCTGGTAGACTTTGTCGCCCTGGATCGCGTGATCCCTGAGGAAGGAAGTCCTGTCCGCGTTCGGGACGAAATGTCCCGACTGCAGGATGTCGAAGCCGGGGACCAGGAGCGCGTAAAAATCCTCGACCGGCCGATCGAAGGCGATTTCGATCTGAATCTGATTCCCCAGACCGCAGGCTTCATCTTCCGGGGATAGGGCGACGATGGAAATGTGGTCTTCTTCGACATTGCCGCCGGAGCCGGCGGGGTTGTCGTCGCCTCCACCGCAACCGGCAAAAAGCGTCAGGCACAGCCCCAACAAGATCGCAGCGAAGCGTTTCATCGGTTTCTCCTCCACACTCTTACGGCCCACCGGGCCGCGTACGGTTCTCTCTCTCCTCCGATCGGAATAGACGCACCAAACGCCCGTTTTGTTCAATCCGATCGACGATTCCCGGAGACGATACCGTCGGAGTCTCCCTTTTATTCAGGGGAGTCGCTGCGGGGAGGCACCGGCGAACGGACTCAGTGGGTTCGGCTCACCGTAAAGCGGCAGAGGTCGAAAAGCGCCTCGCGGAAAGGCCCCTCCGGGAAGGGGAGGAGAGCGGCCTCGGCTCTCTCCGCATGCTCGCCGGCGATTTGGATCGATTCCTCGATGGCGCCGCTCTCCAGCACGCGGGAGGCGAGGAAATCCGGCGCCGGTCGAGGCGCTCCATCGCCCCGCAACCATTCCTTGAGCTCCCGGCCGATTTCGGGATCCCGCCTCACGGCCAGAATCAGGGGGAGGGTCGTCTTCCCCTCGGCGAGGTCGCTGAAGGTCCCCTTGCCCGTGGAGTCGCCGTCGCCGCTGTAGTCCAGGACATCGTCGGAGATTTGAAACGCGAGCCCGAAATGGTGACCGAAGCGGGAGAGATCCTCCACCCGCTCCTCCGGGAGTCCGGCCAGCAGCCCGGCGGAGAGGGCGCACCAGGAAAAGAGGGAGGCGGTCTTGCAACGGATGATCTCGCGGTACGCCTCGAGGGGAACGACCGGCTTCCCGCGATGGGCCAGCTGGATCAACTCTCCCCGGACCAGATCCTCCACGGTGGGGGCGAGGCGACGGGCGATCTCGTAATGGCGATGGTTCATCATGATCGAGAACGCGCGGGCGAAAAGGAAGTCCCCGACAAGCACGGGAGTCTGGTTCCCCCAAACTCGATTCGCCGTGGGAATACCCCTCCGCGTCATTCCCTCGTCGATCACGTCGTCGTGAAACAGAGTGGCGGAGTGAACCATCTCGCCCACCGAGGCGACCAGAAGGTGATCTTCCCCCGCATAGTCGACCATATGGGCGGCGAGACAGTGGACGATGGGGCGGATCCTCTTTCCACCGGCCTCGAGCAGATAGCGGACCACGCGGGGAACGATGTCGAGGCCGAAGTGGATGTTGCCCACGATCATGTCCTCGACGCGGCGATAGTCGTCGACGATGGGAGCCAGGGCGCGACGTTCGAGAAGATCGTCCAGGCCGCGGATCGCGGGGCGTGGTGTGGGGCGGGGCGCGGCGCCGCTCATGGCTCGTACTCCCCGACCGCCGTGAACCCGTGCAGGAACGCGGCGCCCGGGCCGCGCGGGTCGGCGAGGGCGCGGATCAGAGAACGCCCCCGCCGCGTGGTCCGAAGAAGATCGGCGGTCCGTTTGCGCAGACGCTTCCCTTCCGGGCCATAGGAGGCGAGTTTCTTCTCCTCGTTTTCCAGGCTCCGGATCGCCTCGTCCACCGCGGGGAGTTCTCTCTCCCGGAGTACGCGGACGATCACCTTGGCGACGTCCTCTTCCGCTTCGAAGAAGTCCTTCCGTTCTCCCGGCTTCCAGGATTTGCGGATCACTCCCCAGCGGAGCAGTTCCTGCAGCGACATGCTGGTCGAACCCCGGCTCATTCCCAAAGACAAAGCGATCTCGGCGGCGCCCACCGGCTCGCTACGCAGATAGAGGAGCGCCCAGATCCTCCCCAGATTTCTCCGGAATCCCCACAGTTCGAGGAGACGCCCCACGGCGTCGCAGACCTCCAGGCGGGACTTCTCGATCCTTCCCGCTCCTTTTCCCATCTCGCTCACGGCCTATCCTTTCAGAACTTTCAAAACTTTCTGAAAGTTTAATTCGTTCGGGGAATTCTGTCAATGCGGGAAGAGCAGACGGGGAAGGGGGAGGGACGCTGAATCGGGTGGGGGGCGATCCCTTCCCGTCGCCTCTGAGGGGGTAAGGATCGGGTGCGACGGAAAAGGAGAAAAGAAATCGGCCGACGTTCTCGCGGCCGTGGAAAGAGAGGTGTGACCCGTGAGGATCGCGAGGGATGGGCCGCCTTTGGGGAGGAATCAGTTTTGGAAGAGCAGCTCGGGACGGTTGGAGGCGATTCCCCTCACGCCCATATCGGTCAGACGGCGGATCGCCGACACGTCGTCGACGGTGTAGGCGAAGACCGGGTAACCACGCTGCCGCATGAATTCGACCAGTTTGGGAGTGATCAGGCGATAGTAGAGCATGACCGCGTCCGCTTCCGCCTTCTCGACCTGCCGGATAATCCAGAAACGGAGCGTGTTTTTCACGATCCAGATAATGGGCGCCCTGAGGGGGAGCACATGTTCGAAGCTGGAGGCGTGGAAGAAATCTTTGGGAAGAGAAAGGCCGGTTCGGATTCGCGGTTCCATGTTCTTGATCTTCCGCAGGCTCTCCTTGAAATTGCTGCTGACGAGGACCTGCTCGGCCACGCCCTTGCGGACGATCATGTCGACCAGCATCTCCTCGCCCCCCTCCGCCTTCAGGTCGATGTTCATCAAAGCCCGGTTCTTGACCATGTCGATCGCGTCCTGAAGGAGCGCGAGCGGCTCGCCCCGGCGCATCCGAAGGGATTGCAGTTCTTCCAGCGGTTTGCGCGCGATGGAAGAGGAGAAGAGAAAACGGCCGAGTCGGCTGTTGTGGAGAAGCACGAAGTGGTCGTCCATAGTCTTCCGGATATCGAACTCTACCATGTCCACGCCCAGCTCGATGGCGTGCTGGATCGAGTGCAACGTGTTCTCCAGGAAACGGGAGGGAGCTCCTCGATGCCCGATGCGCAGGATGTCGTTCCCTTCGACCAATTCCTTTCTCCTTCCGATCGGCCCGACCGGCGTGTCGCCCCCGAGAGAAACCTTTCTTCCGAAACATCGGCTTCCGGAGTCTCTTTCTGGATCCATGAGGCTTACGGATCAAGGCGCTAATGTATTCGCACCCGCAACGGATGTCAACCCCGGCGATTGTGCCGGCCGGACCTTCATGGTATTTTGATCGGGAGGAATGTAGGTATGCTGACCCTGATTCGAGACACGGAGACGATCGCCCTCCTCGATCCGGAGCGCCGGGAGATCCGCGGCGGGTGGGTGCTGGTCGGCGGCGGAACCATCGTCGCGGTCGGTGAACCGGGGCGGGAGCCTTCGGAGGGAATCGACCGGATCGTCCGGGCGGAGGGGATGGTGCTCCTCCCCGGGCTGGTCAACACCCACCACCACCTGTATCAGACTCTCACCCGCGCCTATCCGGGGGCGACGGACGTGGAGCTCTTCGACTGGCTACGCGCCCTCTACCCGGTCTGGGCGCGAATCGACCGGACGGGGATTCAAGCGGCCGCGCGCTGTGGGATCGCCGAACTCCTTTTGTCCGGCTGCACGACCACGTCGGACCACCATTACCTTTTCGGTCCCGCCTGCCCGGACCCGATCGACGCCACAGTCGAGGCGGCGGCGGAGTTGGGGATCCGTTTTCACGCCACCCGCGGAAGCATGAGCCTCTCCGAAAAAGACGGGGGCCTGCCGCCGGACCGCGTGGTGCAGCGGGCGGACCGCATCCTCGAGGACAGTCGCCGGATCGTGGAGCGCTATCACGACCCCAGACCGGGCGCGATGCTCCGGATCGCCCTCGCCCCCTGCTCCCCCTTCTCCGTCGACCGAGAGCTGATGATCGAGACGGCGCGACTCGCCGAGGCGTTGGACGTCCGCCTGCACACCCATCTGGCGGAGACGAAGGACGAGGAGCGATACTGTCTGGAACGGCACGGCATGCGCCCTCTCGACCTTCTCGAGGAGCTGGAATGGCTCGGCGACCGGACCTGGATCGTCCACGGCATCCATTTCAACACGGAGGAGATCGCGCGCCTCGGCAAGGCGCGCTGCGGAATCACTCACTGTCCCTCCTCCAACATGCGCCTCGGTTCCGGCATCGCCCCCACCCTCGATCTGGTCGCCGCCGGGTGCCCCTACGGCATCGGCGTGGATGGTTCGGCGAGCAACGATTCCTCGTCGCTGATCGGCGAAGTCCGGCAGGCGCTCCTTCTCGGACGGATCCGCTACGGTCCGGCGAGGCTCGTCGCCGACGAGGTCCTCCGATGGGCGACTCGTGGGGGCGCGGCCGTGCTCGGCAGGGACGACATCGGCCGGATCGCTCCGGGCATGCGGGCGGATCTGGCGCTCTTCTCTCTCGACGCGCTCCCCTTCAGCGGCGCGGGAGACCCGATCGCCGCGCTCCCTCTCTGCGGGGCGTCGCGTGTGCACACGCTCTTCGTGGAGGGACGCATCGTGGTGGAGGATGGACGGCTCCTCACCGGCGACGAGAGGACGATCATCCGGGACCATCGGGAGGCGGCCCGCCGCATTCGGGAAAACGATTGAAAGGGCGACGCTCGGGCGCCGCGCCGCGAGGATAGGGAATGAAAGCGATCCGGCTGATCGGAGACACGGTGATCTCCCCGGGAGGGGAGACCCGCGTTTTTCGCCCCGGCGCGGTTCTCGCGGAAGGGGGGAGGATCGTCCGAGTCGGCCCGCCCGAGGATGTGCCGGAGAATGGCGCGGAGACGATCGACGCCTCCGGGTGCGCCGTCCTCCCCGGCCTCACGATCGCCCACACTCATCTGTACAGCGTTCTCGCCCGCGGGATGCCGGCCGCCGGCGCGCCGCCCGACTCCTTCCGGAGGATCCTGGAGCGCGTCTGGTGGCGATGGGACAAGCTGCTCGACGCGCCTTCGATCGCCGCCTCCGCCCGGGCGGGGCTTCTGGAAGCGCTTCACCACGGCGTCACCTGCGTGGTGGACCATCACGCCTCCCCTTCCGCCGTGGAAGGTTCGCTGGACGTCATCGCCGGCGCCGCCCTCGAGGTGGGCGCCCGTGTCGCCCTCGCCTATGAGGTTTCCGACCGGGACGGAGAGGAAACGCGGGACACCGGCCTCCGCGAGAACCTCGCCTTCGCCTCGCGCGCCGGCCGGGAGCGTTCCCCCTTGCTCGCCGCGATGATCGGCGCCCACGCATCCTTCACACTCGGCGACCGCACCCTCGATCTTCTGCGGGACGCGACGGAGAGGAGCGGTCGCCCGATCCACATGCACCTGGACGAAGGCCCCGAAGACGGCGAGGCGGCGCGCGCCGCGGGGGACCGGAGCACCCTGGCGCGGCTCGATCGTTTCGGCCTCGTCCGTCCCGGCGCCCTCTTCGCCCACGGCGTCCACCTGGACGGCGAGGACCGGGAGCTTCTGGCGCGCCGGAACGCCTTCCTGGTTCACAACCCGCTCTCCAACGGCGGAAACGCGGTGGGACGCGCCGACGTCCCCGCACTCCTCGCCGCCGGCGCGACGGTCTGCCTCGGCACGGACGGGATGAGCGGCGACCTCGCCGGAGAGGCGGCCGCCGCCGGCTCCGTTCATCGCATGACGACGGGGGACCGTTCGATCCCCTTCGACCTCGCCTACCGGCTCGCCTGGGAGGGAAACGTCCGCCTCGCCGCCTCCCTCTTCGACCCCGCGCCGGGGAGGCTCGAACCGGGCGCGGCGGCCGACATGGTCGTGATACGCTACGATCCGCCCACGCCGATCACCCCGGAGAACGCCGCGGCGCACTGGCTCCTCGGAATCTGCCACGCGCCGGTGGAGGCCGTCTTCGTCGCGGGGGAGAGGGTGATCGAAAAGGGCCGGGCGGTCCGCGTCGACGAGGCGGCGGTTCTCGCGGAGGCGCGCGACCACGCGCGAACGCTCTGGAAACGATTTACGGCTTAAACGACAAACCGGCCGCGGGTCTTGTCCCGCGTGATACACAAACGAGAGAAGGATCAAGGAAAATGACGGAGCAGATCACGAAGGCCCTGAAGGGGCGCGACTACATCGAGACGAGCGATTGGTCGGTGAAGGAAATCGAAACCGCCCTCGACCTGTCGGCGGACCTGAAGAAGAAATTCCGCGGAGGCGTGCCCCATCGCCTTCTGCCGGACAAAACCATCTTCCTCTTCTTCTTCGACAAATCGACGCGCACGCGCAATTCCTTCGAGGCGGGGATCACCCAGCTGGGCGGCCACGGCCACTTCATCGACGCCGAGACGAGCCAGATCTCCCATGGCGAGAGCGCCAAGGACACGGGGATCATCCTCTCCCGCTACGGGCACGGCATCGCGATCCGCCACGATCTGGTGCCGGGGGAAGGGAACGCCTATATGCGGGAGGTGGCGAAGCACGCCGACCGTCCGGTGATCAACATGCAGTGCGACGTGGACCACCCCTGCCAGACGCTGGCGGACCTGATGACCATACGGGAACGCTTCGGAACGAACCTGAAGGGGATGAAGATCGCCGTCTCCTGGGCCTACGCCCCCTCCTACGCCAAGCCGATGTCCGTTCCCCAGGGGCTGATCATGCTGATGACCCGCTTCGGCATGGACGTCACGCTCGCCCATCCGCCGGAGTTCACGCTCATGCCCCATACCGTGGAGCGGGCGCGCAAGAACGCCGCCGAATCGGGAGGCGCCTTCCGGATCGTCGACACCATGGACGAGGCGTTCGAGGGCGCCCACGTGGTCTACCCGAAGAGCTGGGGCTGCGCCTCCCTCTTCGGCGAGCCGAAGCGCTCCCTGGAGTTGGCGCGTAATTACACCGATTGGATCTGCGACGAACGCCGCATGGGGCTTGCGAAGAAAGACTCGATCTACATGCACTGTCTTCCCGCCGATCGGGGGCACGAGGTGACCGATCCGGTCATCGACGGACCTCACTCGGTGGTGTACGACGAGGCGGAGAACCGCCTTCACACCTGCAAGGCGCTGATGGCGCTCACCATGGAGTAGAGAACCGATGCCGGCGCCCCCCCCGAACGTCACCGGGTTCGCCTGCCTCGCCTGCGGGCGGGAAGAGCCTTCCGGCGCGGGCCGTTTCACCTGTCCGTCCTGCGGGGGCAACCTGGACGCCCTTTATGATTACGTCGCCGCCTCCGCCGCCATGGACAGGGAAAGGATCGCCGCGTCGAGGGACCGCTCCTTCGCGCGGTGGGCGCCCCTTCTTCCCCTCGCGGAGGAGAGCCTTCCTCTGACGACGCCGGTGGGAGGGACGCCCCTCCTCCGCGCGGAACGTCTCGGCCGCTCCCTCGGGCTGGAGAATCTCTTCCTGAAAGACGACACCGCCGAGCCGACCGCCTCCTTCAAGGACAGGGCGAGCGTCGTGGCGCTTCTCCGCGCCCGCGAAACAGGAGCGGACACGGTGGCGGTCGCCTCCACGGGAAACGCCGCCTCCTCGACCGCGGGGATCGCCGCCGCCCTCGGCATGCGCGCCGTTCTCTTCGTCCCCGAGTCGGCGCCGGAGCCGAAGCTCGTCCAGATGCTCCTCTACGGCGCGCGCGTGGTCCGCGTGCGCGGGAGCTACGACGACGCCTTCGACCTGTGCGGCCGCGCCGCCGAGCGATTCGGCTGGGTCGACCGCTCCACCGGCGTGAATCCTTTCACCGCCGAGGGGAAGAAGACCGCCGCCTTCGAGATCGCCCTCGACGGGGGACGACGCGCGCCGGATTGGGTGCTCGTCCCCACGGGGGACGGCAACATCCTCGGCGCCACCGGGAAAGGCTTTCGGGAGATGCGCGCCCTCGATTGGATCGATCGCCTCCCCCGGATGGTGGCGGTGCAGGCGGAAGGGTCGTCCGCGATCGTCCGGGCCTTCCGAGAAGGGAAGAAGGAGGCGGAAGAGGGGCCGGCCGACACGATCGCCGATTCGATCCGGGTGGGCCGCCCCCGCGATTCGGTCCGCGCTCTCCACGCGCTCTACGACTCGGACGGCCTCGGTGTCTCCGTGACGGACGACAGGATTCTCGCGGCGGCTGCTCGTCTCGCCCGCGAGACCGGCGTCTTCGCGGAGCCCTCGGCGGCGGCGGGGCTCGCCGGACTGGAGAGGATGGTCGAGGAAAACCGTGTAAAGCCCCAAGATCACGTGGTTTTAGTGATCACCGGCCATGGACTGAAAGACCCGCGCACCCTTTCCTCGGGCATCGAAGTCCCCGCCGCGATCGATCCCACCCTCGAGGCGGTGGAGGAGGAGATCGGCTGAGTCGTCCCTTTCGTTCCGGGGCGTCTCGTCGGTAGAACCGCTTGACCGTGTAGAAGGAACATTAAAATTATTGCCGATGTCTTAACGGGAGGTTTTGATTCGCTTAAAGGAGCCATATCCTGCAATTTTTGCATTGATATCGACTTGCGTTTCTGTTACGATATTCCCGAGTTCTAGAAATCGGGCTCAGGGATGGTCGCGCACGGTCGTGGTATTTCGGCCGGGCGCTGAAGGATAACCCCAAGCGGTTCATCCATTTGCCGAAGGAGGAACACGCTGGAGGGCAGAGGGTTATTCGATTTTCCCGTAGTCGACGGACAGGAACACTGGGGTGATAGCCCCGCAACTCAGGGAGGTCATAGCATGCGTTTGTTACTGATTGGTAGCCTCGTTCTGGCCCTGGCCGGTTTCGCTTGGGCCGGCACCAGCTGCTACGGCTGGGAAGACGGCACCGGCACCATCTTCGGGTTCTACGGCAACCTCTACAACCCGACCAACGTGAGCGATTTCGCCCACACCGGGAGCCACTCGCTCTACATGCAGGAGTCGCCTCTCGGCGGCACCCCGCAAGCCTACGTTGCTTGGATCAACGGCCTGACTGACGGCGACGTCGTCGACGTCAGCTTCTACGCGTACGACAACACCGAGGGCGTGAGCCCGAGTGCGCGGATCTGGGCCCACTACACCAGCGATCCGATGGATCCGGATTCCTACGCCGGTAGCGCCTACGGTCTTTACGACTACAGCGCCGGCCTCGGTTGGGATCTGCTCTCCTACAGCTGGACCTTCGACAGCGACGGCGGCTCCCGCGACGGTCTGATGATCGAGTTCCGTCTCTACAGCGTCGCCGAGTTCGACGAGTACTGGTGCGACGACATTTGCGTCACCGCGCCGGACGGCGCCATCATCAGCTTCCCGGGCGGAACGTCCGCTGTGGACAACACCTCCTGGGGCAGCGTGAAGAGCCTCTTCCGGTAATTCCGGAAACACGAGGTTTCGACGAGGCCCGGACCATCGCGGTCCGGGCCTCTTCTTTTTCGTCGATGACGCGCGCCCGATCGCTTTTCCTAAAAGGTCCTCAAGCAAGAATTCTCTCGCGGGGAAGAACCCGACCCCTGGACGGACATCCCGTTATCATTTATATTTGATATGTTTCCTCCCCATCCTCATCGAAGCCGCGCCTCTCGGCAGGGAGAAGGATCTATTGGGCGAAACCGCGTCGGGCCGACTCACCGGCGCCCGCAAGGAAGAGGAAATGGAGATGCGGAAAAGAACGATGCTCCTCTGCGTCGCGGCGGCGTTCCTCGCCGCTCCTGCCGCGGGGGACACCTTCGGGTGGGAGGACGGCGCGTCCACGATTCTGGGCTGTTCCGGCAACCTGATCGATGAACAGAACGTGGACGGACCCTTCGTCCACACCGGCGCGCGCTCCCTCCGCGTGACCGAGGCGCCCCACTCCGGAACGCCCCAGGCGTGGATCGCCTGGATCACGGGGATCCGCGACGACGACGTGGTGCGCGCGGGCTTCCGCGCATACGACGAGTGGGAGGATTATCCCTCGCTCCGGCTGCACGCCCACTACACGCCGGGAACCGATTTCACCATCTACATGGGGGACGCCTTCGGCCCGATGGAGTTCAGCGATCCGGTCGGATGGGACCTTCTGGAAGGGAGCTGGAACATCGACACCTGGGAGGGCGAACGGG
Organism: Candidatus Eisenbacteria bacterium; assembly: GCA_016930695.1. Classification (NCBI taxonomy): domain Bacteria; phylum Candidatus Eiseniibacteriota; species Candidatus Eiseniibacteriota bacterium. Next base: position 41,863 of record JAFGGD010000030.1, read on the forward strand.
AAGGCCTGGTGATCGAAGCGCGCCTCTACAGCACGCCCACGGAGTGCGATTCCTGCGCGACCGATTTCTGGATCGACGATCTCTACGTCGACGCCCCGGCGCACGCCACGGTCTACTTTCCACTCGGCCCGTCCGCGACGGACAACACCTCCTGGGGAGGCGTGAAAAACCTCTTCCGGTAATCCCGGATCACGAGATCTCTTCGAAGCCCGGTCCCGCGCGGGACCGGGCCTTTTTTATTCTTCCGGAAGAATCAGCGTGGGGAGGGAGGCGCGGACGCTAAGATCTCCCGCATACGCGCCGTCGTTTCGTGATTCGGATCGGCCGCCTCGGCGAGCCGGAGATACCGCTCCGCCTCGTCCCTTCGCTCCATCGCGAGCGCGGCGGTGAAGCCCAAGTAGCATCCCCGCACATCGTCCGGACGGATCCGCAGGTAGCGATCGATTAGGTCCATCGCCTCCTCCCAGTTTCGTGCGTTCGTCTCGCCGACGGCGGCATACCAAAGAAGGTCCGGCGCGTCCGGATCGAGAAGGAGGCCCTCGCGGGCCGTTCGCAGGATCGCTTCGCGGTCTCCCGGTGCGCGTCGCCCCGCATAGGCTCGGGTCAACGCCCGGTACACCTCCGGCTGCCGCATCGATCCCTCCGCGAGGATCCCCTCCAGGATCGGGACCGCGGCGGCCGGATCTCCGCTGTCGAGCAGATCCTGCGCCTCCGAGAGGGCGGCGAATCCGCGGGTCGACTCGCGCACGCCGAGCGGATCCGCGTAGAGCGCCGCGGTGATCAACACGGCCGGAAGGAGAAGGCGGAGCGCGTCCGCCGGACGGGGCCCGCGTAATCGTTCCGCGATCCGGACCACGGTCCATGAAGCGCCCAGAGCGACGAAAGGAACGAGAGGAACCCGATAGCGTCCTGTGACGAAGAAGGCGACGATCGTCGCGGCGTAGATCGCCAGGAACCAGAGGATCAGTGTAAGAAACGCGCCGCGTTTCTTCTCTTCCGGACGGCGCCCCGAGCGCCGGCCCGCGGCGATCATCGCCGGGAGGGAGGCGAGGAAAAATCCGAGAAGAGGCGCGAAGCCGAGCGGCACGACGCGGAAGGCGAGGAAACGAGAGCGCCGCGCCTCATAGGGCTCGTTGTTGGGGAGTTCCGCGTTCCCGAGGAGCGCGATCGTTTTCCGCAGAGTGAGCCGCGCCCAACGTCCCGGATCGTTCCGAATGAAATCGAAGGCGCGGCCGAACCAGTAGTCGGAAACCGCCGAGGGAAGTAAGGGCCGCCCCGCCGCTTCCTCGGCGATCCTTTTCGTGTCCTCGAAACCGCCCCACCAGGTCGCTCGCGTTCCAGGAACCACCGCTTCCATGCCGTTCGACTCCGGGTTGTTTCCGATATAAAAGTTCACGCCCCCCTGGGAGGCGATCCCCACCCAGTCGCCGCCCACGACCCGGTTCCGGATCGTGACGCCTGCGGCCGGCAGGAGAGATCCGGCGGCGAAGAGGAGCAGAAAGAACCGCGCACGCCCGCGCGGGCCGTGGCGGAAAAGCCAGAAGAACGCGAAGGGGAAGAAGAGGAGGATGTTGGGCCGGGTGATCGCGTAGAGGCCGAAGGCGAGCCCGGACGCGCCCGAGAGGGGGACGCTCCCGCGCTCGATCGCCTCGTGGAGGAGAAGGAAGCCGAGCAGGACGAAAAAGACGAGGAGCACCGGCAGGAGAAGTTCCCCGTCGAAGTAGGCGAAGACCCAGTAGAAAGCGCAGATCGAACCCGCGAGAACGCCGGTTCTCCTGCCGAAAAACCGCGCCCCGAGCGCTCCCGCCATCGCCGACGAGAGAGAGCCGATCACCATCTGCGCGATCCGGAAGAGCACCGTCTGTTTTCCGAAGAGGAAAAAGAGTGCGGCTAGGAACCAGGGATAGAGGGGCGCCCGGAAGTAGGGGGCGTCCTTCAGCGCGTCGAAGGGGGGAGGCCAGCGACCCTCGGCGATCCCCTCCGCCCAACCCAGGTGATACTCCTGGTCCATCGTGAACAGGTGAAAATCGGGCCGGCTGCTCGCCTCCCACAGATACGCCCCCCGGTAGAGAAGGGCGGCGGCGATGATGATCCACCACCATATCCGTCCCAGGCGGAACTTACGGGATCTCGCGCTCCGCTTCGGCAAGAACCGAATCCTCCCATCGAATATTGCCGGACCGTTCCGTTGATTGTAGCATCACGGGAGCCCCACTGAAACCGTCCACCCCGCTCCAATCGGCATTTCCGTTGACCCGGCGCCTCGAATCGCCGATACTGTTTGTTTCCTTTCCGATAGGAGAGCGGCGATGGGCATGGTGGAAAGCATCGAGAAGAAGAAACGGGGGGGAGCGCTCGACCGCGCGGAGATCCACTCCTGGATCCGCGGCGTCACCGACGGATCGGTACCGGATTATCAGAGCTCCGCGCTCCTGATGGCGATCTGGTTTCGCGGCTTGGACCGAGAGGAGACCATCGCCCTCACCGAAGAGATGATCCACTCCGGGGACGTGCTCGACCTCGGCTCGGTGCGCGGCGTCACCGCCGACAAGCACTCCACCGGCGGCGTGGGGGACAAGCTCTCCTTCATCATCGGCCCCCTGGCGGCCGCCTCCGGCGTGCCGGTGCCGATGCTTTCGGGGCGCGCCCTCGGCCATACCGGCGGCACGCTGGACAAGCTGGAGAGCATCCCCGGTTACCAAACCCGCCTCTCCACGGAGCGTTTCATCGAGATCGTGCGGGACGTCGGGCTTTCCATCGTCGGGCAGACCGAGCGCCTCGCGCCCGCGGACGGCAAGCTCTACTCGCTCCGCGACGTGACCGGCACGGTGGACGCGATCCCCCTCATCGTCTCCAGCATCCTCTCCAAGAAGCACGCCGCAGGACCTCACGCGCTCGTTTTCGACGTCAAGTGCGGAGACGGAGCGATCCTCCGCACCCGCGAGGATTCCCGCCGCCTGGCGGAACTGCTGGTGGATGTCTCCTCCCGCCTCGGCAAACCCTCCACGGCGATCCTCACCGAGATGGACGTTCCCCTCGGGCGGACCGTCGGGAACGCCTTGGAGATCGCCGAATCGATCGAGTCCTTGCGGGGGGAGGGGGCGCCGGATATGATGGAGATCAGCCGGGCCCTCGCCGCGGAGATGCTTCTCCTGACCGGCGTCGCCGGCGGCGAGGAGGAAGCGCTCGCTCGTATCGACCGGGTGCACCGGAGCGGCGAAGCGCTCCGCGTCTTCCAGCGGATGATCGAGGCGCACGGCGGCGACGCCAAGGTGGTGGACGACACAACCCGGCTCCCGAAGGCGGCCCACGCCCGTGAGGTGGCGGCCCCCGCCGCGGGCTTCGTGGCGGCGCTCCCCGCGAGGGCGATCGGCCTCGCGGCGATGCGACTCGGCGCGGGCCGGGAGACGGTGGAGGATCCGGTGAGCCCGGGCGCCGGAATCGAACTCATCAAGAAGCCGGGGGACCGGGTCGCCAAAGGAGAGCCCCTGGCCCGCCTGCACGCGGACCGGGAGGACCGGATCATCGAGGTGATCCCCCGGGTGCTCGATGCGTACCGGATCGCCGAGGAGCCGCCGGCGGAAAGACCCCGAATCCTGGAGAGGATCCGTTCGGATCGAGGAGGATGAGCGCCGATGATCGGGGAGGGAGTGCGCATTCCGGCCGACGGTGATGTGGAAGTCTATATCGGCGAGGAGAAGATCCGGGAACGGGTCGCCGAGATGGGCGAAAGGATCACCCGCGATTATCAGGGGAAAGACCTCTTCGTGGTCGCCGTCCTCCGGGGCGCCATATTTTTCGCCGTCGATCTGGTCCGCCACATCGATCTCCCCTTGGTGCTCGATTTCGTTCAGATCTCCAGCTACGGCGACGGCACCGAATCGGACGGCCGCGCCAAGATCACCCGCGAGCTGGACCTCTCGATCAAGGATAAGGACGTGCTGGTCGTGGAGGACATCGCCGACACGCGGCATACCCTCTTCAACCTGCTCAGCTTCCTCAGCTCCAAATTCCCCCGCAGCATCCGCATCTGCACGCTGCTGGACAAACGGGAAAGGATGGAGCGAGACATCCCCCTCGATTACGTGGGCTTCACCATCGAAAACAAGTTCGTGATCGGCTACGGCCTGGATTACGCCCAGCGCTATCGGAATCTCCCCTACGTGGGGATCCTGCGCCAGGGGGGGGAGGTGCTGAAGTGAGCGACGACCCCCGCGTGGACCGGATCGTCGAGGAAGTCCTCGCCCGGCTCGTCCGCAAGGAGGAGTCGGAGAAGAACCTGGACGGCAACTCCTGCGTCACCTGCGCCACGCCGGGACAGTGCGCGTCGGTTTGCCCGGAGACGACGCGAACGGTGTTTCAGGCGGGCGTGGACCGTCTCTCCAACCGGGGAAGCGCGAACGGCGTACCGGCGGATTTGGCCCGAGCCATCGATCACACCGTCCTCAAGGCGACGATCACCCGGAAGGATATCGACGCCCTTCTGGCGGAGGCGAAGGCGCACCGTTTCGCCTCGGTCTGCGTCAACCCGTGCTGGGTGCCCGTCTGCCGGGACGCCCTCCGCGGGACCGACGTGCTGGTCTGCACGGTGATCGGCTTCCCCCTCGGGGCGAACTCGCCGGAGACGAAAGCATTCGAAGCGCGCCGCGCCTGTTACGAGGGCGCCCAGGAAGTGGACATGGTCCTCAACGTCGGCGCCCTAAAAGGGGGGGATCTGAAACTGGTGGAGCAAGACATCCGCGGCGTGGTCGAATCGGTCGGACCCCGGGTCGTGGTGAAGGTGATTCTGGAGACCGCCTACCTCACCCGGGAAGAGAAGATCCAGGCCTGTCGGGCGGCGATGAGCGCCCGGGCCCACTTCGTGAAAACCTCCACCGGTTTCGGGCCCTCCGGAGCGACGGCGGAGGACGTGCGGTTAATGCGGGAGACGGTCGGCCCCGGCATGGGCGTCAAGGCCTCCGGGGGGATCCGCACCCGCGACGACGCGGAGGAGATGCTCCGCGCCGGCGCATCCCGGATCGGGGCGAGCGCCTCGGTGGCAATCGTTCAAGGCGAGGAGAATGATGCGTAAACATTACTGGGCGGCGGCGCTCGTGCTGGCGGCGCTTTTCGCGGCGGCCTGCCAAGATGAAAACGTGATCCCCCGGCCGGAGAGTTTCACCGGCCTATGGTCCATCGAGGCCTTCGCGGCGCAGACCTTGATCTTCGAATGGGAGCAGGACGGGTCCGATCTCCGCGGGGACATGTACCTGGAGACCTTCACCGGCACCCAGGGTCCCTTCCCGCTCTACGAGGGACGGGTGAGCGGCGAGACCGTCACCTGGTCGATCCGTCGCGCCGAACTGGGAGGGACCGATTCCCTCTACTTCCGGGGGGATCTGGACACGCCCAACGTGATTCGCGCGCATTTGACCATCTGCACGGACACCACCATCGTCTATCCGGTGACGGTGGTTCGCGACGCCTCCGGCTTCTAGGAGATCCCGATGAACCGGGAATCGGCGGGAACCGGCAAGGGACCGTCCGGTACGGTGATCTGCACCGGCATCAGCCGGACCGAGAAAGCCCCCTTCCTGCGTGAACTCGCGGAACACGGCTGGGGACGCGGCGCCCCCGTGGAAGTCCATGACGTGGGGAACATGCTCCTCCGCAAGGCGGAGATCCTCGGCATCCCCTACCGGGACGAGAAGATCCTCGACGCCCCGGAAGTGACGCTCAAGACCCTCCGCGCCGCCGTGTTCGAGGAAATCCTCAAGAACAGGCGCGAGGAGAGGCTGAGCCTGGTCTCCCTGCACGCCTGCTTTCGCTGGAACGGCACGCTCCTCTCCGGTTTCGATCCGTATTACCTGCACCTTCTCAAACCGTATCTCTTCCTCACCCTGGTGGACGATCTGGAGAAGATCGAGGCGAGGATGGCGGAGAGCGTGCAGTGGAAGGGGAGGCTTACCCGCACGGAAATCGTGGATTGGCAAAACACGGAGACCTTCGTCACCCAAACCATGTCCGCCTTCATGAACCGGCCCTTCTACATGGTGCCGAAGGCGCAGCCCGTCGAATCGATCTGGAGTCTCCTGGATCGTCCCGACGGGCCGAAGGCCTACCTCTCGTACCCGATCAGCGCGCTGTACAAGAAGGGGAGCGGCGTGGAGCCGGAGACCTTCTTCGAGGAGGTGCGCGCCTTCAAGACGTTCGCCGAGGAGTTCCTGACGGTCTTCGATCCGATGAGCATCAAGGATCTGGACATGGACCCGGCGAAAGCGGGCACCCCCGAGGCGGAGCTTTTGAAACGGGTCACGGTCTGGAGGGACTTCACTTTTATCAATCAGTGCGACTTCCTGATCGTCTACAACCCCCTCGGCCTCGACTCGCCCGGCGTGAACGACGAGGTTTATCACGGCTTCTCGAACAACAAGGACGTGTACGTCTACTACGCGAGCAAGTCCCGCTCTCCCTTCCTGGAGAGCAAGACCACCCGCATCTTCTCCGACCTGGAGGAGATGAAGGGCTTTCTCCGCGAACGCTACGGCGCGCCTCCGGGCGAGGGCGCCCGGCCGTGACCCCTTCTCCCTTCCTCGCGCGTCTCCCGTCGGACCGGCCCGCCCTCATCGGAGTGATCCACCTGGAGCCGCTCCCCGGAGCGCCCCGCGTCCGCCTTCCGTTGGAGGAGACGATCCGCCTCGCCGTCCGGGACGGTCACGCCTGGCGGGAGGGGGGCGCCGACGCGGTGCTGGTGGAGAACTTCGGCGACGACCCCTTTCACCCCGGCCCGGTTCCGCCGGAAACGATCGCCTGCGTGACCGCGGCCGCGCGCGCCGTGGGCGAGGCGACCCGCCTCCCTCTCGGCGTGAATGTTCTCCGGAACGACGGCGAGGCGGCTCTCGCGGCGGCGATCGCGGCGGGAGGCTCCTTCGTTCGCGTGAACGTGCTCACGCACGCCTACCTGACCGACCAGGGGACGGTGGAGGGGATCGCCCACCGCCTTCTCCGGATGCGCCGCTCCCTCGGGGCGGAGACGGCGATTCTTGCCGACCTGCTGGTGAAACACGCCGTCCCCCTCGCCCCGATCGATCCGGAGGACGCCTACCGTGACCTGGTGGAACGCGGCGGGGCGGACGGGGTGATCGTCACCGGCAGGGCGACGGGCGCCCCCGCGGACCCCGCCTTCGCGGCGCGGATCGCCTCGCTCGGCGGCGCGCCCCTCTTCGTCGGGAGCGGGATCACGCCGGAGAGCGCGGCCTCCTTCGCTTCTTCGGTCCGGGGCTTTCTCGTCGGGAGTTGGGTGAAGCGGGATGGGAGAGTGGACGCCTCTCGGGTTCGGACGCTCGCCGAGGCGATCGGCGCCGCCTAGCCTCCTTCGTTTTCGGAATCCCCCTCGCGAAGTTCGGAGAGAATTCGGCCGACCACGATCTGCACCGCCGCCTCGTTGCGCCCTCCCCAGGGGACGATGATGTCCGCCCAGCGTTTGGAAGGCTCGATGAAACGGAGATGCATCGGCTTCACCTCCTCGAGGTAGCGATGCCGCACCTCTTCGAAGTCGGATCCCTTCTCCTCGATATCTCTCTCCAGGCGCCGGATGAAACGGAGGTCCGAGTCGGCGTCGATAAATATCTTTACATCAAAAAGTTCTCGTATCACCTTCTCGGCGAAGATCAGGATCCCCTCGACGAGGATCACGCGGCGCGGTTCGATCCTTTCCGTCGTCACCTCCCGGCGGCAGGAATCCCGGTGGTAGACGAAGCGGGGGACGGGCCGTCCCGCGATCAGGTCGAGAAGGTGTCTCTCCATCAGATCGTAGTCGATCGAGTCGGGATGGTCGAAGTTGACGCGGCCGCTCGGTCCCGTGGGGCAACGGTCGCGGTCGTGGTAATAGGAAGCCTCGGCGATCACTACCGCGTCGCGCTCGCCGATCCGCAAGGCGATCCGCTCGGCGAAAGTGCTTTTCCCGGCGCTCGTTCCGCCGGCGATTCCCACGAGCAGCGGTCGTTTCATCCTCTCCCCCCGGGCCCGCGCCACCGAAACCGGACACTTCCTCTTCCCGACTCCCGGCGATCCTAACCCAACGCGCCCCCCGCGGTCGAGCGGGAAGGGGAAGGCTTTCCGATTGCCGCGCCGCGGGGGGATCTGCTAATATTCGTCCCCAAGTTTCCGACCCCGCGCACCCTGCGAAGGGGAACCCGCCGGCGGGCCCCTCGACGCGAGGAGATCCTCCGATGGAACTCATACCTTCCCGGCCCGGCTGGACCGAGCTCATCGTCGGTTGCATGTTCAGCGGAAAGAGCGAGGAACTGATCCGGCGTCTCCGACGGGCGCGGATCGCCCGTCTCAAAGTGCAGGCCTTCAAACCCGCCATCGACACCCGGTGGGATTCGAAAGAGGAAGGGGAGATCCGCTCCCACGACGCGAGGGCGGTCCAATCGATCACCGTCGGCGACGCGGAGGAGATCGAGAGGCTCGTCGAGGAGGATACGAACGTGGTGGGCATCGACGAGGCGCAGTTCTTCGACTCCACGCTGATCGGCGTGGCGGACCGTCTCGCCGCGGCCGGAAAGCGCGTGATCCTCGCCGGCCTCGACCTGGACTACCGGGGCGTCCCCTTCGGGCCGATGCCGCAGCTGATGGCCTCCGCCGACTATCTGACCAAGGTCCACGCGATCTGCATGGTCTGCGGCGCTCCGGCGACCCGCTCCCAGCGCCTGGTTCGTTCCGATGAGCGGGTGCTGATCGGAGACGAGAAGGTGTACGAGCCGCGGTGCCGGCACTGCTTCTCGCCGGATCGACCGGAGGAAACGGAATGACCCGGGAAGAGGAGATCCGCCGAATCGCCCTGGAGACGATTCGGGAGATGGATTCGGGAGGGAAGCGGCCGGCGGACGTGGCGATCGGCGCCGATCACGGCGGCTTCGCGCTCAAAGAGAGGCTCCGCCTTTACATCGCCGAGGAGCTGGGCCGCACCGTGACCGACTGCGGCGCCTTCTCCGCCGAAGCGGTGGACTACCCGGACGTGGCGGCGACGGTGGCGCGCCGCGTCGCCGGCGGCGACTCCCCGCGCGGAATCCTGATCGACGGCGCGGGCATAGGCTCCTCCATGGCGGCGAACAAAATCCCCGGCGTCCGCGCGGCGGTCTGCCACGACGAGGCGACGGCGCGAAGCAGCCGGGAACACAACAACGCCAACGTGCTCTGTCTCGGCGCGAACGTAATCCGCGTCGGCGAAGCGAGACGGCTCGTTCGCATCTGGTTGGAAACGCCCTTCGCCGGCGGACGTCACGCGCGCCGGGTGGACAAAATCGACGCTCTCGACCGGGAGCGCCGCCAGGAAGGAGGATCGCGATGACGATCCCGAGCACCACCGACGGGGGTACGCGGCGCTACCGCAAGCGGGAGGAGTGGCGCGAGTTCACCACCGATCTCGTCCGCCGTCTCCCCAAGACGGACCTCCATTGCCACCTGGACGGCTCGGTACGCCTGCGCACGGTTCTCACGCTCGCCAAGGAGCAGGGAATCCGTCTCGGCGTCCGGGACGTTCCCTCGCTCCGCAAAAAGGTGGTCGCCGGCGACCGCTGCCGCAGCCTCGGGGACTATCTCAAGGCGTTCCCGATCCTCCTCAAGGTGATGCAGGAACCGGAAGCGCTCACCCGGATCGCCTACGAACTCGCGGCGGACGCCGCGCGGGAAAACGTCCGCTACCTGGAGGTGCGTTACTCGCCCCTTCTCCACACCGAGCGGGGCATGCGGATGGAGGAGTCGGTGGACGCCGTCCTCCGGGGTCTCAAGAGCGCGGAGCAGCGCTACCTGATCCGGACCGGCGTGATCCTCTGCGGCATCCGCTCCATGACGCCCCGCCACTCCATGCGTCTCGCCGACACGGCGGTGGCGTACCGCGACGACGGCGTGGTCGCCTTCGACCTCGCCGGCCAGGAAAAGGACTATCCGGCCAAGAAACACCGCGAGGCTTTCTACCGCGTGCTGAACGCCAACCTGAACGTGACGGTTCACGCCGGGGAAGCTTTTGACGTGCGAAGCATCCATCAGGCGATCCACTACTGCGGCGCCCATCGGATCGGCCACGGCACGCGGCTTCTGGAAGACCCGAGCCTGATGGACTACGTGAACGACCACAGGCTCCCCCTGGAGGTCTGTCTCAGCTCGAACGTGCAGACACGCGTGGTGAAGCGGATCCAAGATCATCCTTTCCGGACCTACTTGGACGAGGGGCTCCGGGTCACTCTGAACACGGACAGCCGTCTCGTCAGCGACACGAGCATGACCAAGGAGCTGGTGCGGGCCTGTCGCGCCTTCCATCTGAACCACTATGAGCTGCGCCACGTGCTGCTGAACGGATTCCGAAGCGCCTTCGTCCACTACCCGGTCAAGGTGGACATGATCCGTCTGGCGCTCAAGGAGATCGACCAGATCTTGGGAGAACGCTTCCCCATGGACGACCTGGTGGTCCTGCAGGATTGGAGAAACGTGCAACACGCGCGACGCCGCTAGCACGCCATTCATTCGTGAAAGAAACAGCGAGGAGAGACGATGGGAAAGGACGCGTTCGAGATTGTCGCGCTCGTCGCCCGCCCGGCGGCCGGCAAGTCGGAGGTGATCGATTATCTGAAGAAAGTCGGCGAAACCGAGCGCCGCGAGCGCTTCCACGTCGGCTCATTCGAGGAGCTGGACGATTTTCCGATCATCTGGCGGTGGTTTCAGGAAGACGACGTGCTCACCCGGATGGGCCGTGAGCGGAACTGGACCGACGAACGGTACTACTTCAGAAATCCGGACGACTGGAACGTGCTGATCGAAATGATGAGCGCGATCTGGGAGGAGAAACTCGCCGCCGATCCGAAGCTGCCGGACCGCACCACCACCATCGTCGAGTTCGCCCGCGGCGGCCCGAACGCGTTTCGGGAGGCGTTCTCCCATCTGAGCGAGAACATGCTCCGGCGGATGGCCGTGCTCTACATCGATGTCTCCTACGAGGAGTCCTGCCGCAAGAACCGGCGGCGCGCCCGCCCGGGACTGGAGGGTTCGATCCTCCATCACTCCCTGCCGGACGACAAGATGGAGTTCTATTACAAAGAGAACGATTGGCGGGAGATGGCGCCGGACGGGGAGGGATGGTTCGAGGCGAAGGGGATCCGCGTCCCTTACGTCGTTCTCCCCAACGAGCCGGAGGTGACCGACGACCCGGCCAAGCTCGGTCCCGCGCTGGAGAAGGCCTTCGGTGCGCTCTGGAGGATCCGCTCCGGCGGCTGAAGCGTGCAGCGGCGCGGGCGGTCAGTCGAGGAAGCGGATCCGTCCCTCGACGCGCGCCTCGATCGGCCGCCCCGCCGCGGTCCTTTCCTCCAACTCGCGCACGAAAAGATCCCGTGTGAGGATCATCGTGTCCCGTGAGCCGGGGAGCCGGGCGAAAGATCCCAGGCCGTCCCCTCCCTCGGCGACGAAGCTGTTCACGCCGACCCGATAGACCCGCCCCGCTTCGAGGAGCCGGCCCGCGTCATCCCTCAGGTCACGGATCTCCGGCCCGGCCGGCCCGCGCCGGTCCACGACGTAGCGAATCCCCGAGACGTGCAGGAATCCCGTGTGAGCCGTCGCCTCCCGGAGTGCGTCCTCGATCCCCCTTGCGGTCATGGTGAAAACCACGACGGTGTTGTCGAAGGGTATGACGCGGTGGGCGTCGGCGTAGGTGATCTCCCCGGCCGGGAGGGAGGCGCGGATCCCGCCGGGGTTCTCGAAGTAGACGTCCAAGCCGAGTCCGTTGCGGACGGCGTCGCAGAAGAGGTTCGCCACGGCGGACTCCCCGTCGCCGCGGTCGATAGGCGACGGGGCGACGCCGACGACGCGCCGAAGAAGCGGCCCCGCCTCGTCGGCGAAGGCGCGCACCATCGCCTCCACCTCCGGGTCCGGCGGGAGCGAATCGGCGCGGATCGACACGACGCGCGCCTCGGCGGAGAGGATCCGTTTCTCCCTCCGGTCCCAGAGAAGATCGATCCGGGAAAAGGCGCGGAGCGAAGAGCCGGCCATGACCACCGGGGTCCCGTCCACTTCGACGGCGAAGGTCCGGTGGCTGTGTCCGCCGAAAACGGCCGCCTCGCCGCGTACTTCACGGGTCAACTGTTCGATGGGGCCGCGGACCCGCCCCTCGTCGATCGTGTTCCCGCCGATGTGAACGAGGAGAACCGCCGCGTCCGCCGAGTCGGGGACGAGCCTGTCGATCCAGGCCTGCGCCGAAGCCGCCGGCTCCAGGAAATCGAAAGGGGCCACCGCCGAGGGGAGGGTGGTCCGCGGCGTCTCCGGCGTGGAAAGGCCGATCACGGCCACGCGCATCCCCGAGCGCCCGAGGATCACGTAGGGCCGGAGCCAGGACGGAATCGATCCGGTGGACTTCTCCGTCAGGTTGGCGGCGAGAAAGGGGAAGTCCGCTTCGCGCACCCTCTCCTCCAACACAGCCGCCCCCCGATCGAATTCGTGGTTCCCCACGGCGGCGGCGTCGTAGCCGAGGACGTTCATGACCGCCGTCATCGGCCGGCCTTCGAGGTGGTCCGAGAGGGCCGTCCCCTGGAAGATGTCCCCCGCGTCGAGCAGGATCACCGTCCCCGGCGCCTCCTCCCGGATCGCCCGGAGATAGGCGGCGAAGGAGGCCGCCCCCCCGAGAGGCCGGTCCGTACCCGGCTCGAAGCGGGCGCTCTCCAGGGCCCCGTGCATGTCGTTGGTGGAGAGAAGCACCAGGCGAACCGGTTCGCGGTCGCCGCAGCCGGCCGCCGCGAGGAGCGCCGCGAGAAGGAAAAGGGGAAGAACGGTTCTTTTTTTCACGTCGTTTCGCGCCGAATCCGCCGGACCACACGGGCGACCAGTTCGGAGAAGGGACCGGAGACACGGGCGGTCGTGTCCAGCACCTCTTGATGGGTGAGCGGTGATGTGGTGATTCCGGCGGCCATGTTGGAGACGCAGGAAAGCACCAGAAGGCGGAGGCCCGCCTGGGCGGCCACGATCACGTCCGGGACCGTGCTCATCCCCACCAGGTCCGCGCCCGCGCCGGCGAGCAACCGGATCTCGGCGGGAGTCTCATAGCTCGGCCCGGAGACGGCGGCGTAGACCCCCTCTTTCAAAACGAGGCCGATCCCCTCCGCCTCTTCGCGTGCGATCCGACGCAGCTCCTCTCCGTAGGCGTGGGAGAGATCGACGAAACGTTCCTCGTCCAACGCCGGCTGATAGCCGATGAGCGGATTCGTCCCCATCAGATTGATGTGATCCCGAATCGCCACCAGATCGCCGGGGGCGAATGCCGGATTGATGGCGCCGCTGGCGTTGGTGATGATCAGATCACGCACGCCGAGCCGGCGGATCACGCGGAGGGGAAGGGTGGAGGTGGTGAGGGGCACGCCCTCATAGTAGTGTACGCGCCCCTGGAGAAAGAGCACGGGCGTATCTCCGACGCGCGCGACGATCAGGTGCCCGGCGTGCCCCGCCACGGTGGCCTGGGGGAAATGGGGAATCTGCCAATAATCGAGGGAAAATACCCGCTCGGCCGAGTCGGCGAGCGGCCCGAGGCCGGATCCGAGAAGCACGGCGATCTCCGGCTTCTCGGGGAGTCGGAGATCGAGAAAGCCGACCGCCTGCTCGACCTGTTTCGCCAGTTCCATGATCCCCTCCCGGAGATGGTCAGCCCGACAGGGACGGCGGCCTCTATTTTTGGAAAAGATTTCCTTGTCCGCCGCCGCCCTCTCTCTTATAGTTGCCGAAACTCTAATCGACGCGGCCGCCGCCGTCAACGATCGCCCGGTAGAGGAATCGCCGGCCGGTGGTGGAGTCGCCCCCCCGACAACTGGAGTGGGTGGACCCGATGCCGTTCCCGATCTCCGCAAGGAAAACGACAGGCCCGCGCCCTTACGGGCGCGCCGTCGGTACGCACCGCCTTCTTCTCGCCCTCTTCCTCGTTCTGATTCTCGCCGCCGCAGCGCCCGCGGAGGACCAGGAGGAACTCATCGGCTCCATCCAAGGACGCGTATACGACAAAGAGACCGGCGAATCGGTCTCATTCGCGGACGTGATCCTGGTCGGCACGGGCAAGGGGGTCATCTCGGGGCAGGACGGCTCCTTCCGTTTCGTCCAGATCCCCGAGGGTATTTACCAGGTGCGGGTGAACCGGATGGGGTACGCCACGGAGCTGGTCGACCAGGTCCGGGTGGAGGCGGGCTACGTGAAGAAGCTCGCCATCGGTCTCGATCCGATCGAGGTGAGGGAGGTGGAGGCGATCCGCGTCGGCGGCGACCGGGAATTCGTCGACGTGGAGGTGGCCAAGACGTCCCACATGGTGACCGCCGAACAGATCGAGGGGATGGCGGTCACGGTGATCGACGACGTGGTCGGCAAGCAGACCGGCGTCGTTCAGGAGGACGACAACCTCTACGTCCGCGGCGGGCGAGCCGAGGACACGGTCTACCGCGTCGACGGCGTGGTGATCCGGGATCTGATCACCGGCCGCAGCTCGGCGGGGAGCATCAGCGCCCGGTCCGTGAAGAGCGTGGAGATCATCACCGGCGGTTTCGACGCCGAGTACGGCCAGGCCCTCGCCGGCGTGATCGACATCGAGACCAAGGAGGGGAGCACGGAGCTGCACGGCTACGTGGAAGCGCAGAGCGATCACCTCCCCGGTTTCGGAGACATCTACCGGAACACCGACTTCGACAAACTCGAGGTGCAGATCGAGGGGGAGGAACCGATCCAGCACTTCCTCCTGAAACCCCTCGGCGCCGCGATTCCCGGCAAGCTCACCTTCTTCGTCGACCTTCAGGGAGATTTCGACAACACCTATCTCCCGGTCCAAGCCGCCGACGGAAGCGACAACACCCTCCGTTCCGATTACGTGGACCGCTTCCTGGGCATGGACATCCGGTACGACAACGACTTCTGGACCCCCCGCGCCGAGAACCGTTGGAGCGGCATGTACAAGGTCGCCTGGCAACCGAACGGCCGGAACAAGGTCTTTCTCTCCTTCCAGAAAAAGCTGGAGATCGACCACGGGTTTTTCCGCAGCCCCCTGATCAGCGCCATCGATCCCGGCGAGGCCACCTCGTCCTACAATTGGGAGTGGAGTCGCCGGAAAGACCACGATTACACGAACACCGACGACAACAACACGATCACCCTCGACTGGCGGCGTATCTGGAACCGCCGGGTGCGGACCACATTCCGGTTCTCCCGCGCCTTCAACGCCTTCTTCCAGAACGTCCACGGGCGCCCGTGGTTCACCTACGAGGAGTCGGACGACACGGACCTCCCGAACGACCAGGACACGGAGTTCTTCGTCGACACGGGCGACAACGACGTCTGGCACAGCCGCTACACCGAGTCCTACACGGGCTATTTCGACATCAACTACTCGCCCGGGGATCATCACGATTTCAAGGGCGGGTTCGAAGCCAGCTACGAGAACCTGCAGTTCGTGACCATCAGCGAACCCTGGGTGCAGGACCCGGACGGCCTCGGCCGGAACCACGACCTGTGGCACGTCTATCCGACCACGGGCGCGCTCTTCGTGCAGGACAAATTCCAGTTCGAGGGGTTCATCGGGAACGTGGGCCTCCGTTACGACTACTGGTTCCCGGGAAAAGCGGCGGAGGACGCCCTCCGGGACACCACCCGGGACGGCTTCAACCAGGCGCTTCTCGACAAGTACGAGGACGATTCCTTCTCCTTCCTCGGCGGCAACCGGGTGAAGGCGGTATTGGCGCCGCGGTTCCAGGTATCCCATCCGATCACGGACCACTCCCACCTCTTCTTTAATTACGGACATTTCTCGCAGCGCCCGAACTACTACTACGTTTATTCCAAGATCAGCAGCGTCTCGAGCGAGGACTTTCCTCTCGTCGGCAACCTCACGCTAAACCCGAAAAAGACGGTCAAGTACGAGCTGGGGGCGCGGCACCAATTCACCGACGACCTGGCCGTGGATTTCTCGGTCTACTACAACGACATCTACGATTATCCGAAATCGCTTCGCTTCGAGCGGCCCGGTCTGCCGGACTACTTCGTCTATATCAACGAGGATTTCGCCCGCTCCCGGGGCTTTGAGGTGGAGCTGCGGAAGCGCCGCAGCCAGTACCTCTGGGGACGCCTTTCCTATTCGTACATGATCGCCACCGGAAAGGCCTCCGATCCGACGCAGACCAACCTGCTCCAGGAGGAGGTGGGCGCCTTCACACAGGTCGGCCGGGACGAGGAGTACCTCTACTGGAACCGGCCCCACAAGCTGACCCTGGACCTCACCTTCTCTGTCGGCGAGAGGCAGCAACCCCCGACGTTTTTCGGCTGGACCACGCCGCATGACTGGGATTTTCATCTCTATCTCTGGATGCAGTCCGGCCGGGCCTTCACGCCGCAAAACGCCAACGAAGAGGAGACGGGGGACCGCTACTCGGCAAACGCCCCCCTGAACAGCACCATCGACATTCGGTTCCGGAAGGGGTTCCGTCTCGCGGGGACCAAACTGAACTACGTCCTGGAAGTGCGCAACCTCTTCAATCATCGATACGCGAAGCGAATCGATCCGGTCACCGGCGAGGGATATGTGATCGGCGAGGGGATTCTCGACCACTCCCTGACGGAATGGGAATTGGCGAAATACTCCGATCCCTCTTTCCTCAGCTCGCCCCGCTCGGTGCGGGTGGGCGTGAGCGGAGAGTTCTAGAATGAAACGCGCGGCGGTCATCGGCATCCTCCTCCCGGCCCTTCTCTTTTGGGCGGCCGGCGAGGCGCGCGCGGGATCGGGACTCGGCAGCGAGCGCGTGGGAACCGCCTCCGGGGCGTTCCTCAAGATCGGCGTGGGCGCAAAGGCCGTCGGCCTGGGCGAGGCCTTCACCGCCGTCGCCGACGACGCGACGACGGTCTTCTGGAACCCCGCCGGCCTGACCAACCTGGAGGGACGCCACGCTCTTTTCTCCCATACCTCCTGGATCGCCGACATCGACTATGAGTATCTCGCCTACGCCCAGAGCCTCCCCTACCTGGGGGGGATGAGCGCCGGAATCCAGATCGGTTCCCTCCGAACCGACATGATGGAGACCACCGTCTACCAGCCCTACGGCACGGGACGGGAGTTCACCTACTCGGACCTCTTCATCGGCGTCGCCGCGGCGCGGCGTTTCACGGACAAGCTCTCCCTCGGCTTCGGCCTCAAGTACATCCGCGAGAATTACGGCGCCGCCATCGACGGGCCGGTGGTGAACACCTTCACCATCGATTTCGGCACCTATTATTTCCTCGGCGTCCGGGACGCGGTCTTCGCCGTCACGCTCCGCAACTTCGGGCCGGAGTGGCAACCGAACGGCACCTACATCGAGTACGGCGGCGACGACACGGGTCAGGAGATGGATTTCCAGAAGAACAGCTCGCCCACGAGCTTCCAGGCCGGTTTCCAGACCCGAGTCTGGGCGAACGAGACCTTCCGGCAGATCGGCGTGATCGAAATGTCCCGCCCGCCGGACAACTCGGAGTCGTTCCGGATCGCCACGGAGCTGACCTATCTGGACATGCTCGCCCTCCGCACCGGGTACAACCTGAACGCGGATGAGCTGAAATGGAGCGGCGGCCTCGGCGTCCGGTTGGAGACGTCGGGCGTGACCAACCGGGTCGACTACGCTTTCACCTATTCCGATTACCTGGAGCGGATCGACAGAATCTCCTGGGGGGTGGAGTTCTAATGCGCCGGATCACCCTCACCGCCCTCGGCCTTCTCCTTCTCGCGGCGGGCTGCGGAAACAAGATGGACCTGCCCACCGAGACGCCGGGCGGACAGATCCCCTTCGACGGCTACTTCGTCTACGGAGTCTGGGAAAACGTGGGCAACGTGACCGACATCCTGGTCACCCAGAACCAGTGGATCTACGTCGCCGAGGACAGCGCAGTCGTCTCCCGCCTCAAACGGAAGGGGGGGAACGACAACGGCGTCGCCGTCGCCCGGGTGATCTCCACGTTGGAGGGCTTCCACGCGCCGGTGCGCCTGAGCGAAGGGGCGGAGGATCACATCTTCGTTCTCGACGTCGACACGGCCACCGCCGTCTTTTACAGCGACCGTTTCCCGAACACGCCCCCCAGCACGGTCCTGCCGATCCCGACGACGGTGGCGATCCCCCGTGTTCGGCTCTACGACCTCTACAGCCAGGCGATCACCGCCGACTGGATCGATCGGAAGTGGCTCCCGCAGGACAGCACGAACACCTTCACCGGGCGCGATTCCGCCCGGATCAATCACCATTTCGGAAACACCCTTCTCACCTGTCTCACCGCCGACGACGACGACAACATCTACGTGGGGGGGAGGAACTTCTCCTATCTCCTGAAGGTGAAGCGCGAGTTCGACACCACCTGGGTGGGGACCACGCCCGTTCTGACGCAGACGGGCGCCGAGTCCACCTACGTCGACTCCACCACCGAGTGGTTCGTGCGGAAGTACGACGCCGAGGGGAGTTTCCTCATCGAGGTCGTCTCCAACGGGAGCGGCCTCGGGTACGGCGAAGAGATCGAGGGGCTCGCCTGGACGCCGGAGGCGCTCTTCTTCGTCGACCGGGCGACGAACCGCCTGAAGGCGAACGATCCGAACCTCTCCGCGTCGGGGCTGGATTGGCTGACCGGCGACGAGATCAACGACCCCGGCGAGGCGATCCCCTTCCTGCTGAATCCGTCGGGGGTCGCCGTGGATCCGCTCGGCCACATCTTCGTGAGCGACGGCGGGAACGGCCGGGTGCTCAAGTACACCGAGAGCTTCGCGTACAAGGAGCGCGTGGACCGGAACGCCGTCGGCCTCCTCGCCGCGCCGGGCGCGGTGGCGGCCACGGACTCGCTCGTGTACGTCTATGACGAGGCGGGGGGGAAGATGGTGCTCTTCGAACTCCCCAAACCGCCCGAATGAAACGGATGACCGGAACGATGAAAACCATTTTCTTCCGCACGATCCTCGTGGCGGCGCTTCTCGCCGCGGCGCCCCTCTCCGCCCAGGATGAATACCGGTCGATCCCGGATCAGAAGTTCACCTCCGTGAACCAGATCGGGCTCATGATCAACAACAACGGTTTCCTCGGCACCAACCTGCCGAGCGAACTCTCGCCCCCCTCTTTCGAGTATCCCCTCGGAACCGACCTGGAACGGATGATCCGCGGCGGGATCTGGATCGGCGCGATCAACGTGGACAACGACACGCTCGTGAGCCACGCCGCCATCGACGCCTACTACACCGACCCGATCGAATCGGAGTTCCGCGCGGGACCGCTCATGGATGTCCGCAGCTCTTTGAAAAACGACCCCAACTACGATCCCGACGCGGTGTCGGAACAGGACTACGACTGTTTCTTCGTCGATACCGACGCCACCCTGATGAACAACCACGTCCCATTGAACTTGAAGGTGCGGCTCAAGACATACGCATGGAGCTTCCAGCCGGTGGACCAGTTCGTCATTCTGAGCTACACCATCGAGAACATCGGCCAGAACCGCCTGCAGGACCTTTATGTCGGAATGTACGGCGAGCTGATCAGCTGCTCCAAGTCGTCGGGAGGCTCCTTCCCGGGCCAGTGCTTCGACACCAAGGCGGTCTTCTACGACGCCGAGCGGCGCGCCGTCGGGAACCGGCACTTCACCTTCGACTATCCCGGTTACGCGGGCTACGCGCTCCTCGGATCGCTCCCCGACACGCTCGGGAACAAGACCGTCACCTATGAGTGGATGCGCTGGGATCCGGGCGCCGCCAGCTCCGCCACGGACCCGGATCGCTACCGGCTCATGTCGAGCGGAGTCATCGATGTCGACTTCGACCCCGTGGCCGATCCGGGGGACACGCTCGTTCCGGTCGACGACCCGACGGAGCTTCTCTCCGCCGGTCCCTATCGCTTCCTCGATCCGGGGGACACGCTGAACGTGGTCTTCGCTTTCGCCGGCGGGACGGGCTGGGACGATTATCTCTTCCGCGTCGACTGGGCGCAGAAGACCTTCGAGTCGAACTATCAGATCCCGGAGCCGCCCCCCTCGCCGGCGCTCCACGTCGACCCGGGCCCGAACCGCGTCCGTCTCTTCTGGGACGCCGCGCCCGAGACGATTCCCGATCCGGTGCTCCCCGATTCGATGGACTTCCAGGGCTACCGAATCTACCTCTCCCGGGACAACCTGGATTGGACTCTGGTGGGAGAGTACGACATCGTCGACACCATCGGATTCAACACCGGTTTCGCGTCGATTCTCTCGGACACGACGATCGACGAGTGGGATTACAACTACGCCTACGAGATTCCCAATCTGAAGGACGGCTTCGAATACTGGGTGAGCGTGACCAGCTACGATCGGGGCGACCGCGCCCAGGGCGTTCCCCCGCTCGAGAGCGGTTACAGCCAGAACAGAAACATCATCATCCCCGGCCCGGACGCCAAGGGACCCGGCGATGCACGCCCCGACGTGCTCGTCTTCCCGAATCCCTATCGAGGGGAGGCGCTCTGGGACGGCCAGTATCCCCGGGAGCGGCTGATCTATTTCGGCAACCTGCCGCGTCTCTGCACGATCCGGATCTACACCATCGCCGGCGACCTGGTGGACACCATCGTCTTCGACGCCGAGTCCTACCACGCCCTGGAATCGGCGGCGGTGTACGACCCCGATTTCGATCCCCCCGTGTTGTCCGGCGGCCTCGCCGCGTGGGACCTGCTGACCAGTCAGGACCAGTCCATCGCCTCCGGCCTCTACGTCTTCTCCGTGGAGGACCGGGAAACGGGCGACGTGGAGGTCGGAAAGTTCTTGGTGATCCGATGAGGACGGTGAACGCTCTCCTCTTTCTCTCGGCGCTCCTGGCCGCCGCTCTCGTCTCTTTCGGCGGCTGCGGCGACAACGCCTTCGATCCGAAGGAGAACCGCGCCCCCGAAACGGGACTCGCCCTGACCGGCGACTCCCTCTCCACCACCATCTATCGCGTGAATCTGAAGTGGTGGGGGAGCGATCTGGACGGCGAGGTGCACGGCTACGAATACCGTTGGATTCCTCTGCAGGGTCTCACCGAAACCTACGAACTGGACACCGCCTGGACCTATACCGCCTTCGTGAAAAAGAATTTCGTCCTTCCCGTGCCGGACGCGAACGCGCGCTTCCGCTTCGAGGTCCGCGCCATGGACGACGAGGGGAAGAGGGATCCGACGCCGGCGACGCAGGAGTATCCTTTCTATAACAATCGTCCTTCGGTGTCGATCCGGTACAAGTCGCTCCTCCCCGATTCCGCCTGGCCGGTGCTCACCTTCGGCTGGGACTCCGCGGACCCGGACGGCGACTCCACCATCGCCAAACATCTGATCTGGGTGGGGGGACGCGAGGAATCGCCGATGGAGGTGGACGCCGAGCTGGACACGATTCTCCTTCTGCCGGCGCAATTGGACACTTCCGGCTGGGTGACCGTGTTCCTGCAGACCGTAGACGAGGCCCACTCCGCCAGCGATCCGGACAGTTTTGACGTGAAACTCTATCCGATTCATGGGGAGATCCTCCTGGTCGACGACTACTCGCTCAACTCGGCGGGATTCGTGGACGCCGACTCTTGGTACAAGGACTTCCTGATCGGCCGCGTACAGGAAGACGGCTTCACCCGGATCGACCTCGCCAAAACGCCTTTCAACACGGACGTTCGTTTCGGCGGCTTCCTGACCGCCTTCAACCACGTGATCTGGTACAGCGGCCACCGCGCGCGATCGGTCTTCAGCGACGAGCAGCGTTTCACCCAGATGGGACGCGCCGAGAAGGGACTGGGCACATTCCTCGAGCGGGGGGGAGGCCTCTTCCTCTCCTCGCTGAACGCGATCGGCACCTACAGCGGGTTCACGCCCAATTTCTATAAGACCTACGCCGGTTTCGACACCGTCTTCATCGACACCACGCCGCGCACCCAGACCTTCTCCAACTTCGCGTTCCGCGAGGGGATCTACGCCTACCAGGTCCCCCTGGAGCCTTTCGAGGGGACCGGTCTTCCCCAGCTGCGCGCCTTCACCGGGCTTCGCTATCACGGGCTCGACTCTCCGGTCGATACCACTGCAACCTTTGCCGCGGAAAGGCTTTACAAGATTCCGAACGGCAATCTGCAGGGGCAGGCCGCCGACTTCACCGTCGTACTCCGCCGGGATTTACCCGCTCCGGGGGGACGCCTGGTGCTCTCCACCATTCCCTTCGCCTTCTATTATGGGGAAGGGAACAACGACGAGGTGTTCGGGGCTTTCCTCGACTGGCTGGGAGCGCCGGCCCGCTAAGTCCCGGCTGTGCCTCGACATCCTTAACCTTCATCTTGACTTGACGTTGCGTTTCTGGTAACATTGTTTCGCCGTCTATATACAGCGGCGATGCGCTTTTTTCCCCCGGCGGCGCCGGCGGGAAGGGCGGCCGAAAAAACGTTCCTGATGCCGAATTTCGGAAACCGAATCCGCGAGTCCCACCGGGCCGCAAGGAGGAATGTCCCATGAAGCGATCGATCCTGTTTCTCGCCCTGGCCGCGCTGGCGACGGCGACTTTCGCGTACGCCGAATGTCCCGAACCGGTCGATACGGTCACGGTCCAGCAGATCCAGCTGGGTATGGGCGTGATCGTAAACGAGATTTATTACGTGGACAGCATCGTCGTCACCGGTCTCGGCGAGGCCGGCTTCTACGCCCAGGAGCTGGAAGACACGGGAAGCGCTTTCTCCGGCATCTACGTGTATACCGGCGCCGAGCCGACCGACTACAGCCGCGGCGATCTGGTGAACGTGATCGGCACACTGCAGGAGTACTTCGAATGGACCGAACTCCGGGTCACGAGCGATTACTACGGGTGCGTTTTCATCATCGGCACCGCCGATGTGCCCGTGCCGGCGATGGTCACCTGCTGCGACATCAACGACTCGGTGAACGTGGAGGCGGAGAAGTGGGAGAGCGTTCTCGTGCAGGTCGATTCGGTCCGCGTGACGAATGATAATTACTCCCAATACGGAGAGTGGACGGTCGTGGAGTTCGACGGCGACGCCGGTTGCGCCGCCCAGGAAACGCTCATTTGCGACGACGAGATGCTTCAGCCGGTCGCCGTGCCGGACAGCGGCACGCATCTCCAAGGCATCATCGGCTGCATCTCCTACAACTTCGACTTCTTCAAGCTGAACCCGCGGAACAACGCCGACCTCCTTTACATCGGCCTGCCGCCGGCGCCGAACACCCGCTTCTGCTATCCCATCGACAACAGCCATCTCGGCGTCGCCTTCGACAAGCAGTTGGACGAGGTTTCCGCGGAGAACGCCAGCAACTACTACATCGCGGAGTTCGACATCACCATCTCCTCCGCGCAGATGCAGGACGACTCCCTCACGGTGATCCTCACCACGAGCGACATGTCCGGCTTCACCGGGAGCGCCTTCCGCAGCCTGGTGGTGGAGAACGTGAAGAACGCCCAGGGCGTGCCGATGGCGGCCAACATCGAAGAGTTCATCCCCGGTGTGAAGAACTGCGAGTTCGCGCATCTCACCGACAGCGCCACCGTGGCCGGGCGTCCCTTCGCCATCGGCGCCGTGGTCACCGCTACGCCGACCGAGGCCTACGCGGATCGTTACATGTTCATCCAGGACCGGAACACCGCCTTCGGCTACGGCTTGATCCTTTACACCGGAAGCTACATCGACGTGGACGAGGTCGGCATCGAGAGGGGCGACTCGGTCCTCGTCTCCGGCCTGGTTTCGCCCTACTTCGGCCTGATCGAGATGGGCGTGGTGGATTACATCGGCATCGTCACCCCGGGCCTCGCCGTTCCGGCGCCGGTCGTGGTTTCCGTCGCCACCGCCCGCACCGATCCTTACGAGGGGAAGCTGGTGCGCGTCGAGAACGTGCGCGTGCGCACCGACTCGATCGGCTGGGGCGAGTGGTCCGTCGACAACGTGCTGGGCGACACTCTCTGCATCGACAACATCTTCAGCCCGGGCATCGACAACTACGAGCCCGCGCCCGGCGACTCCTTCACCTTCATCGCCGGCCCGATGTGGTATGAGTACAGCCACCGGAAGATCAACCCACGCGACTACGACGACATCTACATCGTCGGCGTCACCGACGTGGACGACGGCGCGCCGAAGTTCATGAACGCCCTGGATCAGAACCGGCCGAACCCGTTCAACCCGGTCACCACGATCCAGTTCTCGCTCCAGAGGCCGACGGACGTGGCTCTCCGGATCTACGACGTTTCCGGCCGCGAGGTGCGGACGCTGACCAAGTCGAACCTCCAGGCGGGCCGGTACGAAGCGGTTTGGCACGGACAGAACAACGCCGGCCAGAACGTCTCCTCCGGCGTCTACTTCTACCGTCTCGAGGCGGGCGAATACACCGCCACGCGCAAGATGGTGCTGATCCGCTAAGCGCCTTCCCAAAACGCAACGCGGAAGGGGGGACCGTCGGGTCCCCCCTTTTTCTGTGCGGTTTTTGCACACGCCTCCACGCCGCTCCTCTTCGCCCGGACCTTCGGATTCCGCTTCTTTCCCTCTCCGCGTAACGCGCGCGGCGCGCTTCTGCGCGATTTTTGCGCGTTTCAGCCCGCCTGTGCCGTTTCGGCCGGCTTTTTGCAATTTCATTGCGCGGGCGGTTCCCCGACCGTCCGGCCCACACGGGCCGATCCCCGGTCCGCCGAAAGAGTGAACGCAGAAGGGATGGAACCATGATTAGAAAATGCGCCGCCGCGATCGCCACTCTTCTCATCGTCTCCGGCGCCTCCCGCGCCGCGGGGGAAGAGCGCGCCGGGATTCGCGACATACAGCAGGGAGCCTATCCCCCATACTCGTGGGTTCTCGTGGAGAGCGTCACCGTTACCGCGGTCGCGCCGGACGGTTTCTTCGCGGAGGAGGAGGGGGGAGGCCCGTGGAGCGGGATCTGGATCAACCGGCAGAAGACCCCCGCGGTTTCCGTCGGCGACCGGGTGCGCGTCCGGGGCTACTACGCGGAGATCCGCGGTCTCTCCCTGGTCAGCGCGACCGATGCGCTGTGGGGCTCTGTGGAATGGATCGACCGCGCGCGATCCGCCCCGGCCGCGGAGAAAATCGCCGCGGGCGATGTGGGGGAACCCTACGAGGGGGTGCTCGTCTCCATCGGCGAGTTGATCGTCCTCGGCCCTGTCGGCGGCGGGGAGTGGCTCGCGCTCTCCTTCGGCGAAGGCGAGGCGGGAGACACGATCCGCGCGGGGGGGACGATGGCCTACACCATCCCCGAAACGGGGGACACCCTCGCCCTCCTCACGGGCCCGGTTCACACCGTCGACGGCGCCTATCGGATCGAGCCGCGCAATGACGACGATATCGTGTTGATGGAGGAAGCGACCGGCGCCGCCGGCGGCGCGCCCGCCCGCTTCCGTTTGTACGGCAACCAACCGAATCCGTTCAATCCATCCACCCACATCGCCTTCGATCTCCCCGCGGAAGGGAGGACGAGGGCGGACGTTTACGATCTATCCGGCCGCCTGGTCCGCGTCCTGTCGGACCGCACCCTTTCCGCCGGATCGCACACGATCCGGTGGGACGGCACGGACGACCGGGGGAACGAAGTCTCTTCGGCTGTTTACTTCTGCCGCGTCACTCACGGGGGGAACACCGAGGTGATCAAGATGTCGCTCGTCCGCTGAGCGGCGCGCCGCCGAACGTGAAATACAAACGTCCGGCCGGGGGTTTCCCGGATGCCCGTTCGTAAGGACCGGGCATCTTAGAGGAGGGTCCGGCATGTCGCGCATCGATCCTTCCCACGCGCTACCGGCCGTCCACGGAAAGGGTCCGGAAGAGGACCTTTCCCGCGGTGCCGTGGGAAGAAGCGGCGGGGACTCGCATGGCGCGAAGCGTCCCGTCGCACGGCACAATCATCCGCTCCCCTTCGCCCCGTCCGCCGGCGCTTCCGCCGCCCCGGCTCCGCGCAAAGGGGGATCTCCCCCTCTCCCGCTCCACGGCTCCGGCGCCATCCCCTCCTGTTCGGAAATTTTACGGATGCTTTTGGAGATGAAGATGTCCGCGGCGATGCGCGCCCTTCTCTTTCCGGAACCGCGCCGGGAGAACGAGGAATGATCCGGAGAGGGAGGGGGTGACGAAACGATGCGCCCGTCGGTCCCGGATTCTCCCTTCACGATCTCGGGAAGCGAAAAGGGATGCGGCACCGAAATCAGCGCAGGTGCTTTTCCAGGTCGGAGAGATCCATCGGTAGGAACTCGCGGAAGGGAACCGAGCGGATCGAACCTTCCCCGCCGGCGAGGATCACTTCGCCGGTACTCTTATCCACCCACTCGGCGAGAACGCCGAGGCACGCCCCGCAGGGGACCAGGTGGAAGCCGGTATCGCTCCAGATGGCGACGCGCCGGAAACCGGTCGCGCCCTCGCTGATCGCTTTGAAGAGCGCCACCCTCTCGGCGCAGAGCGTGAGGCTGAACGAGGCGTTTTCGATGTTACAGCCGGTGAATACCCGCCCGTCCGTCGTTTCCAAAGCGCAGCCGACGCGCACCTTGGAATAAGGGGAATAGGAACGCTCCGCCGCTTCCTTCGCCCGCCCCGCGAGTTCCTCCGCTTTCATGAAACACCTCCCGTGAGGGGGACCGCACTGTACCGGACATACGGAGCATCGTCAAGCGAAAGGAACGCCTTGAATCCCCTCTTTCCCTTGACCTCTTCGCCAGCGGCGTTATCCTGTCGTGGAAACGCTTTCGCCGCGCCAAAGAGGAGAGAAAAGCATGGACTTCCTTCGCGTGTACTGGCCGTCCCTGATCGGCCTGCTCTTAGTCCTTCTGCACCTGGGCGTTCTTCTCGGACGGTCCGGGGGCCGGACCACCGAGGGGCGCGGATCGGACCACGGAGACCGGGTCTTTTCGATCCTCGTCTCCCTTCTCCTCCTGATCCTCCTGTCGGGCGCCCAAGTCGCCAATCGGAACGCTTTCCGGGCGCTCGCCGAAAGGGAACGACGTAGCGACGGCGCCGAGGAAGCGCTCCAACGGGCGAATCAGGAATGGTCCCTTCGCCTCGCCCGCGCCGAGGGGGAACGCGATTCCCTCCACGCTGCCTTGGACGCGATCGAGGAAGGGGCGCGAGAGAAATTCCATTTCGAAGGCCTGGTTTTGAACGAGGAGGACGGCGGCCCGATTCGCGGCGCGCGGATCTCCCTCTTCCGGAGAGCGGGGGGGCGCACCGGTCGCGAGCGCGCGGTCGCGCGCGACCTGCTCACGGACGGGGAGGGACGGTTCCGCGCTGAAATTTCCCGCCTGCGCTCCGGCGAGGCGCTCCGCCTGGAGGTGACCGCCGCCGGTTTCGCCCCGGCGAAAGAGTGGGTCCCGCCATCCCTTCCCGAGGGACCCGTGACGATTCGTATGCGCCCCTGATTCCCGGTCCGCGCACCGAGGAAGGGTCTCGATCTCCCGCGCCCGCGCGGGCGGACCCCGCGAAACGGACGGCCCATGAAACAGCGTTTCGAAGAGACGAACGACGCCCCCTTCGAGGCGATCCGCAAGGCGGTCCGTTTCGACGGCGCGGAGGAGGAAGCCCTGCGGGAGGTGGCGGCGGAGTTCGCTCCGGCGGTCGATCTCC
Organism: Candidatus Eisenbacteria bacterium; assembly: GCA_016930695.1. Lineage (NCBI taxonomy): Bacteria > Candidatus Eiseniibacteriota > Candidatus Eiseniibacteriota bacterium. Next base: position 69,434 of record JAFGGD010000030.1, read on the forward strand.
ACATCGAGGCATGGCTTCCCGATTGGCCCGACGAGGAACGCGCCCTCTACCGCGCCCTCTTTTTCGAGGGGCCACGCGATGGGGACTACCCGGAGCGCCGGAAGAAGATCCGAGAGAGGGTCCTCGCGGCGGGAGGGAACGACGGCCGGGGGGCCGCGGTCTGGGCGGCGGGGCTGATCCGTCTGGCGGAGGAGCGGTTCGGCGGCGATCCGGTTCGGCTCGCCCGCGCCGTCGCGGCGATCGGGAGGGCCGCCCTGCTCGACAGGGAGGCGGCCCGCGCACCCTTCACTCCTGAAGGACCGGGTCCGGGCGAGATCCTGAAGACGATCGGCCCCGGCTTCAGCCTCCCCGCGGAGGGGGAACTGGAAGAGGGGACCGATCCGGCGATGGTCCTGGTCCTCTTCCGGGACGGGCGTTTCGCGGACGCCAACCAGACCGCCCTCGACGCGCTCGGCTTCCGCCGGGACGAGATTCGCCGCCTCACCATACGGAACGTGCTCCCCGAAGAGCAGCACGCGCGGGTGCGGATGCACCTGGAGAGGGTCGCCCGGAGCGGCCACGACCACGTGGCGGCGCACATCATCGACCGGGAGGGGCAGGCGACCCACGTGGAGATGATCAGCAGCGCCATCTACGACGACGGGGGGCGCCTGCAGGGAACGCGCATCTTTCTCCGCGACCTGACCCATCAGAAACGACTGGAGGAGGAGAAGCTCCGCTGGGAGCGTCTGGTCGCCGTGGGGAGCATGGCCGCCAAGGTCGCCCACGAGATCCGCAACCCTCTCTCGTCGATCTCGCTCAACGTGGAGCTTCTCATGGATCAGCTGGGCGGCCTCCCCGACGAGGACCGCGCCGAGGCGGGGCAACTGGTCAACTCGATCCTCTCCGAAATCGATCGCCTGACCAATGTGATCGAGGAGTACCTCAGTTTCGGCCGGCTCCCCAGCCCCTCTCTGGAGCCGGTGCGCGTCCGGGATTTCCTGCGCTCCGTCTCGGACTTCGTCCGGCCGGACCTCAGAAGCCACGGGATCGGCCTCACGATCGACGTGCTCCCCGGTACGCCGCGTCTCCTGGCCGACACGAGCCAGGCGAGGCAGTGCCTCCTCAACCTCTTCCGGAACGCCCAGGAGGCGATGAACGCCGGCGGCGAGATCCAGGTGACCGCGGGCCCGCGGGAGGGGAATGTGCTCGTCGAGGTCCGTGACACCGGCGCCGGCATCCCCCGGGAAAATCTCTCCAAGATCTTCGACCCCTTCTACACGACCAAGGACTTCGGGACCGGCCTCGGCCTCGCCTTCGTGCAGCAGGTGATGCGCGAACACGGCGGCCGGGTGGTCTGCCGGAGCCGCGAGGGGAAGGGGACCGTATTCGGTCTCTATTTCCCCGCCGACGAGGCCTGATCCTTGGGCCGTCCGATCGCACTCGCGGGCGGCGGCCTCGCGGCTCACCTCCGCGCCGACCGTACGGTGATCGAGAGGACGAACGGCGCCGAGGCGGTCGCGTGGGACGCCGAGGGGCGCCTCCTCACCGACCAGGTCGGCCGGTGCGTCCTCAGGCGAGGGCTCTCCGGCCGTTTCCTACTCCGGGAACGCGCCGGGGCGGGCGGGCGGCCTCTCGATGCGGGAGAAGAAGGAGAGGTGATCGAGAGGACCCTCCGGATCGCCCGCGACGCGGCGGATCGCCTGGAGGGGAGTGACGCGGGGCCGGAGGAGAGGAGAGAACTCGTCGAACGCCTCGCGAGGATCCTCTCCCGGGACGCGGCGCGCTACGCCGAAGACGCGCGTCGTTTCAACCGCATCTGGAAACCGATTCCCATCCTCCCCCCGGATCGCGGCCTCGCCCTCGTGGCGCAGGGGACGGAGGGGTGTTCCTGGGGGCGCTGCCTCTTCTGCGGCCTCTATCCGGATGGGAGTTTCCGGGTGAAAGGGGAAGAGGAGTTCGCCCGTCACATTCGGGACGCCCTCTCCTTCCTCGGCCGCTCCGCGCTCACCCGGAACGCGCTCTTTTTCGGCGACGGCGATCCATTCGCCGCTCCGGACCGCCTGCTCCTCCCCTTGGTGGACCGCCTTCTCGCCGAGATGGACGCCGCCGCGCGGAGGGGCGATCCGGTCCCCCTCACCCGCGACCTGTACGCCTTCGCCCGCCTCTCCACGCTCGCCGGGCGCGACGCCGCCTCGCTCGCCGCCTACGGCCGCCGCGGCTTCCGGCGGCTCTACATCGGCGTCGAGACGGGCGACCCGGAACTCTACGCGATCCTGCGCAAACCGGGCGACTCGGGCGAACTCCCCCGCGCGGTCCGCGCCGTACACGAGGCGGGAATGCGTGTGGGCCTGATCTTTCTCGCCGGGGTGGGAGGGAGGCGTTTCCGCGCAAGCCACCGCGCCGGAACCATTCGGCTTTTAGAACGAGTGGAGCCGCGAGAAGGAGATCTGGTCTATCTCTCCCCGATCGTCGAGACGCCCGGTTCCGGCTACAGGATATGGATGGAGGAAGAGGGGATCGAGCCTCTCGGCGAAGATGAAATGGAGAAGGAGGCGAGGACGCTGATGGAGGGGATTCGCGCCCGATCGGGCCGGGCGAAGGTGGCGTTCTACCCCCTCCGCTCCTTCGTGTATTGAAACAGGGGGGAACCGGGCGCGGGAAATCGCTCGAAAGGCCGCTTCCAAACCCCGGTGGACAAGGGACTTCCCCCTTGATACACTCCCTCGCGTGGGCTCCCCCCGGCCGGGAAATCGCCCCGGAAGGAGAGGATGTTGGCGGAGAAAGAGACTAGGCGGAAGGCGGCGGTTCTCGTCATCGACGACGAAGCGGAGATCCGCCAGTCCCTCCAGAAACTGCTCACCAGGGAAGGGTACGAAGTCCACGCCGCCGCCGACGGCAAGGAGGCGATGAGCCTCGTCCGGACCCACCGTTTCCCCGTCGCCCTCTCCGACCTCCGCCTACCCGACGTGGACGGCCTCGACCTCCTGAAGATGCTCAAGATCGCTTCTCCCGAGACGGAAGTGGTGATGATCACCGGGTACGGCACCGTGGACGACGCGGTCCGGGCGATGAAGGACGGCGCCTACGACTTCATCCAGAAGCCGGTCAAGCGCCATCTGATCCTGAAGTCGGTGGAGAAAGCGCTGGAGAGAAGAGCGCTCGCCTCCGAGAACCGGGAGCTGCGCGCCCGGATTCGTTCCATGGAGAGAACGACCAGCCCGGTCAGCGCATCCCCGTCGATGCAGAAGGTCATCGAGATGGCGGAGCAGGTGGCGCCGAGCGCCGCGTCGGTGCTGATCCAGGGGGAGAGCGGGACCGGCAAGGAGGTGATCGCCGACATCATCCACGCCGCGAGCCTCCGCAAGGACGCCCCCTTCATCAAGGTGAACTGCGCCGCCATCCCGGAGACGCTCCTGGAGGCGGAACTCTTCGGCCATGAAAAGGGCTCCTTTACGGGCGCGGTCTCACGGCGAATCGGGCGCTTCGAACTGGCCGACGGGGGCACCCTCTTCCTCGACGAAATCGGCGAGATGTCGCAAGCGACGCAGGTGAAGCTGCTCCGCGTGCTCCAGGAGGGTGAGTTCGAGAGGGTGGGGGGGGCGGAGACTCTACGCGTGGACGTGCGGATTCTGGCCGCCACCAACGCCGACCTGGAGGAAGCGATCCGGTCGAGGCGCTTCCGCGAGGATCTCTACTACCGTCTGAACGTGGTCACCATCCACATCCCTCCCCTCCGGGAACGGCCGGAGGACATCCCCCTTTTGGCGGAGCGCTTCATGCGCGCCTTCAACGAGAGGAACAACAAGGCGATCGAGGGGCTCTCGCCGGAGGTGATCGATCGCTTTCTCCAGTACGGCTGGCCCGGCAACGTACGTGAGCTGGAGAACGTGATCGAGAGGGCGGTCGTCCTCGGAAAAGGGAGGTTCGTCGAGCCCGAGGATCTTCCCCCGTCGCTCCATCGCCGGGAAGGGGTGGAGAGCGCCGTCCGCGTCCCCTTCGGCATGACCATGGCGCAGGCGGAGCACCGGATCATCACCGAGACCCTTCGCCGCACCCGCGGAAACAAGGAGATGGCGGCCCGCCTCCTCGGCATCGCCGCACGAACCATCTATCGAAAATTGGAGAACCCCCCGCCCCCGTTTCAGGCGGAATGATGATCCCCCTCCGGGGATTGCGCGAATCGGACCGGTCTGTTACGCTCCTTTCGTCTTGTCAAAATGTCCCGTCCGAGGTTTCGCGGCGGGTTCATCTTGTCAGTCCCCCCGGAAGCCCCGAAGGGAGGGCTGCCCTTAAAGCAATACAAATCAACCGGTTGCATTCTTTCTTTCCTTCCGGTTGGTGGCATGAGCCTTGCGATGCACGGATACGGACTTTTTATTCACGGTAAGGCGAAAGCCCGTTATTAACCCCCAGTCCGCGGCACGCGGAGGAAGGGATTCCCGAATGGCGGAACAGAAAACCAAGAGCACCAAGGGGTGGATCGAGATCTTCGAGGAGTACTGCAAGGGCTGCTACCTCTGCGTGGAGGACTGTCCCCAGAAAGACATCGAGATCGCCGATCACCTGAACACCAAAGGATTTCACCCGGCCAAACCGATCGGGCTCCGATGCGTCGGCTGCGGGATCTGCTTCATGGCGTGTCCCGAACCGCGGGCGATCCGGGTGCACAAAACGGTCCCGGAGAAAAAAGGAGGGGATCGCTGATGGCCCGGAAACTGATGAAGGGGAACGTAGCGGTGGTCATGGGGGCGATCCTCGCGGACTGCCGCGCCTTCTTCGGATACCCGATCACGCCGGCGAGCGAGATCACCGAGACGGCGGCGGACCTGTTCCCCCGCCTCGGCCGCGTCTTCCTGCAGGCGGAGAGCGAAGTGGCCGCGATCAACATGGTCTACGGCGCCGCGTCGACGGGAACCCGCACCATGACCGCCTCCTCTTCGCCGGGGATCAGCCTGAAGCAGGAAGGAATCTCTTACTGCGCCGGCTCGGAACTGCCGTGCGTGATCGTCGACGTGGTGCGCGGCGGCCCGGGCTTGGGCAACATCGCGCCGGAACAGGCGGACTACTTCCAGATGGTCAAAGGGGGCGGCCACGGCAACTACAGGAACATCGTCCTCGCCCCCAACTGCGCCCAGGAGATGTGCGACTTCACCAAGCTCGCCTTCGACCTGGCCGATAAGTACCGCAACCCGGTGGTGATTCTCACGGACGGTTTCATCGGGCAGATGATGGAGCCGGTGGAACTGGAATACGACCCGGTCACGGCGCCGAAGAAAGAGTGGTCCGTGGACGGAACGAGCGCCACGCAGGGGAATCTGGTTTGCTCCATTCAGCTCGCCCCGGAGGAGCTGGAACAGCACGTGTACCATTTGTACGAGAAGTATGCAAAGGTCGAGGCGGCGGAGATCCGCTTCGAGGAATACCTCACCGAAGACGCGGAGATCATCACCGTCGGATACGGCGTGATGTCCCGCATCCTCACGTCCGTGGTGGACGAGGCGCGCCGCCGGGGGATCAAGGCGGGCATGATCCGTCCCATCTCCCTTTGGCCCTTCCCGACGGAGATCATCCGGAAGTACGCCGACTCGGACCGGGTGAAGGAGTTCTTCGTGGGCGAGCTGGCGATGGGACAGATGGTGGAGGACGTCCGCCTCGCCGTGGAGGGCCGGAAGCCGGTCCGCCAGTTCCACCGCGTCGGCGGCATGGTGCCCGACGAGGCCGAGGTTCTGGAAGCCCTCATGGCGCCGAAGGGGGTGGCGAAGTGACGGAAAAGATCATCGAGAAACCGCGAAGCATTCTGGACGAATACAAATACAAACCGGGGGCGGACAAGACTTCGACCCACTACTGCCCCGGCTGCGGCCACGGCAACATCCACAAGCTGATCGGCATGGCCGTGGACGAGCTGGACGTGGCGGACCGCACCATCCTGATCAGCCCGGTCGGGTGCAGCGTTTTCGCCTACTACTACTTCAACTTCGGCAACATCCAGGTCCCCCACGGCCGGGCGCCGGCGGCGGCGACGGGCGCCAAACGAAGCCGTCCGGACTCGATCGTCATCTCCTACCAGGGGGACGGCGACCTGGCGGCCATCGGCGGGAACAACATCCTGCAGGCGGCCAACCGCGGCGAGAACATCACCGTCTTTTTCGTGAACAACGCGATCTACGGGATGACCGGAGGCCAGATGGCCCCCACCACCCTCGTCGGACAGAGCACCTCCACCACCCCCCGGGGGCGCACGATCCGGAACGAGGGCTACCCGATCCGCGTGTGCGAGCTTCTCTCCTCGCTCGAGGCGCCGGCCTACCTCGAGAGGGTCGCCCTCATCGATCCCAAGCACGTCGCCAAGGCGCGCAAGGCGATCAAGAAGGCGATCCAGACTCAGGTCGAAGGGAAAGGTTTCTCGCTCGTGGAGATTCTCTCCCCCTGCCCGACGGGTTGGAAGATCACGCCGGTGCAGTCGCGCAAATGGATCGAAGAGACGATGCTTCCCATCTTCCCGCTGGGCGTCTACCGGGACAAGACCGGCGACGAACCCGGCTCATTCGACGAGCTTGATCCGGAACCGGTGGAGAGGGTGCTCGGCATCGGCGGCGACGACGGCGGCGATAAAGCGCCCCGGCAAAAACTGGACCGGGAGATCCGGATGAAGGTCGCCGGTTTCGGCGGCCAGGGAATCCTCTTCCTCGGCGAAGTGCTCGCGGACGCGGGTATGCACGCCGGCTATCACGTCACCTGGCTCCCTTCCTATGGACCGGAGATGCGGGGGGGAACGGCGAACTGCCAGGTCGTCGTCAGCGAAGAGCGGATCGGCGCGCCCCTGGTCTCGCGGCCGACCGTGCTGATCGCCATGAACCGGCCTTCCTTCGAGCGATTCACTCCCGACCTTCAGCCCGGGGGAACGGTGATCTACGACTCCTCGTTGATCGAGAACGTGACCGTCCCGGAGGGGATCAAGGGATACGGCGTGCCGGCCACCAAGATCGCCGATGATCTGGGGAACACCCGTGTGGCGAACGTGGTCGCGATGGGCGCCTACCTGGGGGTCACCGATCTCTTCTCGAGGGAGCAGGCCGAGAAGGCTCTCCGTCTGCACATCAAGAAGGAGAAGCTCATTCCCCTGAACCTGAAGGCGCTCGACGCCGGCATTCAGGCGGCCAAGGCGCTCCTGTAGAAAACCCCGGCGGACCCGCCCCGGCGAGGGAGGTCCGCGTATGGCTCGGAAAGCGCGAATCCTCGTGATCGAGGACGATCTAGGGCTCAGGGCGTCGCTCTGCGCCCTTTTTCGTCGCGCCCGTTACGACCCTCTCGGCGTCTCCTCTCCGGAAGGGCTCCGTCTCCTCCGGAAGGGGCTGGACGTGGACTTGATCGTCGCGGATCTCTGGGACGGGCCGCCGGAGGGAAGGGCCCTCCTCCGCCTTCTCGACCGGACGGGCCGACGCGGCATGCTCCTTCGCCTTTCCGATCCTCGCGGCGGCGGCGGCGGGGAAGAGGAGCGTGAGGAGGATCTCTCCGTGACCGACAATATCCTCCACCGCGGCAGGCTGCTCGATCAGGTCGCACGCATGCTCGAATGAGGGCGGCGTTTCCTCCGGAAAGCCCGGAAATCTCTCGGCGCCGGGAACGCGGCGACGGCCGAATTTTTACCAGTGGCGACCCGCAGAACCCTCACTATACTGAGTAAAGAAGACCGATCGAAAACAGACGAGGAGGAAGATCGATGGTCCGTCCAGAAGAGGACGGGAGAATCCTCTTTCGCTTCTCCTGTCCGGAAAGGCAGGGACCGGTTTTCCTGGTGGGGGACTTCAACGGGTGGAGCGAGAGAAGACACCCGATGGAGCGTACCCCGGACGGCCACTGGCGAATCCGCATACCGCTTCCGCCCGGACGCTACGCCTTCAAGTACCTCTGCCGGGGAGACTGGTACAACGACCCGCAGGCGGACGCCTACCGCGAGAACGCCTGGGGGAGCGTCGACTCCCTGATCAGCATCCCCCGTTCGCGTTGACCCTACCGTTTTCTTCCGGGAAAGGGCGGCCGTTCCTTTCCGCGCGCGGGTGAGGGGGAGCGCCGCGGTCCGTCCTTTCGAGGACCCGCGGGACGATTGCCCGCCCGCGCCGCCGACACCGGTTTTTCAGACTTCCCGCCTCGCTTCTTGTCCCCGAACCGATCCTCCGGTAGCATTCCCTCGAATCCCGAGAGCAACTGAGCCCGGGCGGACGCCGCGGGTGGGCGAAAGAGGGAGCGGAACATGAGCCGAATCGACCGCTTGTACGAGGAGTCGGAACCGCATTTTCCCCGATGGGAAACGATCAAGGATTGCGTCGATCAGTTCATTGATTTGATGCTCAATTATCGCCAGAGCGGCCACCCGGGGGGCTCGCGTTCCAAAACGCACGCCCTTGTGGCGACACTGCTCGGCGGTGTGATGCGCTGGGACATCCGCCGCCCCGACGCCCCCTTCGGCGATCGCTTCGTTCTGGTGGCCGGACACACCGTTCCCCTGGTCTACGCCACCCTGGCGGTGCTGAACGAGTCGCTGCGCGCCCGGCACCGCGAAACCGGCGACCCCCGCTTCCTCATCCGCAAGGAAGAGGAACGCGCCCTCTACGCGGAGCACCTGCTCGGCTTCCGCCGGAACGGAGGCCTATCGGGACACGCCGAGATGGAAGGGCGGACCCTCTTCCTCAAGTTCAACACCGGCCCATCCGGCCACGGCTCGCCGGCGGCGGCGGGCGAGGCGCTGGCGCTGAGGCGCGCCGGGGCGGCGGGCGTTCGCGTCTTCGCCTTCGAGGGGGAAGGGGGGCACTCCGCCGGTGCGATCCACGAAACCAAGAACTCCGCCTGGGGGCTCGGCCTGGACAATCTGATCTACGTGCTCGACTGGAACGACTTCGGGATCGACGACCACCGGGTCTCCTCGGTGATCGCCGGCGGACCGGAGGATTGGTTCGGCGCCTACGGGTGGAGGGTGCGCGGGGCGGAGGAAGGAAGCGCCTGGGGTCCCGTCACGCGGGCCCTTCTCGAGATCGTCCACGATCCGGATCCGGGAGGGCGGCCCGGCGCCGTTTGGATCCGCACCCGAAAGGGACGCGGCTACCTGAAATACGACAACAAATCCCACGGCTCGCCGCACGCGGCGAACTCGGAACTCTTCTGGGAGACGAAGCGGGAATTCGCCGAGAAGTACGGCGTTCGCTTCGAGGGTTTCGGCCGGCCCCTCCCGTCGGATCCGGAGGCGGTGCGGGAACAGGCGGCGGCCAACTACCAAATCGTGCTCGACGTCATCCGGAAGGACCGGGATCTTCTCCACTACCTGACCGACCGCCTCGTGGAGATCGGCGAGTCGGTGCCGGACCGGCTCGAAGGCTTCCGCATCCCGGAGGAACGGAACCCGGCCGAGGACGAAACATTCTTCGATTGCCGCGCCTACCCGGAAACGATCTGGGCGAAGCCGGGCGAGAAGAAACCGAACCGGGCCGCCCTCGCCTCGTGGGGCGCCTGGATCAACTCGGCGAGCCGGGAACGATACGGGAGGCCCCTCTTCATCGCCTGCAGCGCCGACCTGGCCGATTCGACCAACATCTCCGGCTTCGGAAACGGGTGGGAAGGGTCGGAGGGATGGGGCTGGTACGAACGGGAGACGAACCCGGAGGGAGCCCTCCTCCCGCAGGAGATCACCGAGTTCACCAACGCGGGGATCATGGCGGGACTGGCGTCGGTGAACTTCTCCCGGGAGCCGGAGAAGCGGTTCAACGGGTTCTGGGGGGCCTGCTCCACCTACGGTTCCTTTTCGTACCTCAAGTATGGGCCGATGCGTCTCTTCAGCCAGCTCGCGCAGGACTGCGACCTGCGGGTCGGCCGCGTCCTCTGGGTGGCGGGCCACTCCGGCCCGGAAACGGCGGACGATTCGCGCACCCATTTCGGCATCTTCGCCCCCGGCGTAACCGATCTCTTTCCGCGGGGCCGGGTGGTGAACCTCCATCCCTGGGAGTACAACGAGGTGCCAGTGGTGCTCGCCGAGGCCTTTCGCGGCGACTGGCCGATCGTGGTCCTTCATCTCACCCGCCCGCCCGTGGAAATCCCGGACCGGGAGGCGCTCGGGATGGCGCATCACTTCGAGGCGGCCCGCGGCGCCTACCTGATCCGGCCCTACCGGGAGGACAAGCCCCGGGGCGGCGTTCTTTTCGTGCAGGGGACGTCCACCACGGCCAATCTGATTCGCGTGTTGCCGGAGCTGGACCGAGAAGGTTTGAATGTAAAGATCGTGGCGGCGATCTCCCGGGAGCTGTTCGACCGGCAGCCGGAGCCTTACAGAAACGGCCTCGTTTCCGACGCGGACTGGATCGACTCGACGGTGATCACCAACCGCTCCCGCCTCCTCGCCGGACCCTGGTTGGCGCACCGGGACGCGGAGGCTTACGCCATATCCTCGGACTGGGACGACCGTTGGCGGACCGGAGGCACGTTGGAGGAGGTGTGCGAGGAGGCGCGCATCTCGCCGGAGTGGATCCTACGCGGGATCGAGCGTTTCGTCCGGGACCGGGAAAAGCGTCTCGGCCGGATCGCCGGCGCGCTGGCGAGGGCGCGAAAAGAGTGAGCCGGCCGGAGGGAAGGCGTGAACGGAAGAGGGGAGGTCCCGGCGGGGCCTCCCCTCTTTGCTTGCCCCTCGATTTCGCGGATCAGCGGATCAGCGTCATTTTGCGGACCACGCTCTCTCCGTTCGCATCGAGCCGGTAGAGATAGACGCCGGAAGCGACGGAGCGGCCGGCGTCCGTCGTGCCGTCCCAGACCTTCTCGTGATCCCCCGCGCCGACCTCGCCCCGGAAGAGGGTTCGGACGATCCGTCCGGAGGGGTCGAGGACCGTCAACGCCACGCGGGAGGGATTCTCCACGCGGAAGGGAAGAACGGTGGCCGGGTTGAAGGGGTTCGGCCGGTTGGGAAGGAGAACGAAGGCGGCGGGCGGCGCGCCGGCGGCGATCGCCGTCGCCGTCTCGTGGAGGAAGGCGATGTTCGGGTCGTCCGGATCCCAGTTGGTGACCACCAGGTCGAGGTTCTCGGAATAGACGTAGTCGATCTCCACGTTCCCCGAACCGGCGGGCGGGGCGGAGGCGAGCGAGATCCATCCCTTGTCCAGGTCGTAGGCGTAGGCGCCGTAGGGGACGGGGTTCCCGTTCACCCGGATCGCGTCGATACGGCGGAGGGGGAAGTTTTCCGTATAAAACACCTTCGCCGCACCGTCGCCGCTCTTCGACTCACCGGTCACGGCGACGGAACCGAAGTTGTCCAGGTCCCCCCAGACGCAGCTCTCCACCACGAGTCCTTTGGCCGGGTTGGGGAAGATGTAGGAGAAGGAGGCGGTCGGCTCCAGGGCGCCGCCGAGGTTCTCGTACACGACCGCATGCTCCCACCAGCCTCCCGAGGCGAGGTCGAGGTCGCCGTCGCCGTCCGCGTCGGCGAGGGAGACGGCGGAGTAGTACTGCTTCGGGTCCGAACAGATCCAGGAGGCGTTCGCCTCCAGCGTGCCGCCGGTGTTGAAGTAAACGCGCACGTCCGACGCGCCGCCGAGCTGGCCGTTGTTCGCCACCGCCAGGTCGAGCAGACCGTCGCCGTTCACGTCCCCCCAATCGAGCTGGAGGGTGTTCTCCGTGTCCGCCGACTCCCAGAAGGGAACCGAATCGAGCCCCGCGCCGTTGTTCCGGTACACCCGGTTGGGGCCGAACTCGTTCGCCACCGCCAAGTCGAGGTCGCCGTCGCCGTCCAGGTCCCCCCACGCCACGTCGAGGGAGTAGTCCACCGGACCGGTGGTCCAAACCGCGCCGGTCGTCAGCACGCCGCCGTCGTTCCTGTACAGCTTGCTCTTCTGCGGCACCGACGTGTAAGTCTCGCCGCAGGCGACCGCCAGGTCGAGGTCGCCGTCGCCGTCCGCGTCCCCCCACGCGAGATCGAAGCTGTTGTCCAGGTCGCCGGAAGTCCAAACCGGCAGCGAGGAGAAGGTTCCCCCCTGGTTCTCGTACACCTTGTCGTACTGGGGCGTCCCCGGATCGCCGAGCAGCGCGACGGCGAGATCCAGGTCGCCGTCGCCGTCCATGTCGCCCAAATCGATGTGACAGTGGTAGCCCACGTCGGCGCTGCTCCAAGAGGCGGTTCTCTCGAGCATGCCGCCCAGGTTGTAGTACACGCGGTTCGGATTCCGAGCCATGTCATTGCCGTTTCCGGTCACCAGATCGAGATAGCCGTCGCCATCCACATCGGCGAGAGCCCCGCCGGTGCTGTAGTCCCCGTCGATGGACCGCCAGTCCGGCGGTTTGATCAGGGGCACCACCCCACGCGCCGGGAGGGGTGCCGCGAGAAGGAGCGGCAGGGGAAGAAGGAGAAGGAGCGTTCGGAAAAAAGCGGGAAGGGATAGGGTTCGGATCCCGGCACCGGACATGATCGCACCTCGCTTGCGTGTGTTCGGCTTCGGCGTTCCGGGGAGCGTGGTGGGAGGGGAACGCTCGGCGTTCAGATGCCGGAGGTCGGAATCGAACCGACACGAGGCTAAGCCTCGGGGGATTTTGAGTCCCCTGCGTCTACCAATTTCACCACTCCGGCGCGATCTACCTTATAATTCTACAGGTCGTTTCGCGCGCCGTCAACGGCTTCCCGAGAGGAGGGAGAACGCCTTTTCGTGTTGACGGAAACGAGCCGAAAGGGTATCTTCTCACTCTGATCGGCGCCTATTGCGAAGAGGAATGGGGGCTGTAGCTCAGCTGGGAGAGCACTTGACTGGCAGTCAAGAGGCCACGGGTTCGAGCCCCGTCAGCTCCATTTTTCTTTTCCCCGACCGCTCTATTCCCAGTCGAACTTCCATGTGTGGTGCTGCACCATTTCGCCATCGTGATACGCTTCGAATACGACCGAGGAGATGGATCGATCGAGCCGGAACGGGAAAGTAACGTCCGCTATGCTCCCCCAGATCGAAGTGCCGCGAATCGACGCTTCCTGCAGCTCGGCGCCCCGCACCTCCTCGATGGCGGCCGGATCGAAAACCCCTTCGTCCCCGCCGCGGAGGCGGAAATTCCACCGTTCCAAATCGACCATGTCGGCACGATCCCCCCAGATGACGACGCGGAAGCTGATCCCCCGGTCGATGAACCGTTCCCGCATCGACCGGAGGGCCTGATCGGCGCCCGACTTGTCGCCGACCCGCTTGACCAGGTACGCGTAATCATAGAGAAGAACGGACGTGGTTCCGGAGGTCTCCATCAGCGTTCGTCCCGTGTAGGGACGGACGAAATACGCCTCCAGTTCCTCGAGGGAGAGGTTCCGATAACTCATGTGAATCTGTTCGTCCACGGTAGGGTGGACGGGTTCCATAAAGAAGGCGGGGGGGGAGCATGAGAGGAGCGGGAGGAAAAGCGCGAAGGCGATCGGGGCGAGGGCGAGGCAGGTGACTTTTCTCTTATGCATCACGAATCCCTCCGGGCAACACCGTACCAACGGCGCCGATGTGAGTCAAGATCGACGCAATCCGCATCGCCCCCTCGCATTCTGGATTCCGCCCTTCTTGACACAACGCCTCTATTGCATTAAAATAAATATCGACAACGGCTTAAGGTTGGTGCGCGCCTTTTCCCCATCATGCGGGAAAAGACCCTCGAGCCGGAATCGATTGTGCCGCAACCGAGTACCGGGACATCCCCCCCGCACTCCCGGAGAGGTGTGAGGCAAAACGCCTTACATCGCTCGATCGACCGTGAGAGGGTTCTTCTTCCTGAAAGGGAGAGAGGGCGAGGAGCGGGTGTTGCCCATGAACCGTGATTTCATTCTAGCAAACGGTTTGTACCGCGGACCTCAGAAATCACCCGAGGTCCCTCTGTGCTTTCTTTGCACACCCCCTATCCCTGGCACCCCCCTTGCAATTTCTCACCGGCAAATACGAAGCGGTAGATGGGGATTCGTTCCCTGCGCTACCCGTGGTTTGCCGGGTCGTGGGCTGATCTCATTCGACTTGGATTCGAGTTTCACGGTTACCTGTGCACACGGTAGGGGCGGGGAACCCCCTTCTTTCCGCATCCCCCATTTCCTTTCGGCGCCCGCGCCGCCCTCGGCGATCCCCTTTGCCGCGGCGGAGGGTTGACGATGCGCTTCCTTCGAACTATTCCGGCGCTTTCGATCCTGGCCGGCGCGCTTCTCTGCGCGGCCCTCCCCGCGGCGGCGGTCGAAGGGCTCCTTCTGATCGCGCCGGGCGGGGCGGGCTGGACCGATTCGCGGGACGCCATCGAGGGAGCGGGCGGCCGTCTCCTCTTCGCCTTCCCACCGGGGGGTGCGGTGATTGAGGGACCGGATTCCTTCTGGGAGAGGATCGCCGGGCTACGCGACGATTGGACCGTCCGTTTCGACGCGATCCCCGAGTCGGAGTCGGCCGGGTTCGAGCGGACCGCGCGTTTCGCGGCGCATGCTTGGAACAGGAGGCTCTCGCCGCCGGCGCGGGGGGCGCATCGCGCCGGAGAGCCGGGAGAGAGCCGCGCCGGTCCGGCCCCCGCCGGCGACGGGGGCATGATGAAGGCGCCTCCGGGCGGCAATTTCTTCGACACGAGCGAGTTCTTCCTCGGCACGGTCGCGATCGCCATCCTCCTTCCGGAGAGCGACGGTTCGATCGATCCCTCCACCGAAAACTGGTCCGCCGCGCGGATCGACTCCGTGATCGCCGAGGTGCAGGAGGGAGCGGCCTGGTGGATCGGGAAGGCGCCGGGCGGGCGGCTTTCCTTCGTGTATGAAATCCCCGATCCGATCCCCTGTCCCTATGAGCCGATCTCACGCAACGCGTTCGTGGCGAAACAGGAGACCCTCTGGGTCCGCACCGTTTTCGATTCCCTGGGCTACGCCTCCGGCGACACATGGTTTCGCGGCCGTTCCTACCTGAACGACGTGCGGGACACCCACGGCGCCGACTGGGCGGTGGCGGTTTTCGTCGCCGACTCCGAGAACGATCCGGACGGGAGGTTCGCCAACAGCCTGATCGGGTTCTCCTACTACGGCGGGCCCTACCACTGCATGACCTACGACTGCGGTTCCTACGGGATCGGGGGGATGCGCGCCGTCGAGGCGCACGAGCTGGCGCACAATTTCTACGCCCTCGACGAATACTACTCGGCCCACAAGGGGTGCGCCCTGAAGGCGGGATACCTTTACGCGGAGAACCAGAACAGCGAATACGGTTCCTGCATTCTCGACGAATCGTGCATCATGCGGGACGACCTGCAGGCGGCCTACGACTCGAGCGCCGCCTGCGTCTACACCCTCGCGCAGGTCGGGATGGCCGACGACGACGAAGACGGGATCGCCGATATTCTGGACACCCATCCGAGCACCCTCTTCGACGCCTTCCCCGACTCGACCGACGATGTGACTCCGACCGTCGGCGGCGCCGCCGAGGTGAATCCCCGCACCAACCGGAACGCGCTCGGCGAAGGGAACGACATCACGCTGAACACGATTTCCGCCGTGCAGGTCCGCATAGACGGGGGGGAATGGCTCGTCGCGCAGCCGGCGGACGGCGTATTCGATTCCACCTGGGAAGCCTTCACCTTCACCGCTCCGGCGGTGACCGAGACCGCCCACGTCTTCGAGGCCCGGGCGATCAACTCCGAGGGGAACGCGGACACGGTCTTCGCCGCGGAGACGCTCCTCGTCTACGACGGCACGCCGCCGTCACCGGTGGCATCGCCCGTCGCCGCGGCCCTCGACTCATCGGTCACGCTGGCCTGGGTCGCGCCCGAGGACGGCGACTACGAAGCGGTGATGATCCGCTTCGGCACCGCCGCCTACCCGGCGGACACGCTCGACGGTTTCCTCCTGGAACGGCGCGCCGGCGCCCCCGGCGAACCGGACACGACGATCCACGCCGGCCTCTTCCCGGACACCACCTACTATTACGCCTTCTTCTCTCTCGACGAGGCGTCCAACCCCTCGGCGCGCGCGGAGGCCACCGCCACGCCTCTCTACCCGCTCCCGCCGGCGGCCCTCCTCGCGCCCCCGGCCGGATCGCTTTATGTCGAAATCGAAACGGACTTTCTCTGGAGCGCGATCCCCCTCGATGATCCGCTCGACACATTGATCGCCTACGCCGTGCAGATCGCCCGGGACAGCCTGTTCACCGACGTGCTGGTGGACAGCGAAGCGACCGCCGGATCGCCTGCGGACACCTTCTGGACCTGCGCCGGCCTCCCCGAGGGGACCATCCTCTGGTGGCGCGCGCGCGGCCTGGACGTCCTCTCCGGCACATGGGGCCTTTGGGGCGTGGGATCGCGATTCGCCACCCGGCTCCCCCTCGCGGGGATCGCCTTCCTCGACTCCACGCTCTCCGGCTACACCAACTTCGCCGACGGCGATTCGCTTCTCCCCAACGAGGACGCGCGCGTCGAGGTCCGTATCGAACCGGCGGACACTCTCGACATCGGCGGCTTCGCCGGCTGGGTCCGCTGGGAGGGAACCACGACCGACTCCGCGCCCCTCGCCCTGGACAGGAACGAGGGGGGATACGGCTACTGGCGGGGCGAGATCCCCTATGGAACCGCCTTCCACCGCGGGGACACGGTCTCCTTTTACGTCTCCGCCGGAGCCCCCTACCAAGCGGGTCTGCGGGACAAGAACGCCGGGGACGACTACGCCTTCACGGCGGGGAGGAGCAAGCTCGCCGCGCTCCACGTGCCGGAGCAGACGGACCCCTATGTGCCGATGCGGTATCCCTTCATCCCGAGCGACGCGGATCCGTCGATCACTCTGACGATCCGCGCCGAGCCTTCCGGGAACGTCACCGGCGGCGCGGCCGTTCTCCGTGTCGCCGGCGATCCGAACTACTCTCTCTTCCCGGTCCTTTCGGACACGCTGATCGGCGGCGTCGATTACCTCACCGTTCTCGTCGATTCCACCTTCGACGTCGACGACGTGGTGGAGTACTACCTGCGGGTCTGGGGTGACCCGTCGCTTTGGGACACCACCTTCCTCTACGGGACCAACGACACGAGCCGGACCGCCTCCGTCGAGGCGAGCGCCGCGGGCGCGCCCTTCACCTTCCTCGTGCACAGCGTGACCGGGCTTCCCGCGGCGGGAGACGGGCTCCTCCCGTCCCGAAACGAACTTCTTCCGAACGCGCCCAATCCGTTCAACCCGACGACCACCCTCTCCTTCGCACTCACCCGCGCCGAGCGCGTCAGCCTCGCACTCTTCGACGTGCGGGGACGGCTGGTCCGCGTGCTGATGGACGACGCCCGCCCGCCGGGCTGGCACGAAATCGCCTGGAACGGCTTGGACGGCGGCGGGAAGGAAGCGCCGAGCGGCGTCTACTTCTCCGTGCTCCGGGGGAACGGCTGGAACCAAACCCGCAAGATCGTCCTCATCCGTTAAAGAGACGCGCGGGGACGCGCCCCTCTTCGATTCTCCCCTCCATTCCGCGCCGGAACCGCATGAGATCAGCGCGTTTCCGTTGACAGCGCACGGCCCCCTCTGCTACGTTCCACGAGATTCTCGAGGAAACACACCCCGATCCGAGCCGCCCGTCGGCCGGATCGTCGCAAGGAGGAGAGCATGGGCGAAGCGTTGGGCATGATCGAGTGTCGCGGGTTCATCGGCGTGGTGGAAGCCGCGGACGCGATGGTGAAGGCGGCCAAGGTCACCCTGGTGCACTACGAACGGATCGGCGGCGGTTACGCCACGGCGATCATCCGCGGAGACGTGGCCGCCGTGCGCGCCGCGACCGAAGCGGGTTCCGCCGCGGCGAGCAAGGTGGGCGAACTGGTCTCGGTGCATGTCATTCCCCGCCCCCATTCGAACCTGGAAGAGGTGCTCCCCATCGGGAAGCGCTCCGGCGACAACGACTGAACGAGGTTCCGGGGAGGGAGCGTAGATGGTACTGGGCAGGGTGGACGGCACGGTGGTCGCCACGCGGAAAGACGCCAAGCTGGAGGGCCTCAAGCTCCTCCTGGTCCGCGTGGTCGATCATCAGGGTAATCCGTCCGGCGGCGCCTTCGTCGCCGTCGATTCCGTGGGCGCCGGCGTCGGCGAGGTGGTTCTCTGCGCCCAAGGAAGTTCCTCCCGCCTCACCCCCGCCACGGAAAACCGGCCGGTCGACGCGGTGATCCTCGCCATCGTCGATCTGGTCGAGGCGGAGGGGCGGGTCACCTACCGGAAGGACGCGTAGGACCGGTGGAGAAGGGCGATTCCTACATCGACGCGATCGTCGACCGCGTGCTGGAGAGGCTGACCGCGGGGGCGTCCGGGACGCGCCCGGCCCCGTCCACGGCGGGGGACGGCCTCTTCGACACCCTGGACGAAGCGGCGCGCGCCGCGGCGGAGGCGTTTCGCGCATTCTCCGCGCTCCCGCTGGAGGCGCGCCGCAGGACGGTCGCCGCCGTCCGCCGCGCGGCGGTGGAGGGGGCGGACGAACTCTCCCGCCTCGCCGTGGCGGAGACCGGCATGGGGCGTGTGGAGGACAAGGTCCGCAAGAACGTCCTCGCCGCCGAGAAAACGCCCGGACCGGAGATCCTCGATCCCGACGCGGTGACCGGCGACCACGGGCTCACGCTGACCGACCGCGCCCCCTACGGCGTGATCGGATCGATCACCCCCTCCACCAACCCGAGCGAAACGATCATCCACAACGGCATCTCCATGATGGCCGGCGGGAACGCCGTCGTCTTCAACGGACACCCGGGCGCCAAGGAGACCACCGCGCGGACCATCGTCCTCCTGAACCGCGCCATCCACGACGCGGGCGGGCCTCCCTTCCTCTTCACCGCCGTGCGGGAGCCGACCATCGAAACCGCGCAGGCGCTGATGACGCACCCGGGGATCCGCCTTCTGGTGGTGACCGGCGGGCCGGGAGTGGTGGCGGCGGCGATGCGGAGCGGGAAGAGGGTGGTGGCGGCCGGGCCGGGAAATCCGCCCGCCGTGGTGGACGAAACCGCCGACGTGGAGAGGGCGGGGAAGGATCTGGTCCTCGGTTCCTCGTTGGACAACAACATCATCTGCGTCGACGAGAAAGAGGTGATCTGCGTCGCCGCCGTCGCGGATCGCCTTCGCGACGCGATGGTCCGCGCCGGCGCGCACCTTCTGGAACCGAACCGCCTGGAGGCGCTGGAAAAGCTGGTCCTCGCGGAGAACGCCGGCCCGGGACGACACGGCGCCCCGCGCAAGGAATGGGTCGGACGGGACGCGAGCCGCATTCTCGACGCCCTCGGCGTCCCCGCCGCGGGGGATCCCCGAATCGTTCTGGTCGAGACGGAGCCGGATCACCCGTTCGTCTGGACCGAGCTTCTCATGCCGGTCATCCCTCTCTGCCGCGTGCCGGACGTGGACGCGGCGATCGACCTGGCGGTCCGGGTGGAGCAGGGCTTCGGTCACACCGCCAGCATGCACTCCCGGAACCTGGACGCCCTCAGCCGGATGGCCCGAGCGGTGAATACATCCATTTTCGTGAAGAACGGCCCCAACTACTCCGGACTCGGTTTCGGCGGCGAGGGGCACACCAGCTTCACCATCGCCAGCCCCACCGGCGAGGGGCTGACCGACGCCCGCACCTTCACCCGGCCGCGCCGTTGCGTGCTCGTCGACCGGTTCCGAATCGTTTAGGCGGAAACCATGGAAGCGCTCGCCCTGCTCGAACTGGACTCCATCGCCGGGGGATACCGCGCCGCCGACGCGTTGATGAAAGCCGCGCGGGTGCGGCTCCTGGAGATGCGCCCCCTGGACCCGGGCAAGTTCCTGATTCTCTTTCGCGGCCCGGTGGGGGAGGTGGACGCCGCCTATCGGCGCGGCCGGGAGACCGCCGGCGAGGATTTGGTGGACGAGGTCTACCTGCCCGCCGCCCACCCGTCCCTTTTCCCGCTGCTCGAGGGGAAACGGCCGGCGGCGTCCATCGAGGCGCTCGGCGTGATCGAGACCGGCTCCGCCGCCTCCGCGGTGTGCGCGGCGGACGCGGCGGCGAAAGCGGCGGAAGTCGCGCTTCTCCGGGTGCATCTCGCCCGAAGGATCGGCGGCAAGGGATATCTGCTCCTCACCGGCGGCCAGGCGGACGTGGAGGCGGCGGTCGCCGCGGGAGCGGCGCGGGCCCGGGAGCGGGAACGGCTGGTGGCGGAGGTGGTGATCCCCGCGCCGACCGAGGAGATCTTCGAACGGCTCACCGCGGAGTGGCTCTAGCATGCGGATCGGCGACGTGATCGGCACGGTGACGGCGACGCAGAAAGCGGAGAGCCTCGTCGGCAGGCGCCTTCTTCTGGTGCAACCGTTGGACGAGCGGGGCCGCCCGACCGAGGCGCCCCTCGTGGCGATCGACACGGTGAGCGCCGCCCCCGGCCAGAGGGTTTACTTCGTGGAGAAGCGAGAGGCGGCCAAGGCGTTCTTCGGACCTCAACTGCCGAGCGACGTGACCATCCTGGGAATCGTCGATCGGATCGACCTCGAGCCATGATTCTCGGCGACGTCATCGGCACGGTAACTTCCACCGTCAAGCACGGGTCCCTCGCGGGGAGACGTCTCCTCTTGGTCCGCCCCGTCACGCCGGAAGGGGAGCCGTCGGGGGAGACGGAGATCGCCCTCGATTCGGTGGACGCCGGGATCGGCGACCGGGTGCTGGTCAACCGCGAGGGACGCTCCGCCGAAGCGATTTTGGGCGCCGACGGCATCCCGGTCCGCAGCGTGATCACGGCGGTGGTGGACGAGGTGGTGAGCGGCGGGCTCGTCGCCTACCGGAAAGGCGATGCGCCGTGAATCCGTCCGACCCCACCTCGCAGATCATCGAGGTCGGCCGTCTTCTTTATGACCGTAGTTTATTGATCGGTACCGAGGGAAACCTCTCGATCCGCCTGGAGAGAAACCGGTTTCTGGTCACCGCCGCCGGTGTCTGCAAGGGGAGACTCCGGTCGATCGACCTGGTCACCGTCGACGGCGAAGGTCGAAAGATCGCCGGCGGCGGGCGGCCCTCTTCGGAGATCCTCCTTCACCTCGCCCTCTACCGCCTCCGGCCGGAGATCCGCGCCGTGGCGCACGCCCACCCGCCCACCGCCACCGGTTTCGCCGTCGCCGGCGTTTCCCTGGACGGGGCGGTCCTTCCCGAGGTCGTCGTCTCCGTCGGTTCCGTTCCGACCGCCCCTTACGGCACACCCTCCACGGAATCGCTCGCGGAGGCGGCGCTTCCCGTCGCCCGTTGCCACGACGCTTTTCTCCTAAAGAATCACGGCGCGGTCACTCTGGGCCGGAAGGATCTCTGGGAGGCGTTCCATCGGATGGAGATGGTGGAGAGCCTGGCGCGGATCACGCTCACCGCGCGCCTCCTCGGCGGCGCTCAGCCGCTCTGCGGGGACGAGGTGGAGCGCCTGATCCGTCTCCACGGCGATCCCACGCCGCCCGGCTGCGGCTTTCCCGGCGGAGGGCCGCCCCCGACGCCGGAGGAGGAGGATCTGATCGGGAAGGCGCTCCGTCGCCTCGAGGAGCGTCTCGGCGGGCGGGATTGAAGAGACCGGAAAAACGGGAAAAACGGCCGGCGCCGGACGCGTCGGCCGTTCTCTTTTCTCTTCCGCCGTCCCTTAGGAGGACGCGGTGAGGCTGTTGATCCGTTTCTGGGCGCGGGATTTCCGGCGGGCCACCTGGTTCTTGTGGCAGATGTTGGTCTTCTCCGCCTTGTCGAGGCTGGAGACCAGCTGCCGGAGCGCCGCCGCCGCCTGTTCCGGATCTTCCGTCTCCCGCACCTTTCGGGTGAGGGTTCGGATCACGGATCGCTTGATGCGGTTGGCGATGTTACTCTTCTTGTTGGTGCGCAACCGCTTCTTCGCGGAAACATGATGAGGCATCGAATTCTCCTCCGTTGTCGACAACGATCCTAAAATCTATCATTTCCGCCTCGAGGGGGTCAAGAGGAGAATCGATCTTCGAGCGGAGGGGGCGATCCTGCGGAAAAGGGGTCCGCGCCGCCCGACGGGCAGGACGCGCCTTGACAGGGAGCCGTGGTGTTCCTATAGTGACCACAAATCGTTGTGATTCAACGCGTCCCGGCGAAACAACGCCGTGCGAAACCTTAACCGGAGGGGCGGCATGCCGAAACGGTACTTCCTGATCCTCATCGGGATCGCCCTCGCGTTTCCCACCGGCGCGGCGCGAGCCAAAGAGAACAATCGCTTCCTGAACTCGGAATTTCTCCCTCTCGGAGCCCGGTACGCCGGGATGGGAGGAACCCACGTCGCCCTTCCGGGCGGCGTCGCCTGCGCCTATACGAACCCGGCGATCCTCCCCTGGACCTCGGACCTGGAGTTCACCTTGGAGGGGGTCTTCACCGGGGGCCCGGACCACGTCAGCGGGGAGGGGGACAACGCGCTCACCTACCAGGAGAGGAACGAGCTCGGTCTGATCGGCATACGCTTTCCGGATCGCGGAGGCTTCAGTTTCGCGATCATGGAGGTGACCCGTTACGATCACGACATCCGGGGGCATCTCTTCGGACTCCTCCCGGAGGGGGGGACCAAGCCGGTATACACGAAGAAGGCCGAGGAGGACCCGGACAAACTGATCAGCGATTACCAGGACCGCGCTCAGATCCGTTCCTTCGGTTTCACCACGGGGTATCGGTTCACTCCCAACGCCAGCTTCGGCCTCGGCTTCTGGATCGACCGAAAGAAGGTTTTCAAGAAGATCGACTACTACAGCTCGCCGGTCTCCAGCGGCGAGGAGATGGACGACCTGATCGAGAAAGACTACGTGGACCGGGAGGGGAACACCAACGACGTCACCCTGCGGATCACGGGGGGACTCTACTACCGTCTCACCGACCGGATCGACGGCGCCCTCGCCTTCGGCACCGGTTCGGAGCTGCAGAGCGGGCTTCTCGTGGACGCCCGGACCACCATGATCTACGCCAAGGACAACCGGACCGTCTTCGACAAAACCCCCTGGAACATGCAGGCGGGCTTCTCCTTCTACTGGAGCGAGGGACTCCGTTTCGCCGGCGACGTCTCCTACCAGCACTGGAAGGACGTGCACCCGTATCTGAAATCCACCTTCCAGTTCGGCCTGGGCGCCGAGTGGGACTTCGACGAGAGGGTCACTTTTCGAGGCGGTTTCCGCACCTCCTTCGACCCGACCGATCTGCCGAGCACGGACGAGTTCCCGGGGGACGCGGCGTGGCGTGAGGAGCTCCGGGACATCGAGTGGAGCGGAACCCTCTTTCCGGCGGACGAGTACTTCCTGACCGCCGGCGTCGGCTACCGGCTCTCGCCGATCCTGCAGATCGACTTGGGCGTTCAGAACAGCGACCTGCTTAGCGCCGAGGACGGCCGCACCATGGTCACCGTGGGGGCCCGTTTCGTCACCGAGCAGCCCGACGACGACTAGCCCGGACGGGACGGACGGCGCCGGCCGCGCCCCGGCGGGAACTCGCGAGGAAGTTCTTGGAGAAGGTTCCGATCGGCGTGCTCGCCTCCGGCAGGGGAAGCAATCTGCAGGCGATTCTCCGAGCCGCCGCCGGGCCCGCGTACCCGGCGCGGGTTGCGGTGGTACTCTCCGACGCGGCGGAAGCGCCCGCCCTCGATCACGCCCGCGTCGCCGGCGCCGATGCCGTGCATGTTCCGCCCGGACGGAAGGGGGCGCGCCTCTCTCCGGAAGCCGAGAGGCGGATGGTGGAGGAGCTGCGGGCCCGGAACGTCCGCCTCGTCGCGCTGGCCGGTTTCATGCGTATCCTCTCCGGCGATTTTCTCGCCTACTTTCCCCGGGCGGTCCTGAACATCCATCCGTCCCTTCTCCCCGCCTTCCCCGGTCTGGACGTCCAACGCAAGGCGCTCGAACACGGCGTCCGTTTCTCGGGTTGCACCGTGCATTTCGTGGATGAAGGAATCGACAGCGGACCGATCCTGCTGCAGGCGGCGGTCCCGGTGGAGGATCGCGACACGCCGGAGACGCTCGCCGAGCGCATTCTGGAAGAGGAGCACAGGATCTACCCCGAGGCGATACGGATGGTGCTGGAAGGGGGGATTCGCGTCGAGGGGAGGCGCGTCCTTCGCGCGAAAAAGGAGGGGGGAGCTTGAGCGAGCGGGGCTCGGAAATCGCGACCGTCGCGGGACGGCGCCCGGACCGGAGCGGCAAGGTCAGGGATATCTTCGACCTGGGCGAACAAATGTTGATCGTCACCAGCGACCGGATCAGCGCCTTCGACCGGGTCCTCGCCACCCCGGTCTCGGGGAAAGGAAAGGTATTGAACCGTCTCTCCGCCTTCTGGTTCGACCGGCTCTCTTCCATCGCGCCGAACCACAAGATCACGATCCAAACGGCGGAATTCCCCGAGCCCTTCCGCGGTGAGACTCTGCTCGAGGGGAGATCGATGCTGGTCCATAAGGCGCGGGTCTTTCCGTTCGAGTGCGTGGTGCGCGGCTATCTCGCCGGCTCGGGATGGCGGGACTACCGGAAAGAGGGGGGAGTGAGCGGCGTCTCGCTGCCGCCGGGGCTTCGTCTTTCGGAGCGCCTCCCCGAACCGATTTTCACCCCCAGCACGAAGGCGGAGAACGGCCACGACGAGCCGGTCCCCTTCGAGCGGATGGAGCGGGAACTCGGAGTCGAGACGGCGAGGCGCCTCCGGGACCTTTCTCTCGCCCTCTTCCGAGAGGCGACCACGCACGCCGAGGCGCGGGGAATTCTCCTCGCGGACACCAAGTTCGAGTTCGGACTCGGGCGGGACGACCGGATTCTGCTGGTCGACGAAGCGCTCTCCCCCGACTCTTCCCGCTTCTGGAAGGCGGAGCGTTATCGCGCCGGCGAACCGCAGGAAGGCTACGACAAACAGCACGTTCGGGAGTACCTTCTCGGGATCGGCTGGCGCGGAGAGGCGCCCGCGCCCGGCCTGCCGCCGGAGGTGATCCGCTCCACCCTGGCGCGCTATGAAGAGATTTTCGCCATCCTGACCGGTCCGGCCGCCGCCGCCTGAGAGCCGGCCGCCGGAAATCGACCGCTCACCCGAAGGGAAGAGAAGAACCGGAGGAACACGATGAAGCGGATTGCCCGGGCGATCCTGTCGGTTTCGGACAAGGAGGGGATCGTCGAACTGGGCCGCGCCCTCGCCGCCGGCGGTACGACGATCCTCTCGACCGGCGGCACCGCCCGCCGCCTCCGCGAAGAGGGGGTGCCGGTCCGCGAAGTGGGAGAGGCGACCGGCTTTCCGGAGATGCTCGGAGGGCGCGTGCGCACGCTGCACCCCATCATCTTCGGCGGCATCCTCGGACGGCGCTCCCGGGAGGGGGACCGCCGCGAGATGGAGAAACACGGCATCGAACCGATCGACCTGGTGGTGGTGAATTTCTATCCCTTCCGGGAAACGGCGGCCACGCCGGGCGCGACGGAGGAGGAGATCGTCGAGTCGATCGACATCGGCGGTCCCTCTCTCCTCCGGGCGGCGGCGAAATCCTTCGAGGACGTGGCCGTGCTGCACCGGCCGGACCAGTACGTTCCCTTCCTGGAACGGCTCGCCTCTCCGGAGGGGGCGGACCTCGCGTATCGACGGGAGCTGGCCGCCGCCGCCTTCCGGCACGTGGAGGAGTACGACGCGGCGATCCGCGACTGGTTCGACGAGGGGGGGGAAGGGGAGGAGCACCCCCGGCGTTTTCGCCTGGAAGGGACGCTGCGCCGGGCGCTCCGCTACGGAGAGAACCCGCATCAGAGTGCGGCTTGGTACGATCGGTCCGGCTCGACGGACCGCTTTCGCGTGCTCCAGGGGAAGGAGCTCTCCTACAACAACCTGCTCGACGCGGACGCCGCCCTCCGCTTGGTGCGTGAGTTCGACGGTCCCGCCGCGGTGGTGGTCAAGCATGGAAACCCCTGCGGCGCCGCGGCCCTTGCGGACCCCCGCGAGGCGTTCCTCGCCGCCTACGCCGGCGACCCGCAATCCGCCTTCGGCGGGATCGTGGCGCTGAACCGCCCGGTGGACGGCCTCCTCGCGTCGGAGATGAAACCCCACTTTCTCGAAGTGATCGCCGCCCCCGGTTTCGACGACGAGGCGCTCGATCTTTTAGGAAAAAAGAAAAACCTGCGGCTCCTCCTCGTCGAGGGTGCGGGCGCCGGCGCGCGGCCGCCGGAGATCCGCGTCCTGGCGGACGGTTTTCTGACGATGGATCCGGACCCGATCGGACCGTCCGGCGAGAGATGGCGCGTGGCGACCGAACGGGCGCCGACGGAGGCGGAGGCGCTGGACCTCCGCTTCGCCTGGAAGGTCGTGAAGCATGTCCGCTCCAACGCGATCCTTCTCGCCCGGAAAGGCAGGACCCTGGGCGTGGGCGCGGGACAGATGAGCCGCGTCGACGCGGCGGAACTGGCCGTGACGAAGGCGCGGGGGGCGGGGCACGAAACGGCGGGGGCGGTGCTCGCCTCGGACGGTTTCTTCCCCTTCCCCGACGGCGTGGAGCGGGCCGCCGAAGCGGGGATCGTCGCGTTGATCCAGCCCGGCGGCTCGATACGGGACGCGGAGGTGATCGCCGAGGCGGACCGCCGGGGCCTCGCGATGGTTCTCACCGGCGTGCGCCACTTCCGCCACTAGGAGGGCTCGATGGAACGTCAGGAGTGGATCCTCATACTCGATTTCGGGTCCCAATACACCCAGCTGATCGCTCGGCGGATCCGCGAAGCGGGCGTTCTCTCACGAATCCATGCGCCGGACCGCGTGAACGATTCCGTCCTGGACGATTCTTCCCTCAAAGGAATCGTGCTGAGCGGCGGACCCGCTTCGGTTTTCGCCGTGGGGGCGCCGTCCCTTCCGGACTGGTTCCCGCGGTGGCGGGGGCCCGTGCTCGGCATCTGTTACGGCATGCATCTTCTCGCCCGCGCCGAGGGAGGAGAGGTGGAGGGGGGGGACGCGCGGGAGTATGGGCCGGCGCGCCTGGAGGTCGACGAAGTCTCGCCCCTCTTCGACGGCGTGAGCGCCTCCACCGACGTTTGGATGAGCCACGGCGATCGGGTGGTCCGGCCCCCCGCCGGGTACCGAATCGCCGCCCGCACCGCCGACGTCCGCTGCGCCGCTCTCGCCGATCCCGGACGCGGGCGCTACGCCTTGCAGTTCCACCCCGAGGTGGTCCACACCCCGGAAGGGCCGGCGATGATCCGTAACTTCCTCTTACGGGTCTGCGACTGCCGCGGCGACCGGACGCCGGACCGCGTGGCGGAGCGGGAGATCGAGCGCGCCCGGGAGCGGATCGGACCGGAAGGCGAGGTGCTCTGCGCGGTGAGCGGCGGCGTGGACTCCACCGTGATGGCCCGCCTCCTGCACCGCGCCATCGGCGAGAGGCTCCACGCGGTCTTCGTGGACAACGGCCTCCTCCGCCTCGGCGAAAGGGAGGAGGTTCTCCGGAACTTCCGGGAATTGCTCCGGATCGACGTGGACCTGATCGATGGAGCGAGTCTTTTCCTCCGCCGGCTCGAGGGTGTCGCCGACCCCGAGGAAAAGCGGCGGATCATCGGCCGCACCTTCATCGACCTTTTCCAGGAATGGGCGGAGCGATGGAAGGGAGTCCGCTTCCTCGCCCAGGGCACGCTCTACCCGGACGTGATCGAATCGACCAGCACCGCCGGGCCGTCGGCGACCATCAAGACGCACCACAACGTGGGGGGGCTGCCGGAGACGCTCCACCTCGAGCTGATCGAGCCCTTCCGTGAACTGTTCAAGGATGAAGTGCGCGCCATCGGCCGCGCCATCGGCGTTCCGGAGGAGATGGTCGCCCGTCACCCCTTCCCCGGGCCGGGCCTGGCGGTCCGCATCCTCGGGGCGGTGACTCCCCGCGATCTGGAACTTCTCCGGCGCTGCGACGACATCTTCATCCGCGCCCTCCGGGAATCCGGCGAGTACGACCGGGTCTGGCAGGCGCTCGCCGTGCTTCTCCCCGTCGAGACGGTGGGGGTGATGGGGGACGGCCGCACCTACGAGCGGGTGGTGGCCCTTCGGGCGGTGACCAGCGTGGACGGCATGACCGCCGACTGGGCCCGCCTTCCCCACGATTTTCTCTCACGGGTTTCGACACGGATCCTGAACGGCGTGCCCGGCGTGAACCGGGTCGTTTATGATGTCAGCTCCAAGCCCCCCGCGACGATCGAATGGGAGTGAACGTGAACCGCGCTCTCCGCCCAGCCGCCGCGGCGCTTCTCGCCGTCTCCGTCCTCACCGTCCCCGCGGCGCCGGCGGATATTTCACCCCTCGACCTTCCAGACCGGCCCATCGGCTGGCTCGCCCTCCCGGACGACTCGATCCTCGCCCAACCCGCTCCCGCTCGAGAGGGGATTCTCCGCATCTGCGCCGAGATGGGGTGGGCGGAGCGGGAGTACCGCCTCCGCGCCGCCCTCCAGGAGAGACCCCGCGTAACCGACCCGCGGCTACGGGCCAGGGAGAGGAGCCGAATCGCCCGTCTGGCGGTCCGCGCCGGAAGAGACGGGGAAGCGGTTCTTTGGATCGAAAGAATCGGCGCGGAGGAGCCCTTCTTCTCCGCGGCGGCCGCACTCGCCGAGCTCCGTCTCGGCCGGACCGAGGCGGGCGCGGCGCGGCTCGAGCGGGTCCTCGAGGAGGGCGGTTTCGACGCGCCCGCGGCGGACCTCCTCCGTTACCGGCTCGCCGGAGCGCTCGGGATGAGCGGAGAGACCGACCGCTCCATCGCGCTCTACCGTTCCCTCGCCGCCGACCGGGAGAGCCGCTTCCGCTCTTCCTCCCGGCGGGAAGCGGCGAGGCTCCTCTTCGACAGCGGCGACGCCGGGGACGCCCTCGATCTCCTCCGCGAGGGATACGGCGCGTCCCTCGCCGATCTGACGGACCGGGACCTTCTGTCGCGAGCGGCCCGCTACGAGCGGGGCCGCGGGCGAAACGCGAACGCGGCGGCCCTCTGGTCCCGTCTGCTCGAAACGTGGCCCGGGGACCGGCGCGCCCGGGAGGCGTACCGGGTCCTCCTCGCGATGCAAGAGGAGGGGAAAACGGAAAGGAACGAGCGCCTCCCCCTGCTTGGCGCCCGCGCCTCCGCCCGGAGCGGGAGAACGGACGAGGCGCTCCGCATCCTCGCCCCTCTGCTCGCCCTCCCGGAATCGGATCCTCTCGCCGGCGAGGCCGCCCTGGAAGCGGGCCGCGCGCTGTACGAGGCGGGCCGTTTTCGCGAAGCGCTCCGCCGCGTGCTTCCCCTCTCGGCGGGGGAGGGGGCGAGCGCGCGGGAAGCGCTCCTCTACGTCGCCCGCTGCCGTAAAAAGTCGGGGGAGTGGCGGGAGTCGATCGAGTCGTACAGGGAGTACACGCGGCGCTATCCGTCGAGTTCCATCGCGCCGGAGGCGGGGTGGGAGATCGCCTGGCGGCTCCGCCTCGCGGGCGAGAACGCCGAGGCGGCGGACGCATTCGCCGATCTGGAGCGCCTCTTCCCGCGGAGCGACTACGCGGTCCGGGCCCCGCTTTACCGGTCCTTCTGCCTGGCGGCGACCGGGCGCGCCGGGGAGGCGTTCCAAGCCCTGGAAAAGATGACCGGCGGCGGAGGGGGCGGAAAGGACCGTGAGGACGCCCTTTTCTGGAGGGCGGAAGCCCTCGCGGATCGAGGAGAGAAGGAGGGCGCCGAGGAGGTCTACAGGGAGGTGGCGGAAGAATACGCCGAGACCTACTACGGGATCCGCGCGGCGAGCCGGATCGGGCTCCGCACCGTGCTCCCGCCGCCGGTGGGGAGGGGCGGCGACGATCCCCTTCTCCGTTGGATCCGCTCCTGGCACGGCGGCGCGAAAGGGACGGAACCGGACACGAATCTCCTCATCCTTTACCGGGACCTGGGAGAGAACGACGAGGCGCGGCGCGAGGCGAACCGGCTGCGGAAACGACACGAGAACGATCCGGAGGCGCTCCTCGGCATCGCGCGGGAATGCCGTCGCCTGGGACTCTTCGACCGCGCCATCCCCTGCGCGCGCCGAATCCAAGCCCTCGCGGAAAAGAAGGGAGAAAACGCCCTCGTTCCGGAGCTCCTCGCCTTGATCTATCCCCTCGGTTACCTGGACCGCGTGGAGGAGGCGATCCGTCCCTACCGCGTCTTCGGTCCCTTCCTCGTCCTCGCGCTGATGCGTCAGGAGAGCTGGTTTCACGAAGAGGCGCACTCCCCGGCGGACGCGCGCGGTCTACTGCAGGTCCTCCCCTCCACGGGGCGGCGGATCG
This sequence comes from Candidatus Eisenbacteria bacterium, assembly GCA_016930695.1. Taxonomy (NCBI): domain Bacteria; phylum Candidatus Eiseniibacteriota; species Candidatus Eiseniibacteriota bacterium. Next base: position 99,583 of record JAFGGD010000030.1, read on the forward strand.
CGCGCGCCCTAGGCGAGCCGGACGACTTCCCGTCGGAGGAACTCTTCCGGGCGGACCGGAACATCCGCTACGGGCTGTGGTATCTTCAGAGCCTGATCGACCGTTACGACGGCGACCTCGCCGTCGTGGCGAGCGCCTACAACGCGGGGGAGGGGATGGCGGACCTTTGGCGGGCGGGGCTCACGCCGGGCGAACCGGGGGGCTACATCGAGAGGCTTCATTTTTCGGAGACCCGGGACTACGTGAAGCGCGCCCTGGCCGGTTACTGGATCTACCGCTATCTGTACCAAAACATTGCTTCGGAACTGTATCAATAAGATCGGAATCGTTCTGCTTCTCGCGGGCGCCGCCGCCGCGGGAGGGCCGGACGAGTCCACCCTGGTCTATCCCCCCTTCCGTCACGACTTCGGCCTCCACCACGTGAGCGACTTTCACCTTCGCCTCTACACGGGAAACCGGGACCGCTTTCTCGCTCCGAAGGGGATCGCGGCGGTGAAGCTGATCGAGAGGGACCGGCCGGACAAGACCGGCGACGACGACGAGCTGACCGTTTTCGGCCTCAACTCGGCGGCCCACCAACTCATCTACAACGATTCCCAGACCTCGATCCGCGTGTACGGCGGCAAGGGGAGCGGCGAGGGGGAGTTTCTCTTCCCCTGGGCGATCGCCGCGTCCCCCTCCGGCGATGTCTATGTCGCGGATACCGGAAACGACCGGATCGTCCATCTACGCTACCGGGGCGGGGACCTCTTCTTCCTGCGCTCCTTCGAGGAGGCGAAGGGGGACACCGCGCGTTTCCGCTCCCCCCGCGGCGTGGCCCTCGCCACCGACGGAACGATTTACCTGTGCGACACCGGAAACCAACGCGTGCTGGCGATCGACCGCACCGGTCGGCTTCTGCGCGTTCTCGGCGGCGCGGAGATCTTCTCGCACCCCGAGGCGATCGCGGTGGTCGACTCCGGCGACCCCTGGACCTGGCGCAAGGAGGACTTCCTGATCGTGGTGGACCGGAACGGCAAGCGGATCCGCAAGCTCTCGCCGGACGGGACGATCCTCGCCGAAACCGACGCGGAGACCCTCGGATCGCCCACATCCCTCTTCCGCGGCGTCGCCGTCGACCATTACCATCAGGTTTGGCTCACCGACGAGGCGAACCACCGTCTCGTCAAGCTGGACCGGTCTCTCCGCTTCCTCGCCTTTTTCGGCCGCGAAGGGGGCGGGGACGGCGAGTTCCGTTCCCCCTTCGGCATCACCATCTGGCGGCGGTACGGGCAGGTCTTCGTTTCCGAGAGGAGCGGCGCGCAGTACTACTGGATCGGCGCGGACCTTCTCGATCCGCGGGTGGAGAAGGGGGCCGACTCCCCGGGCGCGCGCTTTTTCTTCCGTCTCACCGAGCGCGCGCGGCTCACCGTCACGATCGAAGACCGCCGGGGAAGGTCGGTGCGCGTCCTCGCCGAGGAGAGGCTTTTCCCGCCCGGAGAGCGCCGCCTCATCTGGGACGGCCTGAACGACTCCGGCGAACCGGCCCCGCCGGGCGCCTACCGGGCCCGCTTCGAGATACGGGCGACCTACTCCTCGTCCAAGCACTTTCAAAAGAAAGTTGCAATCCCGTTCGACGTCGGATAGCCTCCGAGCCGTCACCGGAAGCACATCCTCCGAAGCGAGGTTCGCCATGTCCGCACCCTGCGCACGATGGGACACGCTCACCTACGACGGCAGCGCCCCCGGACGCGCCGTTCCGACGCTTCACGTCTTCTTGAAACCCCTCGACCGCGAGGGCCCCGTTCCGGACACGGCGCAGCGCCTCTTCCAGGACCTGATCTCCCGCTTCTACTCCGGACCGCCCTTCCTGACGCCCGAGGAGAAGCTCACCGACACGATCCGCTACGCCCGAGAGGAAGCGGCGCACGCCGGATGCGGAGAACACCTGGAGAGGATCCGCCTCGCCGCGGCGATCGTGGACCGCGGGGCGGGAAAGGTCCACCTCTACCGGAGCGGCGACATGCGTCTCTACAGGCCCGGCCGGGACGAATCGCCCGTCAAGGGAGAGGGCCGGGAAAGCCTTTCCGCCGAGGATCTGCGCGGTTTCGCGCTCCTGGACGGCGACGGGGCCGACGCGATCGCCGGAAAGATCGGCGGCGATCCCGGCGACGGCGGGGGGGAGGATTGCGAACGATTGATCCATGAAGGGAAAACGGCCGGCATTTGGGTCTCTCTCGGCGGAGGAGAACATGTCCGGCGCCGCGCGCCGGCGCCGGAGCCCGAGCGGCCCGGACCGGTGGAAAGCGCAGCCGGGAAGTCGGAACCGGCGGGCGTCCGCGGACGGCGGAGAACGGGCCTCTCCCTTCTTCCCCTCGCCCTGGTGCTTCTCATTTTCCTCGTCGCCGTATTCTGGAACCGGCGCGCCGGAGAGAGCCCGCCCGCCCGCGGCGTCGTGCCGTCGGAGGAGGAGCTGGTCCTCGGCCCCTCTCCTGCGGGAACGCTGATCTGGCAGTTTACCGCGGGCGCGGCGGTCACGTCGTCCCCCTATCTGGAAGGGGGGATGGTCTTCGTCGGAAGCCGGGACGGCAATCTCTACGCGCTCAGCCGCGCCGACGGGAGGCGTGTTTGGTCGGCGAAAGGGCCGGGGGGCGTCGGATCTTCGCCGGCCGTCGCCGACGGGAAGGTCTTCTTCGGTGAATACGGGGGCTGCCTCGTCGCCGTCTCCGCCGAAACGGGCGCCGAGGTCTGGCGAAGGCCGACGGGGGCCAAGGTCGTCTCGTCCCCCGTCGTCGACGCCGGCCGCGTCTACGTGGGAAGCTTCGATAGGAACCTCTGGACGGTGGACGCGGCGACCGGCGAAACGCTCTGGAAGTTCCCGACCGGGGGCGCGATTTGGTCCTCGCCGCGCGTCTCCGAGGGGCGGGTCTTTTTCGGCTCGTTGGACGGGATCCTATACGCCGTCGACGCCTCCGACGGGACCGAGATCTGGCGCTACGACGCCGGCGCCCGCGTGTACGCCGCGCCGGCGATCGACGGCGGGCGCGTCCACTTCGGCGCGCAGGACGGGCGCTTCCACTGCCTGCTGGCGTCGACCGGATCGCCGGTCTGGACGGTGGACACCGGCAGCCCGGTCCAGTCGGGAGCCGCGGTCGCCGAGGACCGGGTCGTCTTCGGCGGCGAGGACGGGACGATCCACGCACTTTACCGCGAAACCGGCGAGACGCTCTGGACCTTTCCCGCCGGCGAACGTGTTCCGTCCACGCCGGCGATCCGAGAAGGGGTCGTTTACGTCGGTTCCTATGATCGTTTTCTGTACGCCCTCGACCTGGAACTGGGGCATCCGATCTGGCGCGTCGATCTGGGGGCGGCGATCTACTCCAGCCCCGCCGTGGACGACGATGCGATCGTCCTGGGCACCATCGGAGGTCGCGTGGCGGCGGTGGCCATCGGCCACTGAGCTCGAGGGGGGCCCCTTGACAACCCGGCGAACCGGTTGTAGTTTGGGGGCGTCCGCGTTCTCCCGGCCCCCGGGGCGGGATGCGAAGGGTTTATCCGTGCGGGACGCGACCGGCCGATCGGCGCGGATCGTAATGGGGGAACCACCGCGGAAAGGGCTCGCATCGTTCCCTATCGCGTGACCAGGCGAACCCCGAGGACGACCTTCGGGGTTCCTGTTTGTTCGGAAGCGCCGGCGCGAAGCCTCGCCGATTCACGGAGAGCGGCCTCGAGATGTTTTTCGACCTGATCGCCAAGATTTTCGGAACGAAAACGGAGCGGGACGTGCGGCGCCTCCGCCCGATGGTGGAGCGCATCAACGAACACTTCGCCGGCTACGCCGCGCTCTCCGACGACGAATTGCGAGGCAAGACGGAGGAGTTCCGCCGCCGGCTGGCGGAGGGGGAGACGGTGGACGATCTTCTCCCCGAAGCCTTCGCCGTCGTCAAGGAGACCTGCCGCCGGCTGGCGGGCACCGCCTGGGACGTGGCCGGCGTCCGCACCGAATGGAACATGATCCCCTACGACGTCCAGCTGATGGGCGCCGTCGTGCTCCACGAGGGGAAGATCGCCGAGATGGCGACCGGCGAGGGGAAGACCCTCGTCGCGACCTTGCCCCTCTACCTGAACGCCCTCGCCGGGAAGGGCGCCCACCTGATCACCGTCAACGACTACCTCGCCCTCCGCGACAGCGAGTGGATGGGCCGCATCTTTTCCTTCCTCGGGCTCACCGTCGGTTGCATTCAGCACGACATGGACCCGGAGGCGCGCAAGGAACAGTACAACCGCGATATCACCTACGGCACGAACAACGAGTTCGGCTTCGACTATCTGCGCGACAACATGTCGACCCACAAAGAGCACCGCGTGCAGCGCGGCTTCCACTACGCCATCGTGGACGAGGTCGACTCCGTGCTGATCGACGAGGCGCGGACGCCGCTCATCATCAGCGGTCCCGTCCCGCACTCGACGCACAAGTTCGACGAGGTGAAGCAACTGGTGGCCCGCCTCGTCCGCCACCAGGTCGAGCTGGTGAACGACATGGTCCGGGAAGGGGAGAAGGCGATCGCCTCCGAGGACGAGGAAGAACGTTACCGCGGCGGAATCCGTCTCCTCCAAGCGCAGCGCGGCGCGCCCAAGAACAAGAAACTGTTGAAGCTGCTTCAAGAGCAGGGGGTGCAGAAGCTGATCCGGCGCGTCGAGACCGACTTCATGCGGGACAAGAAGCTGAGCGAAGTGGACGAGGACCTCTTCTTCGCCATCGACGAGAAGAACCACAACATCGATCTAACCGAGAAGGGGCGGCAGCAGCTCTCGCCGGACGACCCGGATCTCTTTCTGATCCCGGACCTGCCGACTCTGATTACGGAAATCGACCTGAACGAGGGGATGTCCCCGTCGGAGAAAACGGCGGCGAAGGATCAGGCGCAGAAGGTTTTCCTCGAGCGGAACGAAAAAATCAGCAATATCCGGGCGCTCCTGAAGGCGCACTCCCTCTTCGAGAAGGACGTGGAGTACGTGGTTCAGGAGGGGAAAGTGGTGATCGTCGACGAGTTCACCGGCCGCCTGATGCCGGGACGGCGGTTCTCCGAAGGGCTCCACCAGGCGCTGGAAGCGAAGGAAGGGGTCGCCATCGAGCGGGAGACCCAGACCCTCGCCACGATCACGCTCCAAAACTTTTTCCGTCTCTACGAAAAGCTGGCCGGCATGACCGGCACCGCCGAGACGGAGGCGGGCGAGTTCTTCGAGATCTATAAACTGGACGTGGTGGTGATTCCGACCAACGTCCCCGTGATCCGCGATGACGGACAGGATCAGATCTTCCGGACCCGCCGGGAAAAGCTGAGCGCCATCGTCAACGACATCGCCGATTGCTATAAGCGGGGGCAGCCCGTTCTGGTGGGAACCGTGTCGGTGGAAGCCTCGGAGACGATCTCCCGGATCCTGAAAAGGATGAGCGTCCCCCACTCGGTGTTGAACGCCAAGAACCACCAGGGAGAGGCGCAAATCGTCTCTCGCGCCGGCGAGGTGCGCTCCGTCACCATCGCCACCAACATGGCGGGGCGGGGGACGGACATCAAGCTCGGCCCCGGTGTCACGGATCTGGGCGGCCTCCGGATCGTCGGCACCGAGAGGCACGAGAGCCGCCGCATCGACCGCCAGCTGCGCGGACGGGCGGGCCGCCAGGGAGACCCCGGATCCACCCTTTTCTATCTCTCCCTCGAGGACGACCTGATGCGTCTCTTCGGGAGCGAGCGGATCGCCGGCGTCATGGATCGGCTCGGCCTGGAGGAGGGAGAGGTGATCACCCACTCCATGGTCACGCGGGCGATCGAGAAGGCGCAGAAAAAGGTGGAGGGGCACAACTTCGAGATCCGGAAACACCTTCTGAAATACGACGACGTGATGAACCAGCAGCGCGAGGTGATCTACAACCGAAGGCTGCACGTCCTGGAGGCGGAGGACCTCGACGGCGAGATCGAAGAGACCATCGAGGAGTACTGCACCCGCGTGCTGGGCGAGCACGCGCAGGGAGGCGATTACGCCGAAGACTGGGACGTGCCGGAGCTGCAGAGGCGTCTGACCGATGTTTTCCTCGGTCCCTTCGACCTGCCGATCTTCGAGGAGGTCAAACCGGACAAAGAGGAAACCCTGGACCGGGTGATCGAGCGCGCCAAGGAACACTTCCGCGCCCGGAAGGAGGAACGCCTCCATTCCCTGGAGGAGGAGGGGATGCCTCCCGGTCTCCTCGTCGAGTTCGAGCGATACGCGATCCTCTCCCGCATCGATGAGCTCTGGAGGGAGCACCTCTACGAATTGGACGGCCTGAAGGGAGGAATCGGCCTCCGCGCCTACGCGCAGAAGGATCCTCTCCTGGAGTACAAGAGCGAGGCGTTTCACCTTTTCGTTACGCTGACCGAGCGAATCGACGAGGAAGCGCTCCGCCTTCTGCTCCGCCCGGTCCGCCTGCGGGCGGACGCCGGCCGTGTTCGGCGGCCGGCGGCGCCCCAACCGGAGCGGGTGCGGGAGTCCCACGAGTCCTTCTCCGCCCTCGGCGGGCTCCCCGGGGAGGCGGTCCCCTCCGGAGCGCCCCGCCCCGGCATGCGCCCCTCCGGCAAAGCGTCGCCCAGCGTCCGGACGGACCCCAAGGTGGGGAGAAACGAGCCTTGCCCCTGCGGGAGCGGGAAAAAGTACAAGCAGTGTTGTGGAAAATAGGCTTGCCCCGACCGGGCGGAGGTCTTAGCTTCCAAACGGACCGGAGGACGGGCCTTTCTTAAAGGAGAGCGAAGGTGTCGATGGACCATGGGGAAAGGGAGATCCGGGATCTGCTCGCCCTGTTGGACGGGGACGACGATCTTCTGGACGCCCTTCAGAGGAGCCTGGGACCGGGCGGCGACCCGGATGAAACGCTGGTCCGCCTGGACCGCGAGGAGGACGGGAACGCCCCGCCGCACCCGGCGGCGATCCGGCCGCTCCTTGCCGAAGAGCGCCTCCCCTTCCGGCCCGGCGCGGAAGGGCTTCTGATCGAGCTGGCGCTGATCGGCGTTCTCTCCTCCGACCTCCGCGAGAGGCTCCTGGAAAGACTGCAGATCGAGGACGCCGGAACGATCGGCCGGGAGGAGACGGTGGAGTTGCTCGCCGGTCTTCTCCGGGAAGAGTCCTTGGACCGCGCCGGCGCGAGCCGCTTCACCCTCCGGGAACTCGGCAAGATCATGACCGTTCAGTAAAGAGTCACGTTTTCACCCGGACCGTGCAGAAAGTACCCCGCGAGGACTCGCGACACGAAGCGAGAGACCGAGTCGAGTGAGCCGCACCCGGAGGCGCGGTCACGCGTCGCCGCCCGAGGAGCGGCGGGTGAGGGGAAGCTCCGCGGGAGCGATCGAAAAAGAAAATTCGCGCACGATCCAATATCGATTAAAGCCCGGTCGGCGCGCGACCGAACACTCGGGAGACGCTTCACCGGTCAGTGGGCAGTTCATCGAAGGCAAGGTACGCATGGCCAAATCACTCGTAATCGTAGAGTCGCCCGCCAAGGCGCGGACAATCAACAAGTTCCTGGGTCGCGCCTTCACGGTCAAGGCTTCCATGGGCCACGTCAAGGACCTCCCCAAGCGGGAGCTGGGCGTGGATTTGGAGAACAGCTTCGAGCCCCGCTACATCGTGATCCGCGGCAAGGGGAAGGTGCTCAAGGAGATCAAGAAGGCCGCCGCCGGCGCCGATCGGATCTTCCTCGCCCCCGACTTCGACCGCGAAGGGGAAGCGATCGCCGCGCACCTCGCCGAGTACCTCAAGAACGGAAACGGCGACACCGAGATCCACAGGATTCTCTTCAACGAGATCACCGAGAAGGCGATCAAGGAAGCGATCCGCCGCCCTCTGCCGATCGATCTGCAGAAGGTGAACGCCCAGCAGGCGCGGCGGGTGTTGGATCGTCTCGTCGGTTACCTGGTCAGTCCCCTCCTCTGGAAGGCGGTTTATCGAGGGACCAGCGCGGGCCGCGTCCAAACCGTGGCGCTCCGCATGATCGTGGAGCGGGAGGAGGAGATCGAGGCTTTCGTCCAGGAAGAATATTGGACGATCGACGCCTCCTTCACCGGCGACGCCGGTGAACCCTTCACCGCCTCCCTGGCGGAGATGGACGGTGAAAAGCCGAAGATCGAGAAGGGGGAGGAAGCCGAGCGGATCGTCGCCGCGGTGAAGGAGCAGGAATACGTCGCTTCCAAGGTGGAGAAGAAGGTCCGCCGGCGCAAACCGGCGCCCCCCTTCATCACCTCGACTCTTCAGCAGGAAGCGGCCAAACGTTTCCATTACTCCGCGCGGAAGACGATGCAGATCGCCCAGACCCTCTACGAAGGGGTCGACATGCCGGGCGAGGGTCCGGTCGGCTTGATTACCTACATGCGAACCGACTCGACCCGTGTCGCCCAGGAGGCGATCGACGACGTCCGCCGACACATCGGGGAAGCCTACGGCGCCGGCGAGTTGCCGGACAAGCCGAACGAGTACAAGAAGGGGAAAGGGGCGCAGGACGCCCACGAGGCGATCCGGCCCACCGCCGTCTCCCGCACGCCGGAATCGCTCAAGGACCATCTCACGCGGGACCAGTACCGGATCTACGACCTGATCTGGAGCCGCTTCACGGCGAGCCAGATGATGCCCGCCGTCTATGACCAGACCACCCTCTCCCTGACCGGCGGCCCCTTCGTCTTCCGCGCCACCGGCTCGGTGATCCGCAAGAAGGGTTTCCTCCTGGTCTTCCAGGAGAGCAGCGGGAACGGCGAGGGCGAGGGGAACGGAAACGGCAAGGACCGCCTTCTGCCGCGTGTGGAGGAAGGGGAGAAGCTTGCCCTCGGAGAGGTGGAACCGGAACAGCACTTTACCCAGCCGCCTCCCCGCTACTCCGACGCGAGCCTGGTGAAGGAGTTGGAAGCGAACGGCATCGGCCGGCCGAGCACCTACGCCAACATCGCCTCCACCCTGACCGACCGGAAATACATGGAGCGCAAGAGCGGCCGCTTCTACCCGACCGATCTGGGGCGGCACGTCCTCAAGTTCCTCCTCATCAACTTCGAAAACATTTTTAACGTGAAGTTTACGGCCCGGATGGAATCGGAGCTGGACCGGGTCGAGGCGGGGGAGGACAGCTGGCAGGACGTCGTGGACTCCTTCTACCAGCGCTTCCGCAAGGACCTGGAGACGGTGGAGGACAAGTCGGCGGAAGTGATGAAGGAACTGAAGTCGGAAACCGGCATCGAGTGCGAGAAGTGCGGCAAGCCGATGATCGAACGTTGGGGGCGAAACGGCCGTTTCCTCGCCTGCAGCGGCTATCCGGAGTGTCGGAACACGAAACCGATCAACGGCGAGGAGCCTGAGCCGACAGGTGAGACGTGCGAGAAGTGCGGCGGAGAGATGATCGTCAAGACCGGCCGTTTCGGACGCTTTCTCGCCTGCTCCAATTATCCGGAGTGCAAGAGCACGCGATCCATCCCGGTGGGCGTTCCCTGCCCCGAAGAGGGATGCGGCGGGCAGCTGACCGAGAAAAGGACGAAGAACGGCCGCGTCTTCTACGGTTGCTCCCGCTACCCGGACTGCAAGTTCGCCGTCTGGAACCGGCCGGTGGCGGAGAAGTGCGCCGCCTGCGGTCATCCTCTCCTCCTGGAGAAGCGGACCAAGGCGCAGGGGGACTTCCTCGAGTGCCCGCAGTGCAAGGCGCGCAAGGAGGCGGCGCCGGAGAAGGCCTGACCGCGGCGAAAGAGTGAACGACGGGGCGCGGACGCGGATCCGCGCCTTTTTTTATCCCCCCCGTAGGGATCGTTGGGGGCGCCGGGCGAATTCCGTTAGAATCGGGACATGCGGGAAAACGGCGTCATCGTCATCGGGGGAGGGCTCGCGGGTTGCGAGGCGTCCTGGCAGCTCGCGAAGCGGGGCGTACCGGTCCGCCTCGTGGAGATGCGCCCGGAGAAAACCACGGGGGCGCACCGCACCGGCCTGCTCGCCGAGCTCGTCTGCTCCAATTCCCTGAAATCGGACCGGCCTCCCACGGCGCACGCCCTCTTGAAGGAAGAGTTGAAGAGGCTCGGTTCGCTTCTTCTGGAGACGGCGGAGAGGACGCGCGTCCCCGCCGGCACCGCCCTCGCCGTCGACCGCGACCGCTTCGCGCGGGAGGTGACGGGGCGGATCGACGGAGAGCCGCTCATCCGGATCGAGCGAACCGAAGCGATCTCCCTCCCCGAAGAGGGCCCGGTGATCGTGGCGACGGGGCCGCTCACCTCCGAAGCGATGGCGGCCGCGCTTCTCCGCCTCGTCGGGGAGAACCGCCTCTTCTTCCACGACGCGATCGCCCCGGTTCTCTCCGCGGAATCCCTCGACAGGGAGCGTCTCTTCGCCGCCTCGCGGTACGGGAAGGGGGGGGAGGACTACTGGAACATCCCGCTCGATCCGGAGGAGTATGAGCGCTTCGTCGACGCGATCCTCGCCGCCGACCTTCATCCCCTCCACGCCTGCGAGGAGAACCCTTTCTTCGACGCCTGCCTCCCTATCGAGGAGATCGCCCGGCGCGGACGGGAGGCGCTTCGCTTCGGTCCCTTCAAGCCGGTCGGGCTGGTCGATCCCGCCACGGGACGGCGCCCCTGGGCGGCGATCCAACTCCGCCGGGAGAACAAGGGGGGGACCGCCTGGAACCTGGTCGGCTGCCAGACGCGCATGAAGCAAGGGGAACAGAGACGGATTTTCCGAACCCTCCCCGGTCTCGCCCGCGCGGAATTCCTCCGTTACGGCTCTCTCCACCGGAACACCTACCTGCGCGCCCCCGTGATTTTAGAGGGGGGGATCCGCCTCCGCGCCGAACCGCGGATTCGCCTCGCCGGGCAGATCACGGGCGTGGAGGGATATGTGGAGTCGATCGCTTCCGGGCTGGCCGCCGGGATGGACGCGGCACGGGAAGCGCGCGGCGGGCCGCTCGTCACGTGGCCCCGGGAAACCGCGATCGGTTCTCTTCTTCATTATTTATCCGTCTCCGACGGGAGCGGCTTCCAACCGACCAATGTCCACTTCGGCCTCTTCCCGCCCCTGGCGTCCGCCCCGCGGGGTAGACGGGGGAAAAAGGAGAGGAACGAGGCGATGACCGAACGGGCGCGCCGCGCATTAGAGAGGGTTCTCTCCGCCGAAGAAGGAGAGTCCGGAAGTCCCCCTTCGTCCAACAGCTTGTGATTTCATAAAATACGCGCTATAATCGGTTGCGCGGCTCTCGCCCGCCGGGGACCGCGCATACCTTTGCAAGCCCTATCCGAGGACGAATCGTTGCGAATACGTATCCTGCGCGCGGCATGGCTCCCCCTTGCCCTCGCCATCGCCCCGCAAGGGTGGGCGTCGGCCGCGCCTTCCCCCGGCGATCCTCTCGACGATCCCCTCCCGATTCTCGAACCGACTCTCGACCCTCTCTTCGTCGGACCGGCCGGTCACGCCGTCGACACTTCCCAGTCGCCCCCCTGCGGCGGAGACGTCCCCTGCGGTTGCGGCATGCGGCTTACCGAAAGCACGTTGCTCCGAGCGGACCTCACCGCCTGCTCCGGCATCGGGATTCGGATCGACGCAGACGACGTGATTCTCGACTGCGGCGGCCGGTGCATCGAAGGAGACGGTTGGGGAACCGGCGTATGGAGTCCGGGCCGCCGGGGAATCGTGATCCGGAACTGCGTGATCCGCGGTTTCCGCGTCGGCGTGCTCGCCTCTCCCGGCCTGGACGTGACCTTGGAGAACTGCGTCTTCGAGGAGAACGGCATCGCCGGAATCTGGATGCGCGGGGGGGAAGGCTCCACCCTCCGCTCGAATCGCTTCGAGAGATGCGGCGTCGTGGGGCTGGGCCGCAAACACGGCGGCGCCGTCACTCTCGATCGCTGCCGAGGCGGTGTGGTCGAGGGAAACACCGCCCTCGACTGCGGCAACGGTCAATTGCACGTGGGCGGCATTCTCCTCTACGACTCCGACCGGAATCGGATCGAGGGGAACCGTCTCGAACGGGTCGCCGAGGACAACATCTGGATCCGCATGGGGAGCGACGACAACCAGGTCCTCCGCAACGTGATCCACGATTCGGGAATGGACGGGATCTGGATCCGCGAGAGCGACGGCAACCGTGTGGAGGGGAACGACGTGGAGGGCGCGGAGCGTTATGGGATCTTCGTGCGGAGCGGCCGGAGAAACCTCGTCCTAAACAACGATGTCCTCCGCGCCGGTCGGGAGCGGTACGCCGGCATCGGCGTGGGAGGGCTCGAACGAGCCTCGACGGAGAACACCGTCGCCGGAAACCGGATCGGCCTCTCCACCGAAGGGCTCCGCGTCGAGGAGCGCGCTCACGGGAACCGCTTCGAGGGGAACGAGGTCCGCGGCTGCGCGACCGGAGTCCGGCTCGGCGAGGGGATCCGGGATCTCCCCAACCGTTTCATTCGTGAACGTATCGAGGAATCCGGCGGCCCTTCGGTCCTCGTCGCCGGCGAGCGGATGCTCGCCCACTTCATCGACGCCTCGTTCGGCGGCGGCGCGATCCTCTTCGACGGACCCTGCCGGGAAAGCCGTGTGGAGATCCGCTGGCTTCTCGACGTTCTCGTCGAGGACCAAGATGGGCATCCGGTTCCGGGCGCGGAGGTGACGCTCCGGGACGCGCGGGGAGATACGGTCTTCCAAGGCGCTTCCGCGGCGGACGGCGCCGCGCCCCGTATCGAGGCGGTCGCCTTCGCCCGGACCAAGGAGGGGACGGTCGACTACAACGATCACCTCCTCCGCGTGCGACGGGAAGGATACGCGCCGGAGGAACGATCCTTCCGCCTGGAAGGAAACCGGACGGAACGGTTCGTCCTCACGCCGGTTCGGACAGGCGTCGGCGGCGCCGGAGAGCGGTCCACGTCCATTGCCTCCGCGCTCCTCACCGCCGCGCCGAATCCGGTTCGGGAGGGAACACGCCTCCTCTTTTCTCTCGCCGAGCCGGGCCCGGCGACCCTCCGCGTTTATGATCTGCGAGGCCGCGCGGTGACGACCCTCGCGGACGGTTCCTTCGCCGCCGGCGCGCACGACCTCTCCTGGGATCGCCGCGACGACGCCGGCCGGCCGGTCCCCTCCGGCGTCTACTTCGTCCGTCTCCTCGCCGGGGGGCGCTCCCGAATGGTCAAACTGATCGTCGCCGCCCCCTGATCCGCGGGCGCGCCCTCCGCGCCGTGCCGGTTGCCGGACCGCCCTTCCGCCGTTACCATGGGGGTGTCGGAGGGAAAGGTCTTGCGGGAATCGATCGACGCCTTTTTACGAACCCTGCGGAACCGGCGCTATTCGCCGCGAACGCTCCGCGCCTACCGGGACGATTTGGAGCGTTTCCTCGAATTCCTCGTCGAAGGGAGCGGGGAGAAAGACGCGGCCCCCGATCCGTCGTCGATCACCCCCTCGGACATCCGCCTCTATCTGGCGCATCTCTACGACGCCGGGGCGGCGCGGTCCACGCGCGCCCGCGCCCTCGCGGCGATCAAGTCCTTCTTCAAGGATTGCCACAGGGAGGAACGGATTGACGCCAATCCGGCCGCCCTCGTATCCTTTCCCAAGCCGGAGAAACGGTTGCCCAAGTTCCTCTCGAAGGACGAGATCGAACGCCTCGTTCATCTGCCCGAGGGGGCGCTGGCGGCTCGCGATTTGGCGCTCATCGAACTGATCTACGGGGCGGGAATCCGTCTCTCCGAGGCGCATCACCTCGACGTGGGGGACCTGGACCTGGAGGAGAGGGAGGCGCACGTTCTGGGCAAGGGGAACCGGGAGAGAATCGTCCCCTTCGGGCGGGAGGCGGCCGCCGCCGTCCGGACCTATCTGACGCTCCGCGCTCATGAGGATCCGATCCGTATGCGCGCGGCGCCGGAGGACCCGCTCTTTCTGAACCGGGTGGGCGGGCGCCTCTCGACGCGCGGGATCCAGAGGCGCGTCGGCCGTTATCTGAGACGGGTCGGCGACGGCCTCTCGGTTCACTCGCTTCGGCACTCCTTCGCCACCCATCTGATGGACGGAGGGGCGGACATCCGCGCCGTGCAGGAACTCCTGGGCCACCGGCACCTGTCGAGCACCCAGCGGTACACCCACCTGACCCCGGAACGTCTGATCCGGGTTTACCGCCGGGCTCACCCCCGGGGGGAGTAAAGGACCATGCGCAGCACCACCATTCTCGGCGTGCGACGCGGCGAAAAGGTCGCCATGGGAGGCGACGGCCAGGTCACGCTGGACAAGCAGATCATGAAGGCGACGGCGCGCAAGGTGCGTCCCATCTACCAGGGCCGGATCCTCGTCGGTTTCGCCGGCGCCGTGGCGGACGCCTTCACCCTCTTCGACAGGCTGGAGACGCGGCTCGACGCGCACCACGGCAACCTGCACCGCGCCGCGGTGGAACTCGCCCGTGAATGGAGGACCGATCGGGTCCTGCGCCGCCTCGAAGCGCTCCTCGCCGCGATGGACCGGGAACACACCTTTCTCATCAGCGGCACCGGCGAGGTGATCGAACCGGACGACGGACTGATCGGTATCGGTTCCGGAGGCGGGTACGCCATCGCGGCCGCGCGGGGCCTCATCACCCACACCGACCTCCCCCCGGCGCGGATCGTGGAGGAATCGCTCCGCATCGCCGCCGGCCTCTGCATCTACACCAACGACCACATCGTGGTGGAGGAGCTGGCGTGAGCGGCGAGGGGCTAAGCGGGCGGCCGACTGCGCCCGAGGTGGTGCGCGAGCTGGACCGTTTCATCATCGGGCAGGGACGCGCGAAGAAAGCGGTGGCGATCGCGCTGCGCAACCGATGGCGCCGCCGCGGGGCGGACGAGGGGATCCGCGACGAGATCCTCCCGAACAACATCCTGATGATCGGGCCTACCGGCGTCGGAAAAACCGAGATCAGCCGCCGCCTCGCCCGGGTCGCCCGAGCCCCCTTCCTGAAGGTGGAGGCGTCCAAGTTCACCGAAGTCGGATACGTGGGCCGGGACGTGGAGTCCATGATCCGCGATCTGGTCGAGGTGGGAATCAACGAAGCGGAGCGGGAGATGCGGGAGGCGGCCGAGCCGGAGGCGCTGCGCCGCTCCGAGGAGAGACTCCTCCGGATGATCGAGCCGGAGACGCCCGCCGGCGCGCCGAAGGGGGAAGGGGAGGTGTTCGCCGTGGACGCGGCCGGCGTCGCGGAAAAACGCGTTCCCCCCGAGAAGACGGATACACCCCTCGACCGGCTCCGTTCGGGCGAGTGGGACGACCGGTTGGTGAACGTGGAGGTCCCCGAGAAAGGGATTCCTCTCTTCGACATCTTCGCCGCGAGCGGCATGGACCACGTGGACCGGAACGTGCAGGACGCCCTCGGTTCTTTGCTTCCTAAGAAAAAGAAAAAAAGCCGGGTGCCGGTTCGCGAGGCGAGGAGGATCCTTCTCGATCAGGAACTGGACGCCATGGTGGACCGGGAAAGGGCCGTGGAAGAGGGGCGGCGGCGGGTCGAAGAGGCGGGAATCGTCTTCCTCGACGAGATCGACAAGGTCGCCGGCGGGGGCGGCGGCCAGGGACCGGACGTCTCCCGCGAAGGGGTGCAGAGGGATCTCCTCCCGGTGGTGGAGGGGTCCCGCGTGCCGACCAAGTACGGTCTCGTCTCGACGGAGCACATCCTCTTCATCGGCGCCGGCGCCTTTCACCAGAACCGCCCCTCCGACCTGATCCCCGAGCTGCAGGGACGGTTTCCGATCCGTGTGGAGCTGGATTCCCTGACCGCCGACGACTTCTTCCGCATTCTGACGGAGCCGGAGAACGCGCTGGTCAAGCAGTACGCGGCGATGCTGCAGGCGGAAGAGGTGGAGCTGCGTTTCGAGGAAGAGGCCCTTCGGGAGATCGCCCGGATCGCGGAGCGGGTGAACGAGCGGACGGAGAACATCGGCGCCCGCCGCCTTCACACGCTTCTCTCCACGCTGCTCGAGGAGATCCTCTATGAGGTCCCCGAGACGCCGGTGAAGCGCTTCCTGGTGGACGAGAAAATGGTGCGGGAGCGGCTCGGCGCGATCGCAGAGGACGTGGATCTCTCCCGTTACATACTTTAGATTAAAATCACCTGCGACGGGAAAGGCCGGCGGCGGCCCGAACCGAATCGACCGAGGAGGAACACGAAGATGCTGCAAAAGGATTTCCTGTCGATCGCCCAGCTCGACCGGGGGGAGATGGAATCGCTCCTCCGCCGCGCGATCGAGATGAAGAAGGAGTGGAAGGAGGGGAAGGCCGGCCTGCCTCTGGCGGGGAAGACGCTCGGCCTGATCTTCCACAAACCGAGCCTCCGGACCCGGGTCAGCTTCCAGGTCGGCATGTATCAGCTCGGCGGCCAGGTGGTGTATCTCACGGACGCGGAGATCGGCCTCGGCAAGAGAGAGGCGATCCAGGACGTGGGCGAAGTGCTCGGCCGCTACGTGGACGGGATCATGATCCGCACCTTCGCCCATTCCCACGCCGAGGAACTCGCCGCGCACGCGCCGATCCCGGTCATCAACGGATTGACCGACCTGCTCCATCCCTGCCAGATCCTGGCGGACCTGATGACCGTGCTGGAGCACCGCGGAAACCTGGACGACTTGACCGTCTCCTATTTCGGCGACGGGAACAACGTGGCGAACTCCTGGGTGAACGCCGCCGGCGTCCTCCCCTTCGCCTTCCGCATCGCCTGCCCCGAGGGGTACGAGCCGGACGCGGAGATCCTCGCCGCCGCCCGCGCCCGCGGCGCCGGAACGATCGAGGTGACCCACGACGCGAAAGCGGCCGCGAAAGACACGGACGTGCTTTACGCGGACGTCTGGGCGAGCATGGGGCAGGAAGCGGAGAAAGCGGCGCGGGCGAAGATCTTCGCCCCTTATCAGTTGAACGCCGGACTCGCCGCTCTGGCACGAAAAGACCACCTGGTGCTCCACTGCCTTCCGGCGCATCGCGGGGAGGAGATCACCGCCGAGGTGATCGACGGTTCCCATTCCGTCATCTACGACGAGGCGGAGAATCGGATGCACGCGCAAAAGGCGATCCTGGAACGGTTGATGGCATGATCCGGCGCCTCCTCCTCACGGCGGTCCTCCTGCTGGCGCCCTCCTGCGCCCAGCAGGGACCGCCGCCCGGAGGCCCGGTGGACGACACCCCGCCGGAGGTGATCTTCACCATGCCGGCGGCGGACTCCACAGGCTTCCGTCCGCCCTACGTGCTCGCCGTCGCGTTCAGCGAGAAGATGGACAAGAGAAGCGTGCAGAGAAACCTCCGGATCTATCCTCGGCCTGAATGGATTCGGACCGAGTGGGAGGGGACGACGCTTTTGATTCGCACCGATCACGGAGCCGGCGAGCGACCGGACGGCGGGGAGATCGTCACGGTGACCGTCTCCGCCAAGTCGATGGACCGGCGAGACAATCTGATGGCGGCCCCCTTCTCTTTCTCCTTCACATCCGCCGACTCCCTGCCCGCCGGTGTCGCGACGGGACGGGTGGAGGGGATACGGCGGGGGAGGGAGGTGCCCGCGGTGATTCTGCGCGCCCTCCGGCCGGCGGCGGCGGACTCTCTTCCGGCGACGGTGATCACCGAGACCGAGGCGGGGAACGACGGCACATTCCGGATCGACCACCTCCCCACCACTCCGGGGGACCGCTTTCTCCTCGCCGCGTTCATCGACGACGACGAGAATCTCGTACTGGACCGAGACCGCGAGGATTACGGGTTCAGCGACACGCTCTCCTTCCCCCCGGAGGGCGCGCGGATCGACTCGCTCGTCATCCCGTTGATCAACGCCGAAACACCCGCCAAGCTCTCCGGCCGCATCACCTTGGAACTCTCCTACGACTCGGTGATCGTCGAGGCGATCGCCGAGGGGGATAGCGCCGGGCCGCAGTACGCCGAGCCGGACAGCACCGGAGCCTATGCGTTCGCCAGGCTCCCGGCGGGGGAGTACCGCGTTCGTATCCTGCTCGGAACACGACAGATGGCGCTCCACGCCGAGCCGGAAAGCCCTTTGGAAACGCTTTCCGAGCGCCTCCTGCGGCTCGAACCGGGCGAGGAGAGGGTTTCCTTCCTCCTGCCTGAACGGGAGCGGGAGGCCCAAGTTACGCAATAAAAAAGAGTTGACAGGCTCAAAACGCCCGTGATAGCGTTTCGCAGAGTCGTCTGTCTGGTATTTCGGCGTTCCCGGGGGACCGGGGACTTGGACCGGGAGGGAACCGATGACCAAAGCGGATCTGGTGGACGAAGTCGTTGCCGCAACCGGCCTTCACAAGAAGGACGTCGCGCTAATCGTCGACGGGTTCCTCGAATCGATTTGCCAGACGCTGATCAACAACGGCCATGTGGAGATCCGCGGCTTCGGCAGCTTCAAAATCAAGTACGCCAAAGCCCGTATCGCCCGTAATCCTCGCTCCGGAGAGACGGTGCACGTCCCCGCCAAGCTGGTGCCCTTCTTCAAGGTCTCCCGCGAGCTCAAAGACTTGGTCGACCAGGCCCTTCCCGCCTCGGAAGAGGCGGATGAGCCACGCGTCGCCCACGAACCGGCGGCGGGCGAAGGCGCGTCGGAGTCGATGTAAACCTATCTGCAGGAGGAAGCCGGAGGGGTTCCCATGCCGAGCGGCAAGAAGAGAAAGCGCGCGAAGATCGCGACGCACAAGCGCAAGAAGCGCTTGAAAAAAGACCGTCACAAGAAGAAGAACCACTAGGACGCGAGCCTCCCGGACACCCGAGGATCCCCTTTCCCTTCCCCTTCTCGTACACGGGCATCCATGGGCACCGAAGCGAATCGAGGGGCGAACCGCTGGAACCTGAAAAGGGCCCTGCTGGTTTCGCTTGTCCTTCATTTGCTTGCGCCGATTTTGGTCTCCCATCTCGGCAAAGCGACGGGTTGGTTGAAGGCGGAGGAACTCCCGGCGCCCGAGCGGCGGGAGCCGATCGTCTTCGAGTTCGTCGAGCCCTCGCCCGGCCCGGAGGCGGAGGTGGCGCCGGAGTCCGATCTGGTCTCGACCAAAAGTACCGAGGCCCGGTCGCCGGACGCGCCGGGATCGGAACGGAACGACCTTCCCGTTTCGCGCGGCGAATCCCCCATAAAGGAGAGCCGTCCCGCCGCGTCGGCGGAGGAGCCCCAAGAGGCGGCGCCCGCGCCGGAGAAGCCGCAGGAGGAGGGGGAGTCCCCGGCCGCCGCCGCGCGCCCCTCCATACGCTCTCCCTCGACGATCCGCAGCAACGTCAGCCGCTCCATCGAGGAGAGCCGCTCGGACAATCGGGAGGGACGCCGTGCCATCCCCGGCGATCTTTCGTTCAACACGATCGATTTCGAGTTCGCGCCCTACCTGCTCGAGTTGAAGCGCCGGATCGAGGCGCACTGGTTTCCGCCCGTCGCCTTCCGCGGCGGCCTTCCCTACCGAGGCGACACGGTGGTCCGGTTCGCCGTGGACCGGGAAGGGAACCTGACTCTCCTGGAGCGGGTGTCCGGAGCGGATCACGAATCACTGGACACGGCGGCGCTCAGCGCGGTCCGCTTCGGCGCCCCCTTCCCGCCGCTCCCGGAGAATTTCCCGGAGGAACGGTGGGTGATCACCTGCACCTTCTACTACCGATGAGGCGCCCATGAAATCGTTGATCGCTTTCCTCGTCGCCGGCGGCCCTCTCATGATCCCGCTCGGCCTCTGCTCGGTGATCGCCCTCGCCGTTATTCTGGAGCGGGCGATCAACCTGCGCCGCCGCCGCATCCTCGTTCCGGAGATCGTGCGGCTCATCGAAACGATCCGAGGTCCCGGCGATCTCTCCCTCTCCCTCGCCATCCTGGAAAAGAATCCGGGGAGTTTCGCCAACGTGGTGCGCGCCGCGCTGGAGAACCGGAACCTTCCGGCGGAGGAGATCCGGGAAATGGTCGGCGACGCGGGGCGGCGCGAGGCGAAACGCGTCCGCAAGGGGCTGATCGCCCTCGAAGCGATCGCCGGCGTGGCGCCGTTGCTCGGGCTTCTCGGCACGGTGATCGGCATGATCCGCGTCTTCCGCGTGATCGCCCTGGTCGGCGTGGGAAACGCGAACGCCCTCAGCGGCGGCATCTCTCAGGCGCTGATCACCACCGCCGTCGGTCTCTCGGTCGCGATCCCGGCGCTTGCCGCCTATCACCTTTTCGCGAGCCGGGCCGGAGAAATCGTTTCGGACATGGAGCATCACGCGGGCGTGCTCCTCGCCAAGCTGCGGGGGATGCGCATCGCCGGGACTCCGGCGGGGGAGGAGGCGCGATGAAGTTCGACGGGGAAGAGGGACGCTCGCCGATGGTGAACGTGACGCCCCTGATCGACGCGCTCTTCCTGCTCCTCATCTTTTTCATGGTCAGCTCCACGTTCCGGGACCTCCCCGGGATCCCTCTCGACCTGCCGGAGGCGAAGTCGGGCGAAGCGACCCGTTCCTCGGGAGTGGAGATCCAGATCGACCGTGAAGGGGTGGTCCGCCTGGAGGGGCGGATCGTCGGCGACAGGGACCTTACCGAGCGTCTCGCGGAAGCGCTGGACGCGGCCGATTCGCGGGACCTGGTTCTCCGAGCGGACCGGGACGTTCCCTACGGCGAAGTGGTGCGGGTGATGGACGCGGCACGGCAATCGCGGGTGGGGAAGCTGGTGGTGGCGACGGAAAATCTACCGCCGGCCGGGGAAAACCGTTAGATTCTTCGAGCGGGGGAAACGCTCCTCCGCTCGAACGAGAGACAAGAAGCCCACGAGCACCCCGACGGGGTACACCCGCGCCGAGGAGGTCCTCCGGTGAACCGCCGTTTCATTCATGCGATTCTGATTTCGAGCGCCGCCATGCTCACCGCCGCGCCCGCCGTCGCGGCGAGGGATGGGGCGATGAGCCCGATCCCTGGGAAGATCCACCCTCGCCTCGCCCACAAGATCGCCGAGTCGCGGGAGCCGGTTCCGGTTTGGATCTTCTTCCGCAACAAAGGGGGAGAGAACGAACCGGTCCGGATCGATCCGGCGGCGCGGGCGCGCCGTGAAGGGGTCGGTTTCCGCGACGATTGGGGAGACCTTCCGGTGCGCGACGCGTACATCCGCGGCGTCGAGGCGGAAGGCGCGGAGGTCCGCTCCACTTCCCGTTGGTTGAACGGCGCGGGCGCGACCGCGACGCCGGAAGCGATCCGGCGCATCGCCCGCCTGGACTACGTGATCCGCGTGCAACCGATCGGCAGGCGGTTTTCGCGGCCGGAGCCGCTCGCGACGGGCCTCCTTCCTTCACCGCCGCCGCCGGGGAAGACCGCCGTCGACTACGGTTGGTCCGCGGTACAGCTCGCCCAGATCCGCGCCGACTCCCTCCTCGAGGCGGGGTGGTCCGGCGAAGGGGTGCGCGTCCAGATCAACGACAGCGGTTTCTACACCGCCGCCCGCTGCTACGACTCCCTCGATATCGCCGAACGGTACGACTTCGTCCACGACGACACGACCGTCTCCAACCAGACCGCCGACGAGACCGACGACGACGAGGAGAACCACGGTTCCGCGGTGCTCTCGGTGCTCGGTGGATGGGACGAGGGATGGATCGTGGGACCCGCCCACGACGCGACCTTCTACCTCGCCAAAACCGAGGACGGCGGCGACGAGGAGACCCTTGCCGAAGAGGACTATTGGATCGAGGCGGTGGAGTGGGGCGAGGCTCGCGGGGTGCGCGTGCTGAGCAGCTCCGTCGGCTATGGGAAGGAACTGCACGATCTCTCCGAGCTGGACGGGGAGACGACGCCGATCGCGATCGCCGCGCAGGCCGCGGTGGAGCGCGGGGTGGTGGTCTGCAACTCCCAGGGGAACGAGGCGAACGATCCCCAGTGGCGCAAACTGGTCACACCGGCGGACGCGCCCGGGGTGATCGCCGCCGGAGCGGTCACCGTCGGCGGGAGTCGTGTGTACTTCTCCAGCTACGGCCCCACGGCGGACGGGAGAATCAAGCCGGACGTGGCCGCCCTCGGCATCGGCGTCGCCGGGGTGGGGAATCCGCGCGGGGGTTCCACCTACAGCTGGTACACCCAACTCCTTCAGGGGACCTCCTTCGCCTGCCCGTTGACGGCGGGCGTGTGCGCGCTCCTCTTGGAGATCCATCCGATCGCCACGCCGGCGGACGTGATGGAGGCGCTTCATGCGACGGCGAGCCAGGCGGCGAATCCGGACACGGCGCTCGGTTGGGGAATCGTGAACGCATGGGAGGCGGCGCTCCGCCCGGTGGTCCACCACGATCCGCAGAACGACCTCGCCCTGGAGGGCGACACCCTCCGCGCGTCGGCGGCGCTCTCCCTCTATCCCGGCTTCGATCCCCCCCGGGCGGTTTTCGGCGACGCCGGCGGCTACACCGACACGGTCGGCTTCGCCGGCGCCGGCGACACGCTGGTCGCATCCCATCTCCCGGTCGATCCATCGTCGGTCCGCTACTACTTTCTCTTCACGCGCGGCGGCCGCGTCTGGACGAGCCCGGAGGGAGCGCCCGTCGCCTACTACGAATTCGGCGACGCCACCGCGCCCTCGATCGTCCATACCCCCCTCGCGGACCGAACCCCGGGCGAGTGGCCCGCGCGCGTGGAGGCTTGGATCACCGACAACCGGGAGCTGGAGGATGACTCGATCCGAGTGGCCTACCAGGTTTGGGACGGCGGCGGCGCGCCCGCCCTCTCGGGCGACTTCTCTCTCGTCCACGGCGCCGGCGACCTCTTCGCCGCCGATTTCCCCTTCGACGTCTCGACGGGCGACTCGATCGCCTACGCCATACAGGCTTTGGACGGCTCGGGAAACGTCGCATCCTCACCCGCGGGCGGGGGACGGCACGCCTTCCGGATCATCAGCGCTTCCTATGCGCTCCTCTACGGCGCGGAGGGGGACGAGGGGCCGACCAACCCCTTCTTCCTCGGCGAATCGGACTACCGCGTGATCTTCGATCTCCCCAAGAACGAGGAGGTGCGGATCCGCGTCTACGACCCGGCGGGGCGCTGCGTCCGCGACGTCTACCGCGGGCGATTGGGGCCGGGCTCGCGGCTCTCCGTCGACTGGGACGGCCGCGACCGCGGCGGGAGGGAACTCTCCCAGGGCGTCTATTTCCTCCGTTTCGAAGCGGGCCCCTACACCAAGACGCGTAAAGTGGTGGTCCTGAATTCGGAGTAATCTGGAACCGGAGCGTTCGTTCCGGTGTGCAGGCAATCAGATCCGCGGCGCGACGGCGCGCCGGGATTCGCGACTTTTTCACCAAGGAGGACGGAGCGGGATCATGACGCAGGGCGATGGCATGGAGCGGATCCGCGAGGAGGGACGCCTCTTTCGGGGAATCATCGACGAAGTCGGCAGGGTGATCGTGGGACAGGATTACATGGTGGAGCGTCTCCTGGTGGGACTGCTCACCGGAGGCCACGTCCTGATCGAAGGGGTGCCCGGCCTGGCGAAAACCCTCACCGTCAACACACTCGCCCGAGCGGTGCGCGCCGATTTCCGACGAATCCAGTTCACGCCGGATCTTCTTCCGGCGGACCTGATCGGCACCATGGTGTACAACCCGAAGGAGAGCGATTTCTTTACGCGCAAAGGTCCTATTTTCACCCATTTCCTGCTCGCCGACGAGATCAACCGGGCGCCGGCGAAGGTGCAGAGCGCCCTCTTGGAGGCGATGCAGGAGCGGCAGGTCTCCATCGGGAACGAGACGCACAAGCTGGACGATCCCTTCCTGGTGCTGGCCACGCAGAATCCGATCGAGCAGGAGGGGACCTACCCTCTACCGGAAGCGCAGGTGGACCGGTTCATGCTGAAGCTCCGTATCGGCTACCCGAGCCGGGAGGAGGAGCGGGCGATCATGGACCGATGGGCGGGCGTGGACGGGATCGCCGTGGAGGAAGCGGCGGGGCTGGACGATCTCCGGCGGGCGCGGGAGACCGTCCGCTCGATTCGCATCGACGACAACCTGAAGGACTACATGGTGGACATCGTGCAGGCCACCCGCGACCCCGGCGCCTACGGCCTGGAGGACCTCAAGGAACTGATCGCCTACGGCGCCTCGCCGCGGGCGTCGCTCCACCTGAACATGGGATCCCGGGCGCTCGCTTTCCTGGACGGCCGTGATTACGTCACCGCCGACGACGTGAAGGAGCTGTGCCCCGACGTGCTCCGGCACCGGATCATCGTGACCTATGAGGCGGAGGCGGAAGAGGTGACCGGCGAGGACGTCCTCCGCAAGATCCTGGACCACCTGGAAGTTCCCTAGACCGAGCCATGCTTCCCAAAGAACTGATCCGAAAAATACGGCGGATCGAGATCTCCACGCGCTCGCTGGTGGAGAGCGTCTTCTCCGGCGAGTACCACTCCGTCTTCAAGGGGCGGGGGATGGAGTTCGATCAGGTTCGGGAGTATCAAGAGGGGGACGACGTCCGCAGCATCGACTGGAACGTCACCGCGCGCATGAACCGTCCCTTCGTGAAGGAATTCGTGGAGGAGCGGGAGCTGGTGGTGATGCTCGCCGTGGACGTGAGCGGCTCCAGCGACTTCGGCACGGCGAGCCACTTCCGCAGCGAGGTGGCCGCCGAGATCTGCTCCCTCCTCGCCCTCTCCGCGATCGAGAACAACGACAAGGTCGGCCTTCTCCTCTTCTCCGACCGAATCGAAAAGAGCGTTACGCCTCGCAAGGGACGCCGCCACGTTCTCCGTGTGATCCGGGAGCTGCTCTACACGCGGCCCGAGGGGCGGGGGACCGACCTGAACGGCGCGTTGGAACACCTGAACCGGACCTTGAAGCGCCGGTGCGTCCTCTTCCTCGTCTCCGATTTCCTCGACGGTTCCATCGAACGCCTCCTTCGAGTGACCAACAAACGCCACGACGTGATCGCCGTGCGCATCGTCGATCCGCGGGAGATCGCGATCCCCGACGTGGGATTCTTGGAGATGGAGGACGCCGAAACGGGGGAGCGGCTTTTTCTCTCCACGGGAAACGAGGCGTTCCGCCTCGCCTACGCGGAGCGGCGGCGAAGGGACGACGCGCGCCTCCGATCCCTCTTCCGCCGCGTCGGCGTGGATCTGGTCGAGGTCTCCACCGAGGGGGGATACGTGGATCCTCTCGTGGAGTTCTTCCGGCGGCGGGCGCGGAGGTTCGGTCGATGAGGCGGGCGGCGGCGGCCGCCGCCCTGCTCGCGCTCCTCGCGGCGGCGGCCGCCGCGGAACCGGTGATGGAGACGGCGGTCGACCGGGACTCGATCACGGTGGGAGATCCGATCGCGCTTCTCATCCGTCTCACCACCGGCCCCGGCGAGGAAGCGTCCCTTCCCGTTTTTCCGGAGGAGCGGATCGGCCCCTTCGAGATCCTGGACGGTCCGGTGGTGGAAGAGACGGAGACGGGAAGAGGCGGCCGAGTCCGGACCGCCCGCTATCGGATCACCGCCTACGAAACGGGAGAGAGCGAGATCCCGGGACTCGCCCCGCCGGAGGGGGGACGCGAGAGCCGGCCGATTCCGATCGCGGTCCTCTCCGTCGGTCTCGATCCGACCGGCCGGCCGCGCGACGTGAAAGGGCCGAAGCCGATCGAGCGGGATTTCCTCCGCATGGTCTTCGCCGCCGTCGTGGCGCTCCTTCTTCTCGCCGCGGCGGCGTACATTCTGCATCGAAGGAGAAATCGCCCGTCGGAAACGGCGCCGGTTCTGGGAGCGGTGGACCTGCGGCCCGCGCACCGGATCGCCCTGGAGAGGTTGGACGGGCTTCGACGCGCCCTCGAATCGGGCGGGGCGGAGGCGCGCCCCTTCCATTTCGAGTTGTCCGACGCGGTGCGGCGCTACCTGAGCGATCGTTACGCGCTGCCGGCGCCGGAGAGAACCTCGCGGGAGATCCTGCGCGAGATCCGCCGGGAGAAGCTGGAGCCGGAGGCGACGGCGCTCCTTCGTGAATGCCTCGCCTCCTGCGATCTCGTCAAGTTCCGCGGCATCGAGCCGACCCGGGAAGAGTCGGGGCGCTCCCTCGATCGGGCGCGCGCGTTCGTGGAGAAGACGGGGGAGACGGCGCCCGATGAGAGAGGAGGGGGACGCTGATGTTCCGTTTCGCCTACCCCTGGATTCTCGCCGCGCTGCCGGTGGTTTTGGCGGCGATGATCCTTCTCCACAGGCGCCTCCTGCGAAACGCGCCGCGGCTCCGCTTCTCGTCGATCGAGTCGGTGCGCCGCGCCGGGCCGCCGCGCCGCCCCTTCATCCGCCATTTGCCGGCGATCCTCCGGATGGCCGCGGTGACGCTCCTCCTCCTCGCCCTCGCCCGCCCCCAGTCGGGGACCCGGGACGTCCGCGTGCGCGCGGAGGGGGTGGACATTCTGATCGCGATGGACGTCTCCGGGAGCATGCAGGCGATCGACTTCGAGCCGAACAATCGCCTCGACGCCGCGAAGACCGTCGCCGCCGAATTCATCCGGGGAAGGGAATCGGACCAGCTCGGCTTGGTGGTCTTCGCCGCCGTCAGCTTCGTCCAGTGCCCCCTCACGCTCGACGCGGACGTGTTGCTCGGCCTCCTCGACGAAATCCGAATCGGCATGGTGGAGGACGGCACGGCGATCGGCATGGCGATCGTCAACTGCGCCAATCGCCTGGAAGCGAGCGAAGCGAAGAGCAAGGTGGCGATCCTGCTCACCGACGGCGTCAACAACACGGGAAGAATCGACCCGATCACCGCCGCCGAACTCGCGCGGGCGGTGGGCGTCCGAGTCTACACCATCGGCGTCGGCAGCCGGGGCGAGGCGCTCTTCCCCGTGCGGGATCCCGTGTTCGGAACGCGTTACGTCCGGCGCCCCGTGGAGATCGACGAAGAGACGCTCCGGAAAATCGCCGACGGGACCGGTGGGCGCTACTTCCGCGCCACCGACACGGAGGCGCTCCGGACGATCTTCCGGGAAATCGGCGAAATGGAGAAAACGGAGGTCACCAGCAAAGAATACGTGAACTATTACGATCTCTATGACCGTTTCGCGATCCCGGCGGCGCTCCTCCTTCTCGCGGAGGCGCTCCTGGGATCGGTGATCCTCCGGAGGATCCTCTGATGCGTTTCGGCGAACCCTTCTTTCTCCAAGCGCTCCTCGCGGTCCCCCTCCTCTGGTGGATCTTCCGAATCGGCCGGCGGCGGCGCGAATCGCTCCGCGCCCGCTTCGGCGACCCCGGCCTGCTTCGCCACCTGATCCGAGGGGCCGACGAGGGCCGGCGCCGGAAGAAGGAACGCCTCGTCCTTCTCGGATTCGTCTTCCTCCTCCTGGCGCTCGCCCATCCCCAGTACGGCGAGCGGGAGCGAATGGTGGAGCGCCGCGGCATCGATCTGGTCTTCGCCCTCGACACATCCCTCAGCATGCTCGCCGAGGATCCGCCTCCCAGCCGGCTCGACCGCGCCCGCGGAGAGATCGAAGGGCTTCTGGGCAGGCTCCGCGGGGACCGGGTGGGAATCGTCTCCTTCGCCGGGTCCGCCGTTCCCACCTGCCCTCTCACCTCCGACTACGGCGCGGTGAGGATCTTCCTCGGCGGCGTGGACGCCTGGACCGCGCCGACGGCGGGCACTTCCGTCGCCGCGGCGATCCGCCGCTCCCTCCGCATGCTCGAAGAGAGCCCGTCCGGCTCGAAGGCGATCGTCCTCCTCACCGACGGCGAGGACCACGAAGGGGAAGTGATGGAAGCCGCGGAGGAGGCGGCCGAGGCGGGCGTCGCCGTCTTCCCGATCGGATTCGGCGGAACGGAGGGAGAGCTGATCCCCCTCCCCGAGGGGAGCGCCGAAGGGGAACGATTCAAGAGAGACCAAGAGGGCGGATTGGTCGTGACAAAACGGGACGACGAAGTGCTGGGCGCGGTGGCGCGAATCACCGGCGGCGCGGTCTACTCCCTGCGGGACGACCCGGACGCGCTGGAACTGGTGCTGGACCGCCTCTCCGGCCTGGAGCGGCGGAGCTATCGATCCGGCGTACGGACGATCCGGGAGGAGCGATACCTCTGGTTCCTCGTTCCTGCTACAATTCTTTTCCTTATCGAGTTCGGTCTCTCCACGTCGAGCGGTCGGAAAAGGGAGGTGTGGAGTGGGCGGATCGAGTGAACGCCGCCGAATTCTCCCCCTGATCGCCCTCTTGGCGGTCGGCTGGGGAGGGGCGGTGTACGATGAAAACGCCGACGGAACCCGCGCCTATGGCGAGGGCTCCTACGAAGAAGCGCTCCGCCACTTCCTCGCCGCCGAACGGGAACGGCCGGAAGAGGGGAGGCTCTCCTTCAACGTGGCCGCCGCGCTCTTCCGGCTCGGCCGCCTCGAAGAAGCGCTCGCCGCCTACCGGGGCGCGGCGTCGGATTCGACCCTCACCGCCGAATCGCTTTACGGCGCGGGGAACGTTCTTCTCCAGTCGGGAAAACCGGAAGAAGCGGCGGAGATGTATAAGCGCTCCCTTCGCCGCGACCCGACCGACGAGGACGTTAAGCACAATCTGGAGCTGGCGCTCCGCATGATGGAGCAGCAGCAGGAACAGCAGCAGCAGGACCAACAGCAGCAGGACCAGCAGCAACAGGATCAGCAGCAACAGGATCAGCAGCAGCAGGACCAACAGCAGCAGGACCAACAGCAACAGGACCAGCAGCAGCAGGATCAGCAGCAACAGGATCAGCAGCAGCAGGACCAGCAGCAGCAGGACCAACAACAGCAGGACCAACAACAGCAGGACCAACAACAGCAGGACCGGCGACCCAATGAAGGGGAGCAGCCACCCCAAGACGGGGAGATGACCCGCGAACAGGCGCACAGGATCCTCCAGGCGCTTGCCGAAGAAGAGGAGAGCCGGCGCCGGGAGAGCATGGAAAAGCGCGTGGCGCGGCCGGCGCCCTCGGGGAAGGACTGGTAGAACGGTGCGAAGGGGAACCCTGGGAATCGTGACGGCGTTCCTCGTCCTCGCGGGGATCGTGTCCGCCGGGAAAGCGTTCGCGCTCGGCCTCACCGCCCAGGTCGACCGGAACGAGACGGACCTGGACGGGAGGATCACCCTGACCCTCGTCGTCGAGGGCTCCCAGGGAAACGTCGAGGTCGACCTGGGAGAAACGGAACGCCACTTCCACGTCTACTCTTCCGGAACCAGCCAGAGCATGACCATCGCCAACGGCAAAATGACCGCGTCCAGCCGTTACACCTATATCTTGAGCCCCCGGACGGTGGGCGAGTTTCAAATCGGTCCCTTCCGCGTCACCGACGCGGGCGGGGGGGAGGCGCGCGCGGCCGAGATCGCGTTCCGGGTCACCGACGCTCCGCCGGCGGATCGGGCCGCGGAACCGGAAAAACGCGAATCCCGAGATTCCCGCGCCCCGAGCGGGGAGCAGAGGGAGGTCTTCCTCCGCACATCGGTCAATAAAAAACAAGCGTACGTAGGGGAACAGGTCACCTTCATCTTCCGCCTCTACACGCGGGTCCGTTTCTGGCGCGACCCGGAATACGACCCGCCTTCCACGGAGGGATTCTGGAAGGAGGATCTTCCTCCCCAACGCCGTTTTTACGACGAGGTGGACGGGATTCGCTATCTGGTCTATGAGGTGCGGACCGCCCTCTTTCCGACGCGCGCGGGTGAGCTGACGGTGGGACCGGTCACGCTGCAATATGAAGAGGACTCCTTCTTCTCCCGCGATCCCTTCAGCATCTTCAACCGCGGAGGGGGCGGACGAGGAGGATCGAACCGCCACGTCCTGAAGAGCGATCCCCTTCACCTCACCGCCCTTCCTCTCCCGACCGAGGGACGACCCGCCTCCTTCTCCGGAGCGGTGGGGGACTTCCGATTCGACGCGAAGATCGACAGGGACTCCCTGGCGGCGAACGAGCCGATCACCATGACCCTCGTCCTCGAAGGGGAGGGAAACGTGCAGGCCGCCACCGTCCCGGACCTGGAGCTGTCGGATCTCTTCAAGGTGTACGACTCGGGCAGCTCCACCGACACGGAACGGGAAGAGGGCCGCGTCCGCGGCCGGAAAACCTATACGCGGATCATCGTCCCCCGCTACGGCGGCGACTACGAGTTGCCGTCGATCCCCTTCTCCTATTTCGACCCGAAGAAGAAACGGTTCGTGACGCTCACCGCCGGCCCCTTCCCCGTACACGTTTCCGGAACCCCGCCGGAGCGGGCGGCGGCGCGGGGCGAGATCGAACGGAAGGAATCGGACATTCGATACCTCAAGGAACCGTCCCGTGTCTCCTGGTCGAAGGAGGGGAGGAACACCCCCCTCGGCGCGCTCGCCGCGGCGAACGCCGCTCCTCTCCTGATCCTCGCCGCGCTCTTCCTGCGTCGGCGGCGCAGCGACCGTCTCGCCGCCGATCCGGCCCGGGCGCGGGCGAGACGCGCCGACGCCGAAGCGCGCCGCTCCCTGGCGCGGATCCGGGGGGCGGAACCGCGGGAAGCGGCCGGCGCCGTCGCGCGTACACTGGCCGCCTACATCGGCGACAAGGGGTGCGTGGCGGTGCAGGGAATGACCCGGCGGGAGATCGACCGGGAACTGGAGAGACGAGGCGTGGACGGGGAGCTGCGCGCCCGCATCGGGGACCTGTTCGATCGTTGCGACAGGCTCCGCTTCTCTTCGGACGATCGCCCCCCGGCGGGCGGCCGCGGAGACCTGGCGGGCGAGGCGGGGGAACTGATCCGGTCGCTCCGGCCTTTCCTGGAGAGAGGGGGGAAACGATGACGCGCGCCGGCTTCCTCCTCCTCCTGGGGATCCCTTTTCTGCTCTTCACCGCGCCCGCCTCGGCGGCGATGGCGGAAACGGAGGCGGACAGCCTCTTCCGCGAGGCGAACCGCGCCTACAGAGAGGGGCGGTTCGAAGAGGCGGCGGCCGGATACGAGAGGATTCGCGAGGAGGGCTTCGTCTCGGGTGAGCTCTTCTACAACCTGGGGAACGCCCATTTCCAGCTCGAGGACCTGGGAAGGTCCATGGCGAACTATCAACGCGCCGCCCGGCTGCTTCCCCGGGACGCCGACCTGCGGGCCAATCGGAACCTCCTGGAAGGGAGGATCCTGGACCGGGCGATCCTCAGGGACCGCCTCCCCCTCATCGGCCTCCTCCGGAGCGGCGCCGCGGCTTTCACCACGGCCGAGTGGTTGATCGCCGCGGAGTTCCTCTATGGAATCCTCCTCCTCCTCCTTGCCCTTCCTCTTCTGCATCCCCCTCTCGGCGGACCGTTCCGCGCGCCGGTTCGGGCCGCGGGTACGCTCCTGCTGATCGTCGCCCTCTTCACCGCCTGGAGCGCCGTCGAACATCACGGGAAAAGGCGCGGGGTGATCCTCCCCGGCGAGGTATCCGTCCGGAGCGGGCCGGGAGAGCGCTTCACCGAGGAGTTTCTACTGCACGAGGGGACCGCCGTCCGGATCCAAAGAGAGGCGGACGGGTGGGCGCTCGTGACCGTCTCTCCCGAATGGAAGGGATGGGTGCCCGCCGACTCGATCGAGCCGATCTGAGCCCCGTTCCCCATTCCCCCCCAAGTGGTTCCCCGGTATGCATGGGGAGTGTACACTTCGTACACAGCCAAACCGTTTGCGCTATCACGGATTACGGCCCACATCCGTGAGGCGTGCACGCGGTATACACCCGGCCGCCGTAAAGAGCCCCGTGTCTCCCGCCCGGTCCGGAAACGATTTTATCCGCTAATCTTCGACTAGAAACGAAGTTAACACCACATATTCCACTCGAAACGCCTAATGGCACAAAACCTGCTCGAAGAATACCCAAGAAACAACCAGGACCGACGGACTTTCGGAAATCGTCACTGTGCTGGGAGACCCCTTATGCCGGGCGCAGCAGCGAAAAACCGGGAGTGGAGACCGATCGATCCGGATCCCTTGACGTGGACCCTGGCGGAAGTCTCCATCGAGTGGAACGCGGCGGAAGAGCAGTGGGCGCCTTTCCCGCTCGACGGAGCTTGCGGCGGCGAAGCGGACGGGGAAGGGGGGGGAGCGATGTACGACAACCAAGCATACGCAACGGCTACCGATGACCGGCCCGCCCGGGAGAGCCTTCCCGATTCGGTCGGCATCTACCTCAAGGACATCCGTAGATATCCCCTTTTGAACCGGGAAGAGGAGGCACGCCTCGCCTGGCGCGTCAAGAGCGGCGATCAGGCGGCGCGCTCCGAGCTGATCGTGCGCAACCTGAGGCTGGTCATCAGCATGGCAAAGCGTTACCAGGGGATGGGGCTCTCCCTCGCCGATCTGATCGAAGAGGGGAACATGGGGCTCATCAAGGCTGTGGAGCGCTTCGAGGTGGAACGAGGCTTCCGCTTCAGCACCTACGCGTCCAAGTGGATCCGGCAGGCGATCACGCGGGCTCTGGTCAATAAAAGCCGCACCGTTCGTATCCCGGCCAATGTGCTGGTCCTGATCAAACAGTATCTGACGACCCAGCGGGAGCTTCTCCAGGAGCTGGGTTGCGTTCCTTCGGCGGAAGAGATCCGCGAAAAAACCGGTCTCACCCGGCGGCGCTTTCTTGAAGTATCCCGGCTGGTGAAGGGGGTTCTCTCCCTCGACCAGCCGATGGAGGAGGACGTGCAGTCCCACGCCCTTCACGATCTGATCCCGGACACCGCGGCGGACAGCCCCTGTGACTTCGCCATGGGCGAGTTGCAGAAGGATTTGGTCGCGCGCCTCCTCGACTCCTTGAACGACCGGGAGGCACGGATTCTCCGTCTTCGTTTCGGCCTGGACAGCGGCGAGCCGCTCAGCCTGGAGCAGACCGGGCGGATTTTGGGCGTGACCCGCGAGAGGATCCGCCAGATCGAATCGAGAACGTTACGCAAGCTGCGCGCCCTCCTGGAGGCGGAAGCGCAACCCGCAAAAGAAAACCAAGTGGCGTAAGCCCTTAGCCGAGAGCCCTTCTTTCACCTCGCACCCCGCGGCCCGGCCTTCCGGGTCGCGGGCCTCCCACTTCCATCGTTCCCTTCCGTGAAGCGCCGAAAGGCGGCCCGCGCGCGGCGCCCCGGACCGTTTCCGGGGCCGCCGCTCCGCCCGCTCAAGTATTCCCGCGTGTCGCCGATCCTTGGAAAGAAGACTTCTCGAGGATGGAGGTGGCTTCATGGAAATCCTGATCGGCATCGTTCTCTACTTCGGGCTGGCCGTGTTTGTGGGGCGTTTTCTCTCGCTCTCCACGGCGGGCGAGATGATCTTTCCCGTTTCCGGTTCCCGGCCGACGCCCCCGCTTTATGAACCGATCGAGACGGCCAACCTGAACCTGGGGTTGCGGCGCGACCGGGCGCCCACCGACGGGGAGAGGGAACGGGAAGAGGCGGAGCTGATTCTCCGCTGACGGACCGGCCGATCCCTCGGAAAAAACGCCGCCCCTCCCGAAACGGGGGGGCGGTCCCTTTTCTCCGGCGACCGGTCGCCCCGTTACGGTACAATGCCCCACGACATGGTCGATCTGCTTCTCATCGAACCCTATTTCGGCGGCTCGCACAGGCAGTTCGCCGAGGGGATCCGCCGCCACAGCCGGCATCACGTCCGCCTGGCGACCCTCCCGGGTCGCTACTGGCGATGGAGGATGCGCGGCTCGGCTCCCCTCTTCGAGGAGCGCCTGCGGAAATCGCCGGCGCCGGGCGTGATCCTCGCTTCCTCCATGTTCCCCCTCGCCGAGTTCCTCGGCCTCGCGCCTCCCCGTTTCCGGGAAGCGAAGACGATCCTCTACTTCCACGAGAACCAGCTCACCTATCCTCTACCCGAGGGGGAGAGGAGGGATCTGCACGCGGTGATGACCCAGATCAACGGCGCCCTCGCGGCGGACAGGATTCTCTTTAACTCGCGGCACCACCGCCGGGAGATGCTCGGAGCGCTCCCCGGGTTCCTGCGCGCCCTGCCGGATCACAAACCGCCGGGAGTGGCGGGACGGTTTCGGCGCTCTCGCGTGCTCCCCTTGGGCGTCGACTTCGAGTCGCTCGGCCCGCCGCCGCGGCGGAGGGAACGGAAAGGGGAGCCGATCCTCCTCTGGAACCACCGCTGGGAGCACGACAAGGGGAGGGAGGAGTTCGCCCTCCTCATTCGCCGTCTCCGGCGCCGAAAAGTCCCCTTCGGGCTGGTGGTGACCGGCGCCTCTCCGGGAACGCGGTCGGATCTCTTCGAGGAGCTGCCGCGGATCGCCGGCGACCGTCTCCGCCATGTGGGCTTCGCGCCGTCCCGCCGCGACTACGCCCGCCTCCTCGCCGGCGCGGACCTGGCGGTTTCCACTGCGCGTCACGAATTTTTCGGCGTCAGCGTTCTCGAGGCGATCCATATGGGCGCCTTTCCACTTCTCCCGGAAAGGCTCGCCTATCCGGAGATCCTCGATCCGGGCCGCCACCCCGAGTGCTATTACCGGAGCCGGGAAGAACTGTTCGACAGGGCGGAGGAACTGCTCACCGGCCCCCGACCGCCGGTGGAGCGATACCGGCGGGCGGCGGCGCGTTTCGCCTGGCCGCACCGAATCGGCGCTTTCGACCGTCTCTTCGAGGAGATCCTCGGGAGCTGAAAGCGACTCCTTGCCGGGCGGAGCCGGGACCGTTACATTCGTGCCGGGAGAGAAAACGGAGAGAGAAGACGGGAGCGCACGGGAGAGAGATGCCCATGCCGCAGACGGCGAAAACAATCGAGATCGACGCGAGCCCCTCGGCGGTTTGGGAAATCCTGACCCGTTTCGAAGGGTACGCGGAGTGGAATCCCTACTATCGCTGGGCCATCGGCGTCGCCGAAAAGGGGGCGGGGCTCAGGCTCTATGCGACGCCGGCGGGCCTCAGGCCCTTCACCTTCCGCCCGCGGGTGGTCTTCATCCGCCCGGAGCGGGAGATGCGCTGGACGGGTCCGATCCGTCCCTTCGGGCTTCTGCACGGAGAACAAACCTTTCGATTGGAACCGATCGGCTCTGAACAAACGAGGCTCACCCAGGAGATGCGGCTCCGCGGACCGCTCTTCCGGTTCGGAGGCAAGGATCTGGTGTCCCGAATCGGCGAGGGGATGGAGGCGATGAATCGGGCGATGCGCGTCGCTCTGGAAGGCGGAATCGGCGCGGGCCACGCGGGCGGGGAGACATGATCCGCGTCGACGTGCCGGGCGCCCCCCCGCTTTTGCTGGAGTACTTGGTGCTCGACTTCAACGGCACACTCGCCCGAGACGGCGTCCTTTCCGAGGGAGTCGCCGAGGCGCTCCGCGCCCTGTCGGAAAAGATCGAGATCCATGTGGTGACCGCCGACACCTTCGGCCGCGCGGCGGGCGAGTTGGAGGGGCTTCCCTGCCGCCTCCAGCTTCTCCCCGCGGGAGGGCAGGCGGAAGCGAAGAGGGCATATCTGCACGGCCTCGGAGCGGACCGCGCGGCGGCGATCGGTAACGGGCGAAACGACGCGCGCATGCTCGGAGAAGCGGCGCTCGGCATCTGCGTTCTCGGCCCGGAGGGGGCGGCCGGGGAAACGCTTCTCGCGGCGGATGCCGCGGTCGCCTCTCCGCTGGACGCGCTGGGACTCCTGATCGATCCCCTCCGCCTGGTCGCCACGCTCCGGGACTGAGCCCCACGCGCTCATCGCATCGAAATCCGTACCCGTTCCGCGCCGGATCGGTTATCTCTTCTAGGTGTACGAAGCGGCGTACGGTTCCGGAAAGGAGGAACGACGATGGGCCGGGTGATCACGGCGGCGGCTGCCGCCCTGCTTCTTCTCGTTTGTTTCCCCCACGCGCTCCGGGCACGCGGCGGCGAGGCGATTCCCCTCCCCGAGCCCGCCTTCCGGAATGGAGGGACCTTCTTCGAGACGCTCCGCGCGCGGCGCTCCGACCGCGACTTCCGCGTCGATCCGCTCCCGAGGCAGATCCTCGCGGACCTTCTCTGGTCGGCGGTCGGCGTCAATCGCCCCGAATCGGGCAAGCGCACGTCGCCGACGGCGATGGATCGCCGCGAGATCGACGTCTACGCCTCCCTCGCTGAAGGTTTATTCCTATATGATCCGGAGGCGCACGCCCTGATTCCGATCCTGGAGGAGGACATTCGCGACCTGACCGGCCGGCAGCCCTTCACCGGAGACGCCCCGCTGAACCTGATCTTCGTCGCCGACGACGAAAAGATGGGAGGGATGGGGGAGGAGGACCGGATTTTTTACGCCGCCGCCGACGCGGGCTTCGCCTCGCAAAACGTTTACCTCGCCTGCGCCGACCTCGGTCTCGTCACGGTGGTGCGCGCCTGGATCGATCGGGAGGCGCTCGCCGAGCGAATGGGACTCCCGCCGCACCGGAGGATCGTTCTCGCCCAAACCGTGGGATATCCCGCGGAGCCGGACCCACCGGAAGCGGAAACCGGAGAGGAGGAATGACCGTGAGAAGAAAGACTCTTTACCTGATCGCCGTTCTTCTGCTGACCGCCGCCGCGGCGCCGCCCGCATTCGGGCATTGCCAGATTCCCTGCGGCATCTACGACGACGACGCGCGTTTTTCTCTCCTCCGCGAGCACGTGACCACCATCGAGAAGTCGATGCAAGAGATCGAGCGGCTCTCCGGGGAGAAGAACCCGGACTGGAACCAGATCGTCCGCTGGGTGAACAACAAGGACCTTCATGCCGACGAACTTAGCGACATCGCCACCGATTACTTTCTCGCTCAGAGGGTGAAGCCCTTCGACGCCAAGAGGAGCGGTTACGCCGACTACGTGGCCGAGATCACGGCGCTCCACGAGATGGTCGTGCACGCCATGAAGGCGAAGCAGTCCATTGATCCCGGGATCTGCGAAGCGCTCCGCGAGAGGATCGACCGCTTCGAGAGGCTGTACAAGGGGGAAGGAACCGGCGAGGCGGAGGCGCGCTGAGGCCGGAAGGGGACGGGAGAACGGCGGGATGGAAATCCGCATCCTCTCCACCGAATCGATGGGGACCCGGGGGCTCTGCACCGTCGTGGAGACCCGGGACCGGAGAATCTTGATCGACCCGGGAATCGCCCTCGGCCGGGTGCGGCATTCTCTTCCCCCACACCCCTTCCAGATCGCCGTCGGCGCCGCGACCCGGAAGAAGATCCTCGCCGAGTTCCCCCTCGCCACGGATGTCGTCTTCAGCCATTACCACGGCGATCACATCCCTCTCGCCGACGCGAACCCCTATCAGCTTTCCTTGGACCGCGTCGCCCCGATGCTCCGGCGATGCGCCGTTTGGGGACCGGAGGCGGACGATCCCTCCGGACGCATGCAGGCGAGACACGAGGCGCTCCGCGCCGCCTGCGGCATGGATCTGAACGCCGCGCCCGACATGCGCGTCGGTCCGATCCGATTCTCCGGCCCGGTCCCGCACGGCCGGAACGCGGACCGTCTCGGTTCGGTCATGATGACCCGCGTCGAGGAGGACGGGTTCGTTTTCGTGCACGCCTCGGACGTGCAACTCCTGGACCGGAACACGGTGGAGAAGATCCTCGAGTGGAAACCGGACGTGGTCCTCGCCTCCGGGCCACCTCTCTACCGGTCCGGAACCGATCCGGGCCTCTCCTCGAGAGCCTGGGACAACGCCATTCTCCTCGCCGGCGCGGCGGGCGTGTTGGTGCTGGACCACCACCTGCTCCGATCCCCCGAGGGGGTGCGCTGGCTGGCGGTTCTCGCCACCCGCGCCGAGGGGCGGATCGTCACCGCCGCCGAGTTCATGGGACGGCCGCTGCGCTTCCTCGAGGCGTGGAGGGCCGAGCTCTACCGGGAAATGCCCGTGCCGGAGGGTTGGCACGAGGCGTACGCCCGAGGGGAGGCGAACACCGCCCCGTTTCATCGCTGGCGGGACTGGGAGGCGGGAAAAGAGGATGGCGAGGGCGAAGGCGGACCGGCCGGCGCGCCGGCGCCCCGGACCATCGAGCCCGAAGCCGGAAACGCCGGGAGAGGAGATGCATGAAACCGCAACTGTTCGCGCTCATCACCGCCGCGGCCTGGGGGATCGGCGGTTACTTCGAGAAGAAGGGCCTCCACCTGGGAAACCTCTCCCCGCAGATGGGGATCACGATCCGAACAGCCGTGGCGCTGGTGATTCTAGGCGTCGTCAGCGCCCCGCACTGGAAAACGATCCCCGCCGCGGGACCGCGCGCCCTCGCCTACATGGTGATCGGCGGCGGCGTGGTGGCGGGAGCGGGAGGGATGCTCGCTTTTTACGCCGCCATCAAGGGAGCCCCGCTCGGCCGTGTCATGCCGATCGCCTTCACCTCGCCCCTCTTCGGCGCCCTCCTCGGCGTAGTCCTGGGAGGCGAGACGGTGACCCTCAAGGGAGCGGTGGGCGCCCTCATGACCGTCGGAGGGATCGCGCTCCTGACCGTCGGTTGAACGGCTCCGGACCGCGCGCGGTCCGGAGAGACCGGAGGTCGATATGGACGATTCGATGATCCGGATCATCGGCGGCTGCCTGCAGGTGGAACTGGCGGCCAAGCGGGCGTACGAGGAGATCGCCTCGCTCACCGCCGACGCCGACTTGGTCCGATTCTGGCTCGGCATGGCCGCCGACGAGGAGGGTCACGCCTTATATTGGCGCAGGCTTTGGAGTGCGGCGGAGCAATGGGAGCTTCCCCCGATCTTCGACGATCCGGAGTCGACGCGCCGGGAAATCGAGCGGATTCTTCCGGAAGCGGAGGAACTCCTGGAGCGCTTCCGCGCGACGAGGGACACGGGCGCGGCCTTTCTTACCGCCTACCGTCTCGAGTTCCTCATGCTTCATCCCGCATTCCAGGCGCTCTTCCAAACGCTCCGCCCCGTAACGGGCGAGCCCGGTCCGATCGAATTGTACGAAGACCACATCAACGGGTTCGTGAAGATGCTCGTCCGCCACGCCGGCGGGAGCGCGGAGGGGAGGCTCCTCGCCGAAACGCTTTCGAGCCTCTGGAAGCGGAACCGGCAGCTTCTCTCCCTGGCGACCCGTGACCCTTTGACCGGTCTCTTCAACCGGCGCGCTTTCTCGTCGCTCAGCACGCAGCTCGCCTATCTGGCGGCGCGGAACCGGTCGCCTGTCGGCGTCCTCATGATCGACATCGACGACTTCAAGGAGATCAACGACGAGTGCGGGCACGCCGTGGGGGACGCGGTGCTGCAGGGAATGGCGACGATAATCCTGGAGAATCTGCGCGCCTCCGACGTCGTGGCGCGCTACGGCGGCGAGGAATTCGTCGTTTTCCTCCCCGAGACCGACCCCGGCGCGATCGCCGCTCTCGCGGAGAAGCTGCGCGCGCGGATCGAGGAGTCCCTTCCCGCCTGCCGCCGCGTCACGGTGAGCATCGGCGGCGCCGTGAGAGTGCTCGACGGAAACGTGGGGATCGATCTTCCGGCCCTGATCCGCCGGGCCGACGAGAACCTGTACCGCGCGAAACAGGCGGGGAAGAACCGGGCCGTCGTGGATAGCTGACCTCCCGGGCGCTCCGGAAAGGCGGCGCGGCCCGCTCGCCGCCGGCGATCCCCATGACAAAGCCCCCCCCCGTTGTTACCTTTCTACCGTGTGGATCGCACGCCACGCGGAACCGGGAGGAGAGAATGACCGCCGCCGATCGCGAAGACCGCCCGGGAGAAGCCGGACGCCTCCGCCTCGCCGTGCGCGGGCGCGTGCAGGGGGTGGGGTTCCGTCCTTGGGTGTATCGCCTCGCCGTCGAATGCGGTCTCGCCGGGCACGCGGGAAACGACAACGCCGGCGCCTTCGTCGAGATCGAGGGCGCGGCGGATGCGCGGGAACGCTTTCTGAATCGTTTGATGAGTGAAGCGCCTCCCCTCGTTCGGATCGCCTCGGTGGAGCGCCTCGCGATTCCGCCGAAGGGGGAGACGGGCTTCCGCATACTCCCGAGCGACGAGGCGGGCAGGCGGGAGGCGGAGATCACGCCGGACGCCGCGACCTGCGACGACTGCCTCCGCGAACTCTTCGATCCCGGAGACAGGCGCTACCGCTACCCGTTCACCAACTGCACCAACTGCGGACCCCGCTACTCCATCATCCGCGCCGTCCCCTACGACCGTCCCAACACGACCATGCGGGTCTTCCCGATGTGCGCCGAGTGCCGGCGCGAGTACGACGACCCCGGAGATCGCCGTTTCCACGCCCAGCCGAACGCCTGCCCGGTCTGCGGGCCCCGGGTGTGGATGACCGACGCCGCGGGGAATCCTCTCGAGAGGGACCCGGTCCGCGAGGCGGCGCGCTGGCTGAAGGAGGGGCGGATCGTCGCGATCAAGGGGATCGGCGGCTTCCATCTCGCGTGCCGCGCCGACGACGGCGAGGCGGTCCTCCGTCTCCGGAGGCGCAAGGCGCGGGAAGCGAAACCGCTCGCCGTGATGGTCGGCTCTCCGGACGAGGCGCGCCTCCAGGTTCGTCTCGGGCCGGCCGCGGAGCGCGCGCTCCTCTCCGCCGCGCGCCCGATCGTGCTCGCCCCGCGCACCCCCGAATCGACGACCGCGGAAGAGGTCGCGCCGGGGAACGCCGCCCTCGGCGTGATGCTCCCCTACACCCCTCTCCACGCGCTCCTCTTCGCGGAGGCGCTCCCGCCGCTCGTCATGACCAGCGGAAACCCGAGCGCCGAACCGCTCTCCTCCGGGAACGACGAAGCGCTCGACCGGCTCGGGGGAATCGCGGACGCTTTTCTCCTGAATGATCGCGACATCGAGCGACCCGTCGATGACTCGGTCGTCCTCGCGGCCGACGCGCCGGACCGTCCCGAGGGAATGGTCGTCCCGATCCGGCGCGCGCGGGGTTACGCGCCGTCGCCGATCCGGATCCGGCCGGCCGCGAAGCGCG
Source organism: Candidatus Eisenbacteria bacterium (assembly GCA_016930695.1). Lineage (NCBI taxonomy): Bacteria > Candidatus Eiseniibacteriota > Candidatus Eiseniibacteriota bacterium. The sequence goes on from JAFGGD010000030.1 coordinate 140,271, forward strand.
CCGTGCTCGCGCTCGGGGCGGAGATGAAATCGACGATCTGCCTGCTCCGCGGTGAGGAGGCGGTGCTCAGCGAGCACCTGGGCGATCTGGACAATCCGGCGGCGTTCCGCAATTTTCTCGCCGCCATGGGTCGGCTCCGCGATCTCCTCCGCGTCGAGCCGGAGATCGTCGCCTATGACCCCCATCCGGAATACGCCGCCTCACGCCACGCCCGGAGTCTCGGCATCCCCCTGATCGCCGTCCAGCACCACCACGCCCACGTCGCGTCGCTCGCCGCGGAGCACGCCTTGGAAGGGCCGCTGCTCGGGATCGCCTGCGACGGCACCGGTTACGGCGACGACGGCACGATCTGGGGGTGCGAGATCCTGATCGCCGAAGGAGCCCGCTACGAGAGGGTCGGCCACCTCCGTCCCTTCCCGCTTCCCGGCGGGGACGCGGGAGCGCGGGAGACCTGGCGACCCGCCGCGGGGCTCCTCCGGGAGACCGCCGGCGAAACCTGGCGTCCGCTGCTCGAAGAAGCGGCGGGGGGACGCATCGATCCCGAGGCGCTCCGCCTCGTCGAAGCCCGCCTCCGCGACGGGGGCGACCGGATCGTTCGCACCTCGAGCCTCGGCCGTCTTTTCGACGCGGCCGCCTTCCTCGTCGGCGCGGCGGACCGGAACCGCTTCGAGGCGGAGGCGCCCATGGCGTTGGAGGCGCTCGCCGGTGAGCCGCGCCCCGTGGAGCCGCTCCCCTTTCTGGTCGCCCGAGGGGAGGGGGGGAAGTGGATCATCGACCCCGCCCCGCTGATCGACGCCCTGTTGGACGGGGCGCGTGGCGGCCGTTCCGCGGCGGAGGCGGCCGCCGCCTTTCACGAGACGATCGCCGCGGCCCTCGCCGAGGCCGCCCTGCGCGTCGCCGAGGAGCGCCGCCTCGACCGGATCGGTCTCACGGGCGGCTGCTTCGCCAACCGTTTTCTTCTCCTCCGCCTCAGGGAACGGTTGCGGGAAACGGGTCGGAAGGTGTATATCCATCAAGAGGTTCCGCCCGGAGACGGCGGAATCTCCCTTGGGCAGGCTTGGGTCGCCGCCGCGGCCGTTTAGGAGATGCAATCATGTGTTTGGCCGTACCGGGCCGCATTCTTGCCGTGCGGGAAGGCGCCGAGTCGGCGATCGGCCGGATCGCGACGATCGACTTCCAGGGGAGCCGCGTGGAGGCGTCCCTTGCGATGACGCCGGACGCCGCCGAGGGGGATTGGGTTCTGGTTCACGCCGGATTCGCCCTCACCGTGTTGGACGAGGAGGAGGCGCTGGAAACCTACGCGTCACTCCGGATCGCCCTGGGCGATGATCCGGCGCCCGAAGAGCCCGCCAACGATACCCGGGAACCGTGATGGACAAAGAGGGGATCCGCGGGATCGTCGACGAAATCGCCGCGCTCGCGTCCGGCTCCGACCGGATGAACCTGATGGAGGTGTGCGGCACCCACACGGTGAGCCTCTTCCGCACGGGCGCGAAGAGCCTCCTCCCCGAGACGGTCCGTCTGGTCAGCGGTCCCGGCTGCCCGGTCTGCGTCACATCCCAGGCCTACATCGACCTCGCCGGAGAACTCGCTCTCCGCCCGGACACCACGGTCTGCACCTACGGCGACATGGTCCGCGTCCCCGGGAGACGCGGCAGCTTGGAAGCGCTCCGCGCCGAGGGGGCGAAAGTGGCGGTGGTCTACTCCGCACGGGACGCCCTCGCCTATGCGCGCCGGAACCCGGAACGCCATGCGGTCTTTCTCGCCGTCGGCTTCGAGACCACCACGCCCGCCACCGCGGCGACCGTTCTCGAGGCGGAAAATGAAGGGCTAAAGAATTTCTACATCCTCGGCGGTCACAAGAGAATCATCCCGGCGATGCACACGCTCCTCTCCGCCGGCGAGGTCCCCATCGACGGGTTTCTCTGCCCGGGCCACGTCAGCGTCGTCATCGGCGCCGGCGCTTACGAGCCGATCGCTTCGCATTACCGGAAGCCCTGCGTCGTCGCCGGCTTCGAATTGGAAGGGATGCTCCGGGCGATTCTCCTCCTCGTCCGCCAGGCGGTCCGCTACGAGGCTCGGGTGGAGAACACCTACGGCGCCGCGGTAACGGTGGAAGGGAACCGGGCGGCGCGGGAGCTGACGGAGCGCGTCTTCGAGCCCTCGGACGCGGTCTGGCGCGCCATGGGTCGAATTCCCGAAAGCGGTCTCGATCTGCGCCCCGCCTACCGGCGCTACGACGCGATGGACCGCTTCGGTCTCTCCTTCGGATCGGAGGTGACCCCCCACGGCTGCCTCTGCGGAGAGGTGATCCAGGGGAAGGCGCTCCCGACCGAGTGCGCGCTCTTCAGGAAAAAGTGCACGCCTCGGGAGCCGGTCGGTCCCTGCATGGTGAGCATGGAGGGGACCTGCGCCGCCTGGTACAAATACGGACCGGCGCGCGCCGAAGGAGGGGGAAACCGATGAGCGGAGCGGGAAGGATCGTCATGGCCCACGGCGGCGGAGGCGAGGCGACCCGACTCCTCCTCGAGGAGCGGATCGTCTCCAAGCTGGGGAACCCGATTCTCGATCCGCTCACCGACGGCGCGGTGCTCCACCCGCCGGACGGTCCCATCTGTTTCACCACCGACAGCTACGTGGTCCGTCCCCTCGAGTTTCCCGGCGGCGACATCGGCCGTCTCGCCGTGTGCGGCACGGTGAACGACCTGGCGGTGATGGGCGCCCGCCCGCTGGCGCTCAGCCTGGGGCTCATTCTCGAGGAGGGGCTCCCCTTCGACCTGCTCGACCGGATCGTCGACGGCGTCGCGGCGGCGGCGGAAGAGGCGGGTGTGCCGATCGTCACGGGAGACACCAAGGTGATCGAGAGGCGGGGCGACGACGGGATGCTGATCAACACCGCCGGCGTCGGAACCCTGAGGGAGGACGCGCGGCTCGGCGCGGCGCGCGTCGAGCCCGGGGACGCGTTGCTGATCAGCGGCCGGATCGCCGAACACGGTCTCGCGGTCCTCTCCGTCCGTGAGAACCTCGCATTCGACACGGACATCCGAAGCGACGCGGCCCCCCTCTACGGTTTGGTCGACCGCCTCCTCGGGAGCGGCGCCGATGTCCGCTTCCTCCGCGACCCGACCCGAAGCGGCCTGGCGGGAGTGCTCGCCGACCTGGCCGAAGAGACCGGCTTCGCCCTGGAGGTGGAAGAGGAGGCGATCCCGATCACCGCGGCCGTGCTTCATACCGCCGACCTCCTCGGCCTCGATCCCCTCACCATCGCGAACGAGGGAAAGGTGGTCGCCGTCGTCGCCGGCGCCGACGCGCCGCGCGCCTTGGAGGCGCTCCGGTCGCACCCCCTCGGACGGCGTGCCGCGGTGATCGGGCGTGTGACCGAGAGCGAACCACCCCTTGTGGAGCTGCTTACTCGAGGCGGCGGAAGGCGGTTGGTGCAACGCCCCTACGGGGAAGACCTTCCACGGATCTGCTGATCCGGTTTCCCCCCCTCGTCTTTGTACCTCCGAACCCGGTAATGGTACAATCGGCGCTTCCGGTGGGGGAGAGCCTCCTCCGGAATGAGGAGCGGCACCGATGCACGAAATGTCGATCGCGGTGGAACTGATCGCCGGGCTGGAGCGCCTGGCGGTGGAGCATCGCATCCGCCGCTATGAGGAAGTGGTCGTCGCCGCCGGGGCGCTCCGAGGAGTCGTTCCCGAGGCGCTCGACATCGCTTTCGCCTGCGCCGCCGAAGGAACCCCGGCCGAGGGGGCGCGCCTGGTGCTGGAAACGGTTCCCGCCCTGGCGGTCTGCCGCGCCTGCGGCCACGTGTTCGCGCCGGCGGTGGACGATTATCTCTGCGACAGTTGCGGCGTCGCGGACGTGGAGATCCGCGAGGGAAACGACATCATTCTCCGGTCGGTGACCGGCGACGAAGAGGAAGAGAACGGAGACCCGTCCGATGAAAATTCAAGTCGTCAAAAGCGTACTGAAAGCGAATGACGCCGTCGCCATGGCGAACCGGGAGCGCCTGAGCCGCGCGGGCGTGCTGGCGGTGAACATCACGAGCGCGCCGGGGAGCGGAAAGACGGCCCTTCTGGAGAGAACCATCCCGGCGCTTCTGCCGGACCATCGTTCGGCGGTGATCGTAGGGGACCTGCAGACCACGCGGGACGCGGAGCGCCTCGGCGCCGTCGCCGAGCGGACGGTGCAGATCAACACCGAGGGGGGCTGCCATTTGCAGGCGACCCAGATCGCGCAGGCGCTGGAGGGGCTCGATCTTTCCGGGCTCGGCTTCCTTTTCATCGAGAATGTGGGGAACATGGTCTGTCCCGCCGGTTTCGACCTGGGGGAGCACGTGCGGGTGGCGATGCTCTCCACCCCGGAGGGTCCGGACAAGGTCGCCAAGTATCCGACCCTCTTCCAGCCGGCCGACGCGATCGTGCTCAACAAGACCGATCTCGCCCCCATGCTCGGTTTCGACGACGGGACGATTCGGGACGACCTCTCCCGGATCAACACGCGGGCGCCGCTCTTTCCCCTCTCCGCCGCGACCGGAGAGGGCTTCGAGGCGTGGCTCGGCTGGCTCCGGGAGAAGCGCGCCGGGAAGATCGCCTGACCCGCCGGCGGCGGCGACCGAGAAGGGGGGATTCGGGGCGAAGTTGAGATCTCGTCTCAAGTTGTAAACCGGTCCCGGCCGGCGTTGCCATTACGGGACCTTGTCGATAAAATGCGAGCGGCCAATACGTTGTTGGTTTCGGAACCGTCAAAGGATCCGACCGCGCCCGGGGCGCGGAATCGTTGCTGACTCGAAGAGAGATCGAGGGTTCAAGCATGAGTACCAATCACAAGGGAGCGGTCCGAGCAATCTGCGAGACCTACGGAAACGACCGTTCACGCATGATGGACATCGTCCGGGACGTACAGGCGGAGTTCGGGTGCGTGGACGGGGAGGCGATGAACGCGATCGCCTCGGCGGTCTCGGGGCATCGCGTGGAAGTGGAGAGCGTCGTGTCTTTCTACTCCTTTCTGTCGAACAAGCCGAAAGGGAAAGTAGTCATTCGGCTCTGTGACGACATCATCGATGAAATGAAGGGGAGCGGGGAGGTGGGCGACGCCTTCCGGAAAGAGCTCGGGATCGATTTCGGCGGGACCACGCCGGACGGCACGATCTCGCTCGAGTGGACCCCCTGCATCGGCATGTGCGACCAGGCGCCGGCGGCGCTGGTGAACGACACGGTCGTCACCGACCTCACCGGAGACAAGGCGCGCGCCATGGCGAAACAGCTGAAGGCGGATCCGAACCCGGCCAAACTGGTGAAGGAATTCGGCGACGGCAACAACGCCCACGACCTGGTGCGGGCGATGGTGGACAACAACATCCGCCAGAAGGGCGAGGTCATCTTCGCCGACATGGCCCCCGGCTCGGCGCTGGAGAAAGCCCTCGCCATGAGCCCCCAGGAAGTGATCCGCGACATGAAGACCTCCCGTCTCCGCGGCCGGGGAGGCGCCGGCTTCCCGACGGGTCTGAAGTGGGAGTTCACCCGGAACGCCCCCGGCGACAAACGCTACGTCCTCTGCAACGCCGACGAGGGAGAGCCGGGCACCTTCAAGGACCGCGTGATCCTCACGGAGAAGCCGGAGCTTCTGATCGAGGGGATCGCCATCGCCGGATACGCCATCGGCTCGGACACGGGGATCATCTATCTGCGCGGCGAGTACGCCTATCTCCGCCCGTTCCTCGAGAGCAAGCTGAGCGAGATGCGGGACAAGAAGCTCCTCGGCAAGAACATTCTGGGCAAGGGCTTCGACTTCGATATCCGTATTCAGATGGGCGCCGGCGCCTATGTGTGCGGTGAGGAGACGGCGCTGATCAGCAGTCTCGAGGGGCTGCGCGGCGACCCGAAGAACCGCCCGCCCTTCCCGGCGCAGAAGGGATACATGGCCCAACCCACGGTGGTGAACAACGTGGAGACCCTTTGCTGCGTCGCCCGCATCCTCGAGAAGGGTCCGGGCTGGTTCGCCAACATGGGATCCAAGGGAAGCCCGGGGACGAAGCTGCTCAGCATCTCCGGCGACGTGCGCCGGCCCGGCGTGTACGAGGTTCCCTTCGGCATCGGAATCAAGGAAATGCTGAAACTGTGCGGCGCCGAGGACGCCTCGGCCGCGCAGATCGGCGGCGCCAGCGGCACCATGGTCTCCCCCGACGGCTTCGGCCGGACCATTTGCTACGACGACGTCGCCACCGGCGGCGCGGTGATGGTCTTCGGTCCCCAGCGGGACATCCTCGATGTGGCCACCAAGTTTCTCGACTTCTTCATCGAGGAGAGCTGCGGCTACTGCACCCCCTGCCGGGTCGGCAACGTGCTCCTCAAGGAGCGAATGGAGAAGATCCTGGCCGGTAAGGGAGAGCCCTCCGACCTGGAATACCTGCGGGATCTCGGTGAGACGATCAAGGCGGCGAGCCGCTGCGGGCTCGGCCAGACCTCGGCCAACCCGGTCCTCACCACGCTGGCGAACTTCCGGGACGCCTACACGGGTCGCCTGAAGGAGGCGGTGGACGGCAAGCAGCCCTCCTTCGACATTCAGGCCGCGCTCAGCGACTCCAAGACGATCACCGGTCGAGCGTCCGTTCACTTCACGGAATAGGGGATAGTCATGAGCGATACGATCACCCTGACCATCGACGGCAAGGAGATCACCGCCAAGCGGGGACAGACGATTCTCCAGGCGGCGGACGCCGCGGGGATTTACATCCCCCGTCTCTGCGCCCACGACGATCTCTCCGCCCACGGGAGCTGCCGGGTCTGCACGGTGATGGTGAACGGCCGGCCCCAGGCCGCCTGCACCCAATCCGTGGCGGACGGCATGATCGTCGAAAACGAATCGGACCAGATTCGGAACATCCGGCGCAACCTGATCGACATGCTCTTCGTCGAGGGGAACCATTTCTGCATGTTCTGCGAGAAGAGCGGCAACTGCGAGTTGCAGGCGTTGGCCTATCGATTCGGGATCACCGCGCCGAAGTACCCCTACCTGTATCCCCAGAGGGAGCTCGACGCCTCCCATCCGGATATTTTCATCGACCGGAACCGCTGCATCCTCTGCGGCCGGTGCGTGCGCGCCTCCCGCGACGTGGACGGCAAGACGGTCTTCGAGTTCGTCGGCCGCGGCGCCGAGAAGCGGGTCGCCGTCAACGCGGAAGCGACCCTTCGGGACACCAAAATCGCATTGACCGACAAAGCGGTGGATGTCTGCCCCGTCGGCGCGATCATCATCAAGCGGGTCGGGTACAAGGTCCCGGTCGGCCAGCGGCTCTACGACCATGAGCCGATCGGTTCGAACATCGAAAAGGGCGCGAAGAAGGGATAGAGACCATGGCGAAACCGAAAGTAGCGACGACTTCCCTCTGTGGTTGCTTCGGCTGCCACATGTCCATCCTGGACATCGACGATCGAATCCTGAAGCTCGTCGAGCTGGTCGATTTCGATAAGTCGCCCATCGACGACATCAAGGAATTCACCGGACCCGTGGACATCGGCCTCATCGAGGGCGGATGCGCCAACGAGGAGAACGTGCGGGTGCTCCAGGATTTCCGGAAGCACTGCAAGATCCTCATCAGCGTGGGGGATTGCGCGATCAACGGCGGCATCCCCGCCATGCGCAACATGATCCCGCTCAAGGAGTGTCTCGAGGAGGCGTACCTGAACGGCCCGACGGTCCACAACCCCAGCGGCAAGATCCCCAACGACGTGGAGATCCCGCTGCTCCTGAACAAGGTCTATCCGGCCCACGAGGTCGTGAAGATCGATTATCACCTACCGGGGTGCCCTCCGCCTGCGGACACGATCTGGGAGGCCCTGGTGGCCCTCCTGAACAACAAACAGCTCGATCTACCCTACGAGCTAATCAAGTACGACTAGCGTCGGATGGAGAGTGTCATGGCTGGCGGATATAAAAAACGCGTGATCATCGAGCCGGTGACCCGTGTGGAGGGTCACGGAAAAGTCTCGATCTATCTGGACGAAAACAACAAGGTCAATCAGGCGCGGCTGCACATCGTCGAGTTCCGCGGTTTCGAGCGCTTCGTGCAGGGACGGCCCTTCTGGGAAGTGCCGGTCCTTGTGCAGCGGCTGTGCGGGATCTGCCCGGTCAGCCACCATCTCTGCGCCGCCAAGGCGATGGACAAGATCGTCGGCGTGGACAAGCTGACCCCCACGGGCGAAAAAATGCGTCGCCTGATGCATTACGGCCAAACCTTCCAGTCCCACGCGCTCCACTTCTTCCACCTCGCGTCGCCGGACCTGCTCTTCGGTTTCGACGCGCCGGTGGCGAAGAGGAACGTGATCGGCGTCGCCGCCGAGTATCCGGAGCTGGCGGTTCAGGGCGTGATGATGCGGAAGTACGGCCAGGAAGTGATCCGGGCCACGGCGGGGAAGAAGATCCACGGCACCGGCGCCATCCCCGGCGGCATCAACAAGAACCTCACCATCGCCGAGCGCGACGAATTCCTCGCGGACATCGACCAGATGCTCGAGTGGTGCCGCGGCGCGGTGAAGGTGGCCAAGGACTACACCGTGGAGAACCTGGAGAAGCTGGCCCCCTTCGGCAGCTTCGACTCGAACCACGTCTCCCTGGTCCGCGAAGACGGCTGCATGGACCTGTACGACGGCGTCCTCCGGGCGATCGACGCCCAAGGAAATATCATCTTCGACGGCATGGACCCGCAGGACTACCTGCAGTACATCGCCGAGGAGGTCAGGGACTGGTCGTACATGAAGTTCCCCTTCATCAAGTCCATCGGACCCGAGGACGGCTGGTACCGGGTCGGCCCGCTCGCGCGCGTCAACGCCTGCGATTTCATCGACACGCCGGAGGCGGAAGCGGCCCGCAAGGAGTTCATGGCGGTCACGAACGGGAAGCCGAACAACATCACCATGGCCTACCATTGGACCCGCATGATCGAGCTTCTGCACGCGGGGGAGAAGATCCAAGAGCTTCTCCACGACAAGGACCTGCAGGGGACCGATCTGGTGGCGAAGGGGAAGAGGCGTCCCGAGGCGGCGGCGATTCTCGAAGCGCCGCGGGGAACGTTGTTCCACCACTACCGGGTCAACGAGGACGACCAGGTCACCATGGCGAACCTGATCGTCTCGACGACCAACAACAACGAGCCCATGAACCGGGCGGTCCGAAAGGTGGCGGAGGACCACATTTCCGGCGTGCCGGAGATCACCGAAGGGCTGCTGAACCATATCGAAGTGGCGATCCGGGCCTACGATCCCTGCCTCTCCTGCGCGACCCACGCCCTCGGCAAGATGCCCTTGGAAGTGGTGCTTCGCGACGCGGAGGGGAAGGTGGTGGACCGGAAGAAGACCGCGTAGATGGAGAACGAGACCGGGGACGTCCTCCTGATCGGGTACGGAAACCCGGGCAGGCTGGACGACGGGCTGGGCCCCGCGTTGGCTCGGGAAATCGAGAAGCTCGACATTCCCGGCGTGAACGTGGATGCCGACTACCAGCTCAACGTGGAGGACGCGGCGGAGGCGGCCCGGCATCACACCGTCGTCTTCGCCGACGCCGACACGGGAGGCCCCGAACCGTTTTGGCTCAAGCGGATCGAACCGGCGGGGAGCGGCGTCTCCTTCAGCTCGCATAGCGTCGACCCCCGCGCGATTCTCGCCCTGGCCAGGGACCTCTTCGGCGCCGAGCCGGAGGCGTTCCTCCTCGGGATCCGCGGATACGAGTTCAACGGGTTCGGAGAGGGTCTGTCGGAAAGGGCCGAGGCCAACCTCGCCGCCGCCGCGAAGCACCTGGAAGAGGCGCTCCGGCGGGGGGCCATCGAGGAGATTCGACCCGAGGGGTGGGACCACTCCCGCCTCCGAACCGGAACCGAGAGCGAGGATGACCGATGAAAGACGGTAAGCACGTGATTCTCTGCATTGACGACGATCCGGACGTTCTCTCCTTTCTGCAGCTCGTGCTGGAAGCGGAGGGGTATGTTTTCGCGGGTGCGGATAGCGCCGAGCAGGGCCTTCGGGTCTACAAGGAGATCCACCCCGACCTGATCATCGTGGACCTGATGATGGAGGAAGTGGACGCGGGCACCGGTTTCGTCAAGGATATGCGCGTCCTGGGGAACAAAGCCCCGATCTACATGCTCAGCTCCGTCGGCGACAACCTGAGCATTTCCACCGATTACGAAGCCCTCGGCCTCGAGGGCGTGCTGCAGAAACCGGTCGCCAAGGAAAAGCTCCTTAAGATCCTGAAGACCAAACTCGGCTGAGAGGATTCGGAGAAATCAACAACGCCCTCGCCCCCCCGGGGGCGGGGGCGTTTCCTCGCCCCTCGCGAAGAGGCCGTTGACTTTAGCCTTGCCCGGAGGCGAAACTGTGCCGGTACGCGGGGAAAACGCGGGGCGTGAGATCCGTTATGACGATTCGCAAGGCGCTGATCACCGGCACCATTCTTCTCGCCGCAGTCTCTCCGGCGATTCTCGGCTTGATCGGCACCGTCAGCATCAGCCGCACCGTCTTCCGCGAGGCTCAGGACCGTGTGAACCACGACCTGGATCTGGTGTTCGCCCTTTATGACCAATCCCTCCAAAGCACGGCGCAGCAGCTTCTCGCACGAGTGACCGCTCTCGATCCCGCGAACCCGGGAGAGACTCTCCGCGAAACCCGGAAGGATCTGGAATTCGCCGTTCTCAACCTGTGCGATCCCGAGGGGAAGCCGATCGCCGGCGCCTATCCGGACCGGAGCGCCTCCGTCCCGGTGAACGAAGACCCGATCCTGCGGCGGGCCCTTTCCGGACGGGCGACATGGGGAACGGTCCTCCTCGACCCGGAACGGCTCCGGATCGAGGGGGGGGCCGCGCTGCGCAACCTGCAGGCGGTCGCCTCCGCCGGAGGGCGGGCGGGAGGCGGCACGGAATCGGCGCTCTTCCAGTGGTTCGCCGTCCCCATAGCGGACGACGAGGGGCGGGTGATCGCCCTCGCCTACGGCGGCCGCGCGCTCAACCACAACTATGCGCTGGTGGACAGCCTGCGGAGCATCGTGTTCGGCTCCGATCGCTTCAAGGGGAAACCGCTCGGCACGGTCACGGTCTTCCTGGACGGGGTCCGCGTCGCCACCAACGTGCAGGACCACGCCGGCCGTCGCGCCGTCGGCACCGAGGTCTCCGACGAGGTGCGCCGGGAAGTGCTGGAGGGGAACCGCCGCTGGCGCGCCCGCGCCTGGGTGGTCGATTCCTGGTATCTCTCCGGCTACGAACCGCTCCACGACCCGGACGGGCGGATCATCGGCATGCTCTACGTGGGACTTCTGGAAGAGCCCTACAACGAGATCCGGTCGTCGCTGGTGGCCCGCTTTCTCGCGCCGGTGGTTCTGGTTTTCGCACTCGGCCTGATCGTCACCTCCCTGGTGGTCCGACGGATCACGCGTCCCCTCGGTCTCCTCAAGGCGAACGCGGAACGAATCCGGCAGGGGGATTGGGAGGAGGAAATCCCCCGGGACAAGACCTTCTCGGAAATCGCCGACCTGTCCGACGTGTTCCGTCGCATGCAGGACGCGATACGGAAGAGGGACCAGTGGCTGCGGGAGCAGAATCGTTCCCTCTCGCAAACCACCGAGGAACTGCAAAGAGCGAACCGGAATTACATGAAGACCCTCGGCTTCGTCACCCACGAGCTGAAAAGCCCGCTGGCCAACATGCAGATGATGATCGACACGCTCGTGGGCGGCCTCGTGGGGGAGATCCCGGAAAAGGCGCGCCACTCCCTCGTTCGGATCAAGCGGAACTGCGAAGAGCTGCAGGATATGGTGAAGAATTATCTCGACATGTCCCGCGCCGACCGGGGGGAGATGACGCTGAACAAGGCGCGCATCGACTTTCGCGAGGAGGTGGTCCTCCCCTGCATCGAGATGAGCGATTCCATGTTCCTCTCCCGAAACGTCGCCTTGGAGACGGACTGTCCCGACACGCTCCCCGTCGTCGCCGATCCGGAACTGATGAAGATCGCCCTCGGCAACTTCCTCTCCAACGCGGCCAAGTACGGCCGCGAGGGGGGGAAGGCGCGGCTGGAAGTGCGCGTCGAGGAGGAACGGGTGACCGTCTGCGTGTGGAACGAGGGGAGCGGATTCACCGAGGAGGAAGGGAAGACCCTCTTCCGGCGCTTCACCCGCCTCAGGAACGACGCCACCCGCGGCCGGCGCGGGAGCGGCCTCGGCCTCTACCTGTGCAAGGAGGTTCTCCAACTGCACAGGGGAGAGGTATGGGCCGAATCGAAGGAAGGGGAGTGGGCCCGCTTCTGCCTTCGCTTCCCCGTCGGCTAGGAGCAGAGCCCTCCCGGGATGGACGGCGCGCGCGAAGGGGCGTATCCTTTTTTTGTCCGGCGGCGTCGGCGCCTCGAATTTTCCGTCCCCCCGCGCACGCGAACGCTTCCCCCGGCGGAGTTCCGAAGAGGGCGCGGCGCGCCCCTCGGTGAAATGCCATGAATCGATTATCCATAAAAGAATTCGTCGAGAAGCGGATCCGCCCGGAACAGGTTCATCGCTATCTGGACGGCGGCCGGGACTTCATCGACGACGACGCGATACGCGCCGCCCTGGCGAGGCGCGACGAGCCGGACCGCGCCCGCCTGCGCGACATCCTGGACCGTTCCCTCGCCGTGGAGACGCTCGGTATCGAGGAGACGGCGGCGCTCCTCCGGGCGCGCGACCCGGAGGCGGTCGCCGAGATGGAGGACGCGGCGGCCCGCGTGAAGCGGAAGGTGTACGACAACCGGATCGTCGTTTTCGCGCCGCTCTACCTCGGCACCCGATGCGTGAACGATTGCCTCTACTGCGGGTTTCGCCGCGGCAACGCGGCGATGAAGCGCGGGGTTCTCTCCCGGGAACGTCTGATCCGCGAGGTGGAGGAGCTGGCCGGACGGATCGGTCACAAACGGCTGATCGTGGTCTACGGCGAACACCCGGAGACGGACACCGGCTACATCGCGGAAACGCTGGAGACGATCTACGCCGTCCGCGCCGCCGCGCCGGGGGGAGGCGAGGGGCGAATCCGCCGGGCCAATGTGAACGCCGCGCCCCTCCCGGTCGAGGACCTCGAGAGGCTGCGCGAGACGGGAATCGGCACGTATCAGGTCTTTCAGGAGACCTACGACCGCGAGGTCTACCGGCGGGTGCATCCCGCCGGGACGATCAAGCATGATTTCGCGTGGCGCCTCACCTGCATGCACAGGGCGCTGGACGCCGGCGTGGACGACGTGGGGATCGGCGCGCTCTTCGGCCTGGCGGACTGGCGCTTCGAAACGCTCGGCCTGGTGGCGCACGCGCGCGAACTGGAAACACGCTTCGGCGTCGGGCCGCACACGATCTCCTTCCCCCGCCTCGAGCCGGCGCAGAACTCGGCGCTTCCCCTCTCGGAGCGGAAAGAGACGGCGGACGCCGACTTCCGGCGTCTGGTGACGGTCCTCCGGCTCGCCGTCCCCCACGCGGGCATGATCCTGACCGCCCGCGAGCCGGCGAGGATCCGCCGGGAACTGATTCCGCTCGGAATCACCCAAATCGACGCCCAATCCCGGATCGGTCTCGGCGCCTACAGCGAACGGCCCGACGTGGAGGAGGAGGACAGGCAGCAGTTTCACCTGAACGACGGGCGCACCCTGGAGGAGGTGATCCGTGAGCTGGCGGATGCGGGGATCATCACCAGTTTCTGCACCGCCGGATATCGGTGCGGGCGAACGGGGAAACGGATCATGGATCTCCTCCGGAGCGGGAAGGAGGGGCGCTTTTGCAAGCTGAACGCCATCCTCACCTTCCGGGAATGGCTCCTCGATTTCGCCGGCGGGGAAACGCGGCGCGCCGGCGAAGCGCTGATCGAGCGGGAGACGGAAGAGGTGCGCCGGCGCATGCCCGAGTATCTCGGACCGCTCCTCGAATACGACGGGAGAATCCGCGACGGCGAGCGGGACCTTTATTTCTGAACCACTTCAAGACGATCCGCGCGGATCGAGGACGGTCGGCATCATGGCCCGCGGCAGAGGAAAGGACTTTCGGGGATTCCGTCTTCACATCGGGATCTTCGGCAGGAGGAACACGGGCAAGTCGAGCCTTCTGAACGCGATCACGAGGCAGAGCGTCTCCATCGTCTCCGATTTCGCCGGCACCACCACCGACCCGGTGGAAAAGCCGATGGAGCTGCTCCCCCTCGGCCCGGTCCTCTTTATCGACACGGCCGGCCTGGACGACGAGGGGGCGCTCGGCGCGCTCCGGGTGGAGAAGACGCGCCGCGTGCTCGACCGAACCGATCTGGGTGTGATCGTCACGGACGCCGGCGCCTGGGGTCCCTTCGAAGAAAAGCTCCTCGCGGAGTTCGAGGAGTTGGGCACTCCGGTGCTGGTGGCGGCGAACAAGACGGACCTTCGCCCGGCCGACCGAGAGACGGCGGCGTCGCTGGGGCGCCGGGGGGTCCGCATGGTGGAGATCGCCGCGCCCCTCGGCGAGGGGATCGACGCCTTCCGGCAGGCGCTCCTGGAGAGCGCCCCCGAAGACTGGATCGAGAATCCGGTCATCGCCGGCGACCTGGTCGGTCCGGGCGGCCTCGCGCTCCTCGTGATTCCCGTCGACAAGGAGGCGCCCCGTGGGAGGCTGATCCTGCCGCAGGTGCAGACGATCCGGGATCTGCTCGATCACGACGCCCAGTGCGTGATCGCCAAGGACACGGACCTCCCGCGGGCTCTGGAGCGGCTCGCCGAGCCGCCCGACCTGGTGGTCACCGACTCGCAGGCCTTCCGCCGCGTCGCCGAGGCCACCCCCGAATCGATCCCCATGACCGGCTTCTCCATACTTTATTCCCGAATGAAAGGGGATCTTCCCACCCAGGTGGAAGGGGCGCTCGCGGCGGAGCGTCTCCGTCCCGGCGACCGCGTGCTCATCGCCGAGGCGTGCTCCCACCACCCCATCGAGGACGACATCGGTCGCGTCAAGATCCCCCGATGGCTGAACGAAAGGGTGGGGGGAGCCCTCCGATACGACACCGTCCAGGGGCGCGACTTCCCAGGCGATCTCTCCCCCTACCGTCTGGTGATCCACTGCGGCGCCTGCATGTTCAATCGCCGGGCGATGCTCTCCCGCATTCTCCGCTGTCGCCTCTCCGGCGTGCCGGTCACCAACTACGGGCTGATCATCGCCCACACGCTCGGTCTTTTCGAAAGGGCGCTCCGTCCCTTCCCCGAGGCGCTCGCCGTGCTGGAGAGGGAGCGGGGCGCCGGCGGAGCGGCGGCGTCGTGAGCGGCGGTTCGCTCTCCCGGGTCGATCTCCTCCGATGGCTGCGGGAGGAAGACCCGATTCGTCTCGAGGAACTCTGGAGAGAAGCGGACCGCGTGCGCCGCGAGGCGGTGGGGGACGAGATTCATCTCCGGGGGCTTTTGGAGATCTCCAATCATTGCCGTCTCGACTGCCTCTACTGCGGGATCCGGGCCGGCAACGCGTCGCTCCCCCGATACCGAATGGAGGAGAAGGAAACCGTCGCCTCGGCGCGCCGCGCCGGAGAACTCGGCTACGGTACGGTGGTGATCCAATCCGGCGACGACCCGGCGATCACCGGCCCCTCCCTCGCCCGGGCGGTGCGACGGATTAAAGAAGAGACGGCGGGGGCGGTGACGCTCTCCATCGGCGAGAGGCCGTTGGAGGATCTGGCCGCCTGGCGGCGCGCGGGCGCGGACCGCTACCTTCTCCGGTTCGAGACTTCGGATCGCTCCCTCTACGAAAGGGTCCACCCCGCGCCGCGGGGTCGCCGCTCCGACCGGATCGCCCTACTCGGCGCGCTCCGCGATCTGGGATACGAAGTCGGGAGCGGCGTGTTGATCGGTCTCCCCGGGCAGAGCGTGGAAAGCCTCGCCGACGACCTCCTCCTCTTCCGCGAACTGGATCTGGACATGATCGGCGTGGGGCCTTTCCATCCCCACCCCGACACACCCCTCGGCCGGGGGGAGGGGCCGGCGCCCGCCGCGGAGCCCGTCCGGAACGACCCGGTCACCGCCTGCAAAACGATCGCCCTTGCGCGTCTCCTCTGTCCCGAGGCGAACATCCCGAGCACGACCGCCCTCGCGGCACTGGGAGCGGGGGAGAGGGCCGACGCCCTCCGCCGCGGCGCGAACGTCTTCATGCCGAACGTGACGCCGCTCCCGTACAGGCGCCTCTACTCGATCTATCCGTCCAAGGCGAAGGTTGACGAATCGGACGAGAGAATTCATTCTGAGGCGCGAAGCATCGTCCTTTCCCTGGGCCGTCGGATCGGCGCCGGCCGCGGGGACCGAATCCGAAGGAAACCGACGGAGAAGATCGATGGACCGGGATCGGCCGAACGTACGCTACATCGAGATGGAACCGGGGCCCGTTCGCCTGGAGGATTTTTCCCCGGCGGAGAGGGAGATCCTCGACCGGATCAATCGTAAGATCGCCGCCGCCGAATCGCTCGAAAGCCTGATCGATTTTCTCTTCACCTCCACGCGATCCCTCAGCCCCTGCGACAGGATCGGCGTCGCCTTTCTCGAGGAGGAGGGGGCGCGACTCTCTTCCCACGTCAACCGCGCCTCCTACGAACCTCTCCTTCTGAAAAAGGGATACACCGAGGAAATGGCCGGCGGTTCCCTGGAAGCGGTGATCCGGCGTGGGGCGATCCGGATCATCGGAGATCTGGAGCGCTACCGCGAGAAGCGCCCGGAATCCCGTTCCAGCCGGCTCCTCCTTCGGGAGGGAGTGCGCTCCAACATGACCTGCCCCCTCCGGGTGGACGACAGGATCGTGGGCGTTCTCTTTCGGAGCAGCCGCACGAGCGACGCATACGACGACCGTCAGGCGCGCCTTCACCTCGCCGTCGCCGAGCGACTCTCCCAAGCGGTGGAGAAGACCTACCGGATCGAGCAGCTCGACCGGGCGAACCGGGCTTATCTGGAGATGCTCGGTTTCGTCAGCCACGAGCTGAAAAGTCCTCTCGCCTCGATGGTGATGGACGCGGCGGTGCTCGGCGAGGGAGGTGTCGGCGACCTATCGCCGGAGCAGAAGGAAAAGATCCGACGGATGAGTTCCAAGGCGGAGTACCTCCTTTCCCTGGTGGGCGAGTATCTCGATCTCTCGCGGATCGAGGGGGGAGAGCTGCGGATGCGGCCCCTTCCGGACGTGGACGTGATCGCCGACGTGGCGGAGGCGGCCTGTGCGATCGCCGAAGCGCCTCTCCGGGAGAAGGGGATGACACTGGAGCGCCGCTACGGCGACGGCCCGGTGCGGGCCGAGTGCGACCCGAACCTGCTGAAGATCGTGGCGGTCAACCTCGTGGGGAACGCGGTCAAGTACGGCCGGGAGGGAGGCGCGGTGCGGATCACGGTGGAGCGGCCGGCGAACCGCCTCGTCTTCGCGGTGTGGAACGAAGGGCCCGGCTTCCCCGAGAAGGAGAGGCCCAAGCTATTCCGGCGTTTCTCACGGATCCGGACCCCCGAACTGATGAAGCAGAAAGGGACGGGCGTCGGGCTCTACACGTCCTGGCGCATCGTCCGGTTGCACGGCGGCCGGATCGACGCGGACTCCCTCGAGGGGGAGTGGGCGGAGTTCCGATTCGAGATTCCCCAACCCCTCCCGGCGGAACGGGAAGGCCCGGATGAAAAGGGAAAAGAGGATTAGGTATGAAGAGGAAACACCGGATCATCGGCGTTCACGTCACCGACAGGGCCAAGGACGCCATCCGCGTGCAGTCGATTCTCACGGAGCACGGCTGCAACATCCGCACGCGGCTCGGCCTTCACGACGCGGGGGAAACCCATTGTTCGCCCGGCGGGGTGCTTCTCCTCGAGGTGGTGGGGGACGACGGGGCGTGCGACGCCCTCGCCGCGAAGCTCGCCGGCCTGGAGGGGGTGGAGGTGAAGCGGATGGAGTTCGATCACCAAGACTGAGCGCCTCATACCGGAAGACCCCGAGAGGGCGCGCCGGCGGCGGATCCTGCGGCAGGACCAGAGCATCACCTAGGAATCGCACAGTCTGGAAAGCGTGGGGCTCTTCCTAGAGAAGAGCTTTTCTTTCCACGTGATTGAGACGAGGGCGATCGTTCCCCCCCCAGTCCGAGACGAAATAGGCGCCAAGAAAATGCGACAAAGGAGGGGGTGCTTGGTTACCCCATTCCCTATCTAACCAATTTACAATATCATAGACATTACTTTTCACAACCCGCCTGAAGTCGATTTTTCTCTCTTTTTCTTGACCGCCTGACGATAAGTGGTATACTTCGTTATATTGGTAACGTTGTTACCTACCTAACGTTTTAGGGGAGGTTTAGAAAAATGAAAAGCCCCGGTATCTCCCACAAAGCGATCGGACGTCTCTGCCTTTACAGGCGCATTCTGGAGGAGATGGACGCGGAGGGGAAATCCCGCGTCTTCTCCCACGATCTGGCCGGCCTGGCGGGGCAGACCGCGGTTCTCGTTCGAAGGGACCTGATGATCATCGGATACGCGGGAAGCCCCAACCGGGGCTACGACGTGGGCGCGCTCCGGCACGCCATCGGCGACATGCTCGACCAGCATGAGAAGAGAAACGTGGCGTTGGTCGGCGTGGGAAACCTGGGTCGGGCCCTACTGGACTACTTCCGCGGACTCCGAGCCAATCTGGAGATCTCCGCCGCCTTCGATACGGACCCGGACAAGGTGGGTCGCGTCATCGGAGGCACGCGAACGCATCCCTTGGACGATTTGTCGCGCGTAATCGAGGAACAGTCGATCCGCGTGGCCGTCCTCACCGTGCCGAGCGGCTCGGCCCAGGAAACGGCCGACCGCCTCGTCTCGGCGGGCGTCCGCAGCCTTCTGAATTTCACGAGGGTCCGCCTGCAAGTCCCGGTGGGGATCTACGTGGAGAACGTGGACATCAGCATGTCCTTGGAAAAGGTCGCCTATTTCGCGCGAAAGGGCGAACTCGAGAGGGGCGCATGAACAGCTCTTCCGCATCGTTGCGTGAGGTCCTCGACCGCCATCCCGGCGCGCGGCGGGACGCTTTGATTCCGATCCTGCAGGAAGTGCAGGAGAAGAACGGTTTCCTCTCCCGGGAGGCGGTGACGGAGATCGGCCGCCACCTCGATCTCCCGGCGAGCAAGATCTACGGGGTGGCCACCTTCTACAACCAGTTCCGTTTCGAGCCTCTCGGTCGCTGGCATGTCCAGGTCTGCCGGGGGACCGCGTGCCACGTGAAGGGATCCCTCGCCGTGCTGGAAGCGGTGAAACGGCGGTTGAAGATCGAGCCGGGCCAGACGACCCGGGACGGCCGTTTCAGCCTGGAGGTGGTCGCCTGTCTCGGCGCGTGCGGGCTGGCGCCCGTGGTGAGCATCAACGGGGAATTTCACGGCGGCGTGACGGCCGAGTCGATCGGCAAGATCCTCGCGTCCTGCCGCGACGAGGCGGAGGGGCGATGAAGACGATCCAAGGAACGCGCGGCGCCGCCCCGCTCGGCGCGGAAAAGGCGGCGCTCCTCCGGCGCGAGACGGTCACCCGGCCTGTCCTCTTCATCGGCACCGGCACCTGCGGCCTCGGCGCCGGCGCGGCGCGTACGCTGGAGGCGGCCCGTCGATACCTGGAAGAGAGGAAGATCGACGCCGAAATCGTTCAGGTCGGTTGCATCGGGCTCTGCGCCCTCGAACCGATGTTGGACGCGCAGCTCCCCGGAAGGAACCGTCTCTGTTTCGCCCGTGTGGGCGAAGAGGACGTGCAACCGATACTCGACCGGGTCTTCGGGGGGGAGCCTCCCTCGGAGAAGGCGCTCTTCCAGTTCCCCGCCGCCGGGCTCACGCCCTGGCCCGGCGTGCCCTCGATGGATGAGCACCCCTTCTTCGCCCCCCAGACCCGGCTGGTCCTGAAGAACTGCGGCCTCATCGATCCGTCCCGGCTCGACGAGTACATCGCGCGGGGAGGCTACGAAGCGCTATCCCTGGTCATCCACGAGAAAACACCGGCCGAGGTTTGCGAAGAGGTGGAGAAGAGCGGGCTCCGGGGGCGCGGCGGCGGAGGCTTCCCGACGGGGAAGAAGTGGAAATTCGCGCTCGGCGCGGCGGCGGACCGGAAATACATGATCTGCAACGCCGACGAGGGAGACCCCGGGGCGTTCATGGACCGCGCGGTGATCGAGGGGGACCCGCACCGCCTCGTGGAGGGCCTCGCCATCGCCGCGTACGCGATCGGCGCGACCAAAGCCTATGTATACATCCGGGCCGAGTACCCCTTGGCCATTGAACGGCTCCGCGTCGCCATCGGGCAGGCGAAGGAGAGAGGCTTCCTGGGGAAAAACATCCAGGACAGCGGATTCGACCTGGAGATCCTCATCAAGCAAGGGGCCGGCGCCTTCGTCTGCGGCGAGGAAACCGCCCTGATCCACAGCATCGAGGGGCGCCGAGGCATGCCGCGTCCGCGCCCGCCATTTCCCGCCGTGAGCGGGCTCTTCGGCAAGCCGACGATCATCAACAACGTGGAGACCCTCGCCAACGTCCCCTTCATTCTGGCCGAAGGCGCGGAAGCTTTCGCCTCCCTCGGCACGGAAACCAGCCGGGGGACCAAGGTGTTCGCCCTCTCCGGCAAGGTGCGGAACACGGGGCTGGTGGAGGTGGTGATGGGGACCTCGCTCCGCAGGGTGATCTTCGAGATCGGCGGCGGCGTCCCGAACGGTAAGGCTTTCAAAGCGGTCCAGATCGGCGGCCCCTCCGGCGGGTGCATCCCCGAGCCGCACCTGGACGTGAAGGTGGACTACGAAACCCTGAAAACGCTCGGCGCGATGATGGGTTCCGGCGGCCTCGTCGTGATGGACGAGGACAACTGCATGGTCGACGTGGCGAAGTTCTTCATGGACTTCATTCAGCGGGAGAGCTGCGGCAAGTGCATCCCCTGCCGGGAGGGGACGAGGCGGATGCTGGAGATTCTGACCGGCATCACGCGGAGCCGCAGAACGGAAAAGGAGAACGAGGGGCTGGAGCGCTTCCAGGGGGTGGTGAACCTGGAGGAACTGGCGGAGGTGATCCGGGAGACCGCTCTCTGCGGGCTCGGCCAGACGGCGCCCAATCCGGTGCTCAGCACCCTCCGCTGGTTCCGGGACGAGTACGAGGCGCACATCTACGAGCGGCGCTGCCCCGCCGGCGTCTGCACGGAGCTTCTCACCTATAAGATCGACGCGGACAAGTGCACCGGTTGCACCGCATGCGCGCGCAAATGCCCCGTCGAGGCGATCCTGGGCGCGCCCAAGAGTCCCCACTACATCGTCGAAGAGAAATGCATCGGCTGCGGGAACTGTCTCACCGTCTGCCGCTTCGGCGCGGTTTACACGGAATAGGCGGAGGTGCCGGATATGATCACCATCGAAGTGAACGACCGGGCCGTGGAGGCGGAGGCGGGGGAGATGCTCCTCGAGGTTCTCCGCCGCGAGGGAATCGAGGTCCCGACTCTCTGCCACGTCGAGGGCCTGCCGCCCACGGGCGCCTGCAGACTCTGCGTGGTCGAGGTGGAGGGCCAGGCGAACCTGGCGCCGAGCTGCTCCTATCCGGTCCACGCGGGGATGCGGGCGTGGACCCATTCCCCGCGGGCCGTGCGCGCCCGCAAGACGATCGTGGAGCTCCTCCTCTCCAACCACCCGGACGACTGCCTCTACTGCTCCGCCAACGGCAACTGCCGCCTCCAGTCCCTCGCCGAGGAACTGGGCGTGCGGGGCCGCCGTTTCCTCGGGGAGAAGAACCGTTTCCACAGAGACATCTCGAGTCCCTCCATCTCGCGGGACCCGGCGAAGTGCATCCTCTGCGGCCGCTGCGTGCGCGTCTGCGAGGAGATCCAGACCGTCTCCGCCATCGATTTCGTCGGCCGGGGAAGCGGAACCCGGGTGGCCCCCGCTTTCAATGAAGGCCTCAATGTTTCCAGTTGCATCCACTGCGGCCAGTGCATCCTCGCCTGCCCGACCGGCGCGCTCTCCGAGCATTCCGACCTGAAGGCGGTGGAGGCGGCCCTCGCGGACCCGGAGCGTTTCGTGGTGGCGCAGCACGCGCCGAGTATCTCGGTCACCCTGGCGGAACTCTTCGGCAGCAAGCCGGGGATCGACGCCCAGGGGGCGATGACCGCCGCTCTCCGCCGTCTCGGCTTCGACCGCGTGTTCGACACCGCCTTCTCGGCGGACCTCACGATCATGGAAGAGGCGTCGGAGCTGGTGAAGCGCATCACCTCGGGGGGTCCTCTCCCGATGATGACGAGTTGCTCTCCCGGGTGGATCAGTTTCGTGGAAAAGTTCTACCCCGCTTTTATCCCGAACCTTTCCACCTGCAAGAGCCCTCAACAGATGCTCGGCGCGATTCTGAAGAACCACTGGGCGGAGCGGGAGGGGATCGACCCGGCGAAGATCTACAGCGTTTCCATCATGCCCTGCACCGCGAAGAAGTTCGAGGCGGTCCGCCCCGAGATGGCGCGTAACGGCCTGCCGGACATCGACGCGGTCCTCACCACGCGGGAGTTGGCTCAGCTGATCCGGAGCCGGGGACTCCACCTGGACCGTCTGGAGCCGAGCGCGGACGACCTTCCCTTCGGGACCCGCTCCACGGCCGGGAAGATCTTCGGAGCCAGCGGCGGCGTGATGGAGGCGGCGATCCGAACCGCGCATGTTCTCGTCACCGGCCGCGATCTGAAGGATCTGAAAGTGAAGGAGGTCCGGGGTCTTTCGGGAGTAAAGGAAGCGAAAGTGAAACTGGGCGACCTGGAGGCGGGCGTGGCGGTCGTGAGCGGTCTCGGCAACGCCCGCCGTTTACTCGAGGAGATTCGCGCGGGACGCAAGAATCTGCACTTCATCGAGGTCATGACCTGCCCGGGCGGGTGCATCGCCGGCGGAGGCCAGCCGATCGGCGCCGACCCGAAGGCGATCCGCGCACGGATGCAGGCGCTCTACCGGATCGACCGCCAGGGGCGTATCCGGACGGCCCACGAGAACCCGGCGGTGAAGCAGCTGTACGAGGAGTTTCTCGGCGAACCGCTCGGAGAGAAGAGTCACGTTCTCCTGCACACGAGGTACACGGCGCGGGAGGCGCTCGTTTGAGGAAGGGGTCCGCGCAACGCAGCGCGGAGGCGGCCGCGACCGGGAAGAGGACCGTCTGAGGAGTCGATCGGCATGGAACAGATCGGAACGAACCGAACCGTCATGGTCGTCGACGACGACCTCGATTTTCTGGAGACCATGAAGCTGCGCCTGGAAGGGGCCGGCTTCCGGGTGCTCACCGCCGAGAGCGTCCCCGACGCGGAGGCGATCCTGGACGAAACAAGGCCGGACCTGGCGATCATCGACCTGATGATGGAGCATATCGACAGCGGGTTCACGCTCGCCCACAAGATCAAAAGGAAGGACCCGTCGATCCCGGTGATCATGATCACCGGCGTGACCGCCGAAACGGGCCTGATGTTCGAGACCGACACGAAGCGGGAACGTTCCTGGACCAAGGCGGACGTGCTCTTGGACAAGCCGATCCGTTTCGAGCAGTTGGAGAGGGAGATGGCGCGTCTTCTGCGGCGGGGAGAGTAGGAAGAAAGAAGGGCATCTCTCGCTCGGACGCCGAAAGAAAGATCCCCTCTCTCGCGGAGCGGGAGGGGGGGATCCTCTTTTCCTCTTCGCCCGACTCGTACCTTTGCGCGAAGAGCCTTTATTCTTCCAAGCCTCTATTCCACCGCGTTGCGGAAGACGGTGGCGGCGACCGAGCCGTGCTCGGTCAGATTGTACCGGTCGGCAAGCCGCTCCAACCAGGACACGACCTCCGGCTCCTCCATCTGCGTGGCCCAGAGAACCTTCACCGCGGAGCCGCAGTCGCCGCGCTCGATCTCGTCCACCGAGGGGATCGTGGCGAGCACGTTTCCCTGAAGGCCGAGCCGCCGGAGAAGCAGATAAGCGACCAGGAAATCCGCCTGCCTCCCCGGCCGGAAGACGAAGTAGCTCTCCAGGATCCTCTCGCCCCGTTTCAGCCCGCAGAGTGTTTGCAGCTCCAAGGTGGGGGAGAGTTCGAAGGCGCGGCCGATCAGATCGCCGGCGCTCGCGATCCTTCGGGGCGCGCCCTCCGCCGACGCTTCTTCCCGCAAGCGGCGCGCAAGCTCCACGGGGCGCTCCGGCGCCGGGCCCGGCAACGCCTCCAGCGCGCGGCTCAGATAGCCGGCGCCGTCCAAAAGAAGATCCATCCTCTCCTGAGTGGATTCGAGCCGGCCGGCGCGGAGGTAGTCCAGCACCGTTTCCAGGTGGTGCGCCGTTTCCGCGGCGGGATCCGACTCGAGCATGGTGAAGTTTCCCTTCACCGCGTGCAGGCGACGGAACGCGTCGTTGAGATGATCCTCCTTGTCCGGCTCCGATTCCATGTTGAGCAGAGCGTCCTGCAACGCCCCCATGTTCTGGCGTAGCTCGCGGGCGAGTTCCTCCGCATCCGCCTCCTGGAGGTGGACGGAGGAACCGCCCGTCGCCGCCCGCGATCCGGACGCGCCGCCGATCTGTTCCTCCGCACGCTCCCCGGCCTCTTCCTCCACCGCCCCTTCGGCGTCTCTCGCGCGGCCGGCGCGCGAAACGGCGGAAGAGGTCGAGCCGAACGCGCTCTCGATCAACTCGTCGATATCCAGCGTGAGGCCGAGCCGTCCGCCGGTGAAGATCGCCGTGCCCGCCACGCCGGAGGCGCGACGGATGTAGGAATCCAGCGGCATGTGAACCAGTTTCTGCGGTCCCATGAACTCGCTGATCACCAACGCCAGCCGCCGCCTCTTCCCCTGCACGACCACCAGGGAGTATTCCCCCTTCTCCACGCCCACCGGTTCGGCGCCGAGAAGCTCCTCCAAATCCCGAACGGCCACCACGTCGCCCTGATACGTAAAGAATCGGTCCCGCCCGAAGGCGGTGCGAATCTCGTCGGGAGGAATACCGAGGCTCGCCACGACCCTCTCGATGGGGAGAGCGTAGAGCCGTCTGCCGGCGCGCAGGGTGAGGGCGTCGATGATGTTCACCGCTCGGAGTTTGGGGATCACCATGCGGAAAAGGGCTCCGCGGCCCGGCTCGCCCTCGAGGCGCAGATCGCCGTCGAACTCGCCCACCACTTCCCGGACCAAGTCGAGACCCACGCCACGACCGGAAGTGGAAGTCACCCGATCCGCCATCGAAAAACCGGGGCGGCAGAGAATATCGAGCACCATGTCGGCGCCGCTTCCGGCCGCCGCGCCCGCCTCCGCGGCGGCTCGCCGCACCGCGTCTTCATCGATCCCCCGCCCGTCGTCCCTCACCGTGATTTCCGTCGTGTGTTCATGATCCCGGGCGGTCACCGTCACGCGACCACGCGCCGGCTTCCCCGCACGGGTGCGTTCCAACGGCGACTCGATCCCGTGATCCACCGCGTTCCGGAGCAGGTGCAGCAGGGGATCGACCAGCCTTTCGGCGAGCGCCTTGTCGACCAGCGTCTCCTCTCCCTCGAAGAGGAGTTCCACGTCCCGGCCGAGGGACCGGCAGAGATCGCGGACCGGCCGCCGGAAGAGACGGAATGTGTCGCCGATCCGCACGAGGCGGATCGCCATCACCAGGTCGTGCAGGTCCTGACTGATCCGTCGGGACGCCTCATTGCTCGTTTTGATCAGATCCAGGCTCTCGCCCCGGAGCGGTATGCGCTTCGCCGCGCTGTCCTGGGCGCGGCGCTCCAGGTCCTGCAGGTTGGCGCTCGTGATGATCACCTCCCCGGCGAGGGAGAGCAGTTTGTCCAAATGCTCGATGCGGACATGCATCCTGTCCACAGAGCGCCGTTCGGTCTGCGCGATTTCAGTCATGGGAGAGCACCCTCCCGATCACCTGGGCGAGAAGGTCTTTCTCGAAGGGCTTGGGAATGTAGTCGTCCGCCCCCAGTTTGAAGGCGCGGATGACGCTGGCCGCGTCGCTTTGCGTGGATACCATTACGATGGGCGTGCCGTCGTACCACGACGCGTCTCTCAGCCGTTCGCAAAGCTCGAATCCGTCCAACACGGGCATGCTGATGTCCGAGAAGATCAGGTCCGTCTCGGCGATCTTCTCTTCCAGCTTCCGGTACGCCTCGCCTCCGTCCGCCGCCTCCGCGACCTGGACACCGAGCGACTCCAGATGGGAGCGGAGGATCCGCCGCGTCGCCGCCGAGTCGTCGACGATCAACGCCCGCGCCCCGTCGGGGAGGATGGAGCGTAAATGATCGGATGGGGTCATGTCGGTCTCCCTCGCCGTCCCTCCACCGCCGCGGCCGCCCGATAGGAGCCGGCCCGCGGGAGGAGAAGAAACCACGGACAATACCGGGGAACGTCCCGGATCGAGATGAATACGAAAAAATCCTCTCGTTTCGGTCCTTGTGGAACTTATCGGCCCCTTCGTTCCCACGGTTGAGGGCCATGGCGCCGCGGGCCCGGTACATGGGATACTGGCGGGAGGAGGAAGGTCGAATGATTCCCCGGACGATCCGAACGAAGCGGCTTCTTCTGGAGCCGGCGGGGCCGGAAAAGGTGGAAGCGGAGATGCGCGGCGGGGAAGCGTTCGGCGGGGCGCTCCGCGCGGCGGTCCCACCCGGTTGGCCGCCGGAGGAGCTGCGGGACGCGCTGCCGGTCTTCGCCGAGGGGCTCCGCCTCCGTCCCGACGCGATCGGCTGGTACGGCTGGCACTGGATCCTTCCCGGTGGGGAGGGGCGCGCCCTGGTCGGCAGCGGGGGCTTCCATGGACCGCCCGATCGGGAGGGATCGGTGGAGATCGGTTACGGCGTCGCTCCGGTCTGGCGGCGCCGCGGTTTCGCCGCCGAGGGGACTGCGGCGCTTCTCGCCTGGGCTTTCGCCCATCCGGAGGTCCGCCGCGTCGTCGCCGAAACGGAAAGTGGAAACGGGCCGTCGATCCGCGTGCTGGAGAAGAACGGCTTCCGCCCCGACGGAAAGGGGAAGGAGCCGGAAACGCTTCGCTTCACCATTTCCCGGGAGCAATTCCGCTCTCCGCCCCCGCGGCCGGACGAGGGGACGGAGGGACGATGCGAATAAAAAAGGGACGGAGCCCGGCCCCGTCCCCGATCGATCGACCGCGCGGTGACCGCGCCGGTCAGGCCTCCACGCTGCTCTTCATGAACTGCACGCGTTCGTAGGCGGCGGCGTTCCCCCCCTCGCACGGGCGGAGTTTCCCGCGGAAGTCCTCCACCGTGGAGAAGCCCCGGCGCCCCATCCACGCCTCCATCTCCCGGAGCATGGTTTCGATATACCCGACGCCGTTCCTGTAGAGGGCGGTGCAGACCTGAACCGCGGCCGCGCCCGCGAGGAGCGCCTTCACCGCGGCGGACCCGTCGTGCACGCCGGTGGAGGCGGCGATGTCGCAGGGAACGGCGCCGGAGAGGATTCCCACCCAGCGGAGCGTCTCCGCGATCTCCCCGGGCTCGCTCATCGGGGCGGCGCGGACCACCGTCATTTTCTCCGTGTCGATGTCCATGCCGGCATAGCGGTTGAAAAGAACCAGCCCGTCGGCGCCCCGATCCGCCAGCTCCCGAACGGTGCCGGCGAAACCGGAGAAGAAACGCCCGATCTTGAGGGAGACGGGGATCGACACGCGGCTTTTCACCGCTTCGAGAATCTCGAAGTGGACGCGCTCGTTGGCGCGCCCGTCCCGTCGGGGGTCGGAGGGGAGCACGAAAACGTTCAGCTCCAGCGCGTCGGCGCCCGCCTTCTCGATCCGGCCGGCGAACTCGACCCACGTCCCGGGGGTGACGCAGTGCACGCTCGCGATGATCGGGATCTTCGTCTTCGCTTTCGCGTCCCGGATCAGGGCGAGGGTCCGATCCACCTCGTTCTCCATCCCGTACTGGATGATGTAGTCCGCCGCCTCGGGATGCCAAAAGGAGTCTTCGCTCTTCTCCATCAGATCGCTCACACCCGCGATGATCTGCTCCTCGAAAATCGATTTGAGCACTACCGCGCCGGCGCCCGCCTCGGCGCAGCGGACCACGCCCTCCACCGACTTGGTCAGCCCCGAACTGGCGGCCACGATCGGACTGGCGAGCCGCATGCCCATGTATTTCGTAGAAAGATCCGTCACCTTGCACCTCCTTCTCCGGAGAGTGTGGAAAAGAGGACGGCGAAAAGTCAAGCCGCACGGATCGATTCTCCCCAAGGGGCTTGGCTCGGCGGGCCGGACCGCCTATCATGGAAGCGAAAACAATCCGCCCGGACGCGGGCGGTCGACGGCCCTTTCGACACGCGGAGAGGAATCATGAACGAGTTTCAGCAAGCCATCCTCCGGGGGATCCCCGAGGACCTTCCGGAGACGCCCCCCGAGGCGCCGGGGATCTCCCACGCCCCGGCCCGCCCGCGCGTTCTCACGCCGGCGGAGAGACGCCGGGCGCTTCGGAACGCGCTCCGCTACTTTCCCGCCTCTCTGCACGAGCGGCTGGCCGGTGAGTTCGCCCGTGAGCTGGCGGAGGACGGGCGGATCTACATGCGCCGCTACCGGCCCGCCTACGAGATGAAGGCCCGGCCCATCGGCGCCTACCCGGCCCGGACGCCCCAGGCGGCGGCGATCCAGCTGATGATCCAGAACAACCTGGATCCGGCGGTGGCGCAGCACCCTTACGAGCTGATCACCTACGGCGGAAACGGCACGGTCTTCCAAAACTGGGCCCAGTATCTTTTGACCATGAAGTATCTGGCCGAGATGACGGAGGAGCAGACGCTGGTTCTCTACTCCGGGCATCCCCTCGGACTTTTCCCGTCCCATCCCGACGCGCCGCGGGTGGTGGTCACCAACGGCATGGTGATCCCCAGCTCGGGCACGCACGCGGAGTACGACCGCCTGGCCGCGCTCGGCGTCACCTCCTACGGGCAGATGACCGCCGGGAGTTTCATGTACATCGGTCCCCAGGGGATCGTGCACGGCACCACCATCACGCTTCTGAACGCGGGGCGGCGCTACCTCGGCCTCGAACCGGGCGCGGGGCTGGAGGGGAAGGTGTTCGTCACCAGCGGCCTCGGCGGGATGAGCGGCGCCCAGGCGAAGGCGTCGGTGATCGCCGGCGCGGTCGGCGTGATCGCCGAGATCGACGCGAAGGCGTTGAAAAAACGGCACGAACAGGGATGGCTCGACGAGTACGAAGAGGACTTGGACGGGCTTCTCCTCCGGATCGAGCGGGCGCGGAAGGAGCGCCGGCCCGTCAGCCTCGGCTATCTGGGGAACGTGGTCGACCTGTGGGAGCGCCTGGCGGAGGCGGGAACGCCGGTCGAGCTGGGAAGCGATCAGACATCCCTGCACAACCCCTTCCTCGGCGGCTACTACCCGGCCGGCCTCTCGCTGGAGGAATCGAACCGGATGATGGCGAATGATCCGGACGGCTTCCGGGAGAGGGTGCGCGAATCGCTCCGCCGACAGGTGGCGGCGATCCACGTCATGCGCGACCGGGGGATGCGTTTCTGGGACTACGGGAACGCCTTCCTGCTCGAAGCTTCCCGCGCCGGCGCGCCCGGCCTCGTTCGGGAGGACGGCGGATTCACCTATCCTTCCTACGTGGAGGACATCATGGGGCCGATGTGTTTCGATTTCGGCTTCGGTCCTTTCCGATGGGTCTGCTGCTCCGGCGACCCGGAGGATCTCCGCTCCACCGACCGGATCGCAGGCGACGTGTTGGAGCGGGCTGCGGAAAGAGCCGATCCGGAGATCCGCCGGCAGACGCTCGACAACCTCCGATGGATCCGAGGGGCCGAGGAGAACCGCCTCGTGGTCGGTTCCCAGGCCCGCATCCTTTATGCCGACCGGAGCGGGAGAATCGACATCGCCCTCGCCTTCAACCGGGCCGTTCGCGAGGGACGGGTGCGCGCCCCCATCGTGCTGGGACGGGACCACCACGACGTCTCCGGCACCGACTCACCCTTCCGGGAAACCGCCGATATTCAAGACGGCTCGAACCGCACCGCGGACATGGCGGTGCAGAACTTCGCCGGCGACGCCTTCCGGGGCGCCACCTGGGTCTCTCTCCACAACGGCGGCGGCGTGGGGTGGGGCGAGGTGATCAACGGCGGTTTCGGGCTCGTGCTGGACGGGTCGGACCGCGCGGGTGAACGGGCGGCGGCGATGCTCTCCTGGGACGTCTCCAACGGACTCGCCAGGCGCGCCTGGGCGGGGAATCCGGGCGCCCGCTACGCGGTGGAGCGCGCGATAGAAGCGGAGGAAGGGATGCGGGTCACACTCGCCGAGGAGGCGGAAGAGGATTTGGTGGAGCGATCCATCGGCGAGGCGTTCCCGTAGGATACAGAACGGGACCGGCGGTCTATCGTTTCGGTAATGATAGTACGGCGGGGGGGAAGACATTGCCAGCGGGTTCGGGGAGCGCGCGAGCCTTCCTCACCACTCCGTGGGGAATCCGGCGTCGGAGTAGGCGTTCTCCAACATCTGGCGGTGCCCCATCTCCATGGCCGCCAGATCGAGGAAGACCTTCCTCTCTTCCGGATCATCGCACCCCTTCGCGAGCCCGGTGTAGAGGTCCTTCGCCTCCTCTTCCTTCTTCATCGCCAGACGGAGCGCGTCCGCGATCGCCATCTCCGCCGAAGGGAAAGGACCGGGGCGACTGGGGAGGAGGCGGTCCGGTACGCGATCGAACCGGATCTCCATCTCCTGGTTGGCGAGGAAACGTTCGATCATCGCCTTGTGTTTCGCCTCTTCTTTACTCAGCTCCCGAAAGAGGCTCCTCAGGGCGCCGTTGGATGTGACCTCCGCGGCGCGCCGGTAGAATCTTTGGGCTTCCGCCTCGTTCTGGACTGCGAACTCCAGCGTTTTCCGGAACAGCTTGCGATCCATCGTGTCCCCCAAGTGTGAATCCGTTTCGTCTTCTCTTTTCCGAAGATACAGCCTTCGCCTCACCGGCGCCACCCGGCCGGCCGCCTTGACAGAAAAGGCGCCGGAAGCGTATCGTGCGGATAGCCCGATGGGGCGATTCCCCGGCCCAAAGGATTTCCGAGGCGACCCGCGCCGTAAGAGAGCGCGGGCGCGCCGCCATCATCCGACTCGAGGGTCCTTCATGAAGGACGCGAAGAAGATCCTCGTTATCGACGACGACCCGGATTTCGGGTTCTTCTGCGAGACCGTGCTCGGAGCGCGGGGCTACCGTGTGGTGGCCTCCTTGAGCGGCCGGGAGGGGATCACATCGTTCCGCGCGGAGCGGCCCGACCTGGTGATCCTCGACTTGATGATGGAGGACGAGGAGACCGGCTTCCGGGTCGCCCGTGAGATCGGTCGTACGAACGGAAGCCCGCCGATCCTGATGATCACCAGCATGCCGGGCCGGGTCGAGGAGCGGCGGGACCTGCCGATCGCCGGGCTGCTCGCCAAACCGATCAAACCGGAGACGCTGGCGGAAAAGGTGGGGAAACTGCTCGCGCCGGGCGCCGGCATTTAGCCGGATGGCGCGATCCCACAGCCGCCGTCCGGGGGGGGTCCATGCGCCCGGGCATCGCTGAAACCCTCCTTCTCGCCGTCGCCCTCGCCATGGACGCCTTCGCGGTCTGCACCGCCGCCTTCTGCGCCGGCCGCGTGTCCGGCCTCCGCTCCTCGTTGCGTCTCTCCTTTCACACGGGCCTCTTCCAGGCGATCATGCCCGTGCTCGGCTGGCTCGCCGGTCGGAGCATCGCCGGCTGGGTCGATTCCTGGGACCACTGGATCGCCTTCGGCCTCCTCGCCTTCGTGGGGACGCGGATGATCCGAGAGGGGGGCGGGAGGGGTGAGAGCCGCCGCGGCGATCCTTCTCGGGGTTGGCTCATGATCACCCTCTGTCTCGCCACCAGCATCGACGCCCTGGCGGTCGGTTTCGGGCTCGCCCTGCTGCGCGGCCCGATCCTTTTCCCGGCCGTGGTGATCGGCGTGGTGACCGCCGGGATCGCGTTCGTCGGCACACGCGTCGGCTGCCGCCTCGGCCGCGTCTTCGGGGGGAGGGCGGAGATCGCGGGCGGCGTCGTGCTCTGGGCGATCGGCATTCGGATCCTTCTCGCCCATCTTCTGGGCTGACCTCCGGGAATGGTTGCCTCCGGCGATGACCGGACCTAAGATAAAGCATGTCCTTCCTTGGTCCGATCCGGTCCGGCCGGCCGGCGTTCCCGACGGGCGCCCTCCGACCGGCACGGACCGTTCCCGCCGGAGGGA
Organism: Candidatus Eisenbacteria bacterium; assembly: GCA_016930695.1. Lineage (NCBI taxonomy): Bacteria > Candidatus Eiseniibacteriota > Candidatus Eiseniibacteriota bacterium. The sequence continues at coordinate 172,425 of JAFGGD010000030.1, forward strand.
CCGCGCGCTTCCGACTCCCCATCGGGAACCGCCCGCCGGGAACGAGTTCGGATTCGAGAAACCACGACGCGGCTCCTTTGCCCGCGCTCGATTCGGAGGAGAGAACATGCCAGTCGCCGATTATCGCACTTACGTTCGGATGTTGGAGAACGCCTACAAGAACCGTTTCGCTTATCCGGCCATCAACATCACTTCCATGGTCACCATCAACGCCGTGCTCGAAGCCTTCGCCGAGAAACGGAGCGATGGGATCATTCAGGTCTCCACGGGCGGCGGCGAGTTCGCCTCCGGGCTGGGCGTGAAGAACGCCGCCGAGGGAGCGATCGCCCTGGCGGAGTACGCCCACCGCGCCGCCGAGAAGTACGACATCTACGTGGCGCTCCACACGGACCACTGCCAGAAGGAGAAGGTGGATCCCTTCCTGGTTCCCCTCATCGAGGAGACGGAGCGCCGCCGCGCCGCGGGGCTGCCGAATCTCTTCAACAGTCATATGTTTGACGGCTCGGCGCTTCCGCTGGGCGAGAACATGGAAACCGCCGTGGCGCTGCTGCGGCGCTGCCACGACTCGGAGATCATCCTCGAGGTGGAGGCGGGAGTCGTGGGGGGCGAGGAAGACGGCGTCGCCCACGAAGGCCCGAAGGAGAAGCTCTACACCACGCCCGAGGACATGCTCGAGGTGTATCGCCGCCTCGGCGAGGTGAAGGGGGCGCGCTACATGTTCGCCGCCACCTTCGGCAACGTGCACGGCGTGTACAAACCCGGAAACGTGAAGCTCCGCCCGAAAATCCTCCGGGAGGGGCAGGAGGCGCTCCGCAAGGCCCACGGCGACGACGTCCATTTCTGGCTCGTCTTCCACGGCGGCTCCGGGTCGAGTCCGGAAGAGATCCACGAAACCCTCGAATACGGCGTGATCAAGATGAACGTGGACACCGACACCCAGTACGCTTTCACCCGGCCGATCGTGGACCACATGATGAAGAACTACGACGGCGTCCTGAAGACCGACGGCGAGGTGGGAAACAAGAAGGCGTACGATCCCCGCGCCTACCTGAAGAAGGGAGAGCGGGGCATGGCCGAGAGGGTCATGCGGGCGGTGGACGATCTGCGGGCGGCCGGGACGACCCTCTTCGGCGGGTAGGCGTCCTCGAGTGGAAGGAGGGGCGGGATGAAAAATTTTACGTATCATAATCCGGTGCGGATCCTCTTCGGCAGGGGAACCATCCCCAAGATCGCCGAGTGGATCCCGCCGGAAAAGCGCGTGCTCGTAATCTACGGAGGCGGTTCGATCAAGAAAAACGGCGTCTACGACCAGGTGGCCTCCGCCCTCGATGGACGCGGCTGGAGCGCCTTCGGCGGGATCGAGCCGAACCCGCTCTACGAGACGTGCATGGAAGCCGTCGAGACGGGTCGCCGGGAGAAGGCCGAATTCCTGCTGGCGGTGGGAGGCGGTTCGGTTTGGGACGCCGTGAAGTTCATCGCCGCCGCGATCCCCTTCGACGCCGGAGACCCGTGGACGATCGTGAGCGAGCACGCGCCGGTACGCGAGGCGATCCCCTTCGGAGGCGTGCTGACCCTCGCGGCGACCGGCTCGGAGATGAACTCCGGCTCCGTGATCAGTCGCCGCTCCACGGGGGAGAAGATTCCATGGGGAAGCCCGCTCGTCTTCCCCCGTTTCTCCATCCTCGATCCGGAAACCACGTTCTCGCTACCGGAGCGGCAAACCGCCAACGGGATCGTGGACGCCTACGTTCATGTGCTCGAACAGTATTTGACCTACGATGTAAACGCGCCGCTCCAGGGCCGGCAGGCGGAAGCGATCCTGCACACGTTGATCGAAGAGGCGCCCAAGGTCCGCGCGAACCCGCGGGATTACGACGCCCGGGCGAACCTGATGTGGGCGGCCACGCAGGCGTTGAACGGACTGATCGGCGTCGGCGTGGCGTCGGACTGGGCGACCCACCTGATCGGCCACGAGCTGACCGCCCTCCACGGCCTCGATCACGGGCGCTCGCTGGCGGTGGTGATGCCGGCGATGCTCCGGCTTCGGAAGGAAGCGAAACGGGGAAAGCTGCTCCTCTACGCCCGCCGCGTGTGGGGAATCGACGGCGACGACGAGGATCGAGCCGTGAACGAGGCGATCGAGAGGACGGAGCATTTCTTCCGCGATGTCGGCTGTCCCACCCGGCTCGCCGATTACGGCATCGATCCGGAGGGTTGGGCGCCGATCCCCGCGCGGGTCGAGGCGCGTTGGGGACGGATCGGCGAACACCGCGACATCGGCCGGGAAGAGGTGGAGGAGATTCTCCGCCTCGCTTCCGGAACGGCCGCGCGCGGGAAGGCATGATAAAAAGGAAGGGGGGACGGCATGGCGCGCGTCATCGCGGGCGCGGCGGCGGCCGATTTCACTCTCGATAGCGCCGACGGGGAACGCTTCCGTCTCTCCGATCTGCTCGCCCGGAGCGCCGTGGTGCTCATCCTGAACCGCGGGTTTCTCTGTCCCTTCTGTAAAAGGCACATGATCCGCCTCCGCCGCGCCTATCCGGAATTCGTCCGGCGAGGCGCGGAGATCCTGGTCATCGCTCCCGAGCGTCCCGAAGACTTCCGGCGCCATTGGGTCCATCTGAAGCTACCTTTTCCGGGGCTTCCCGATCCGGCACGTATCGTTTTGGATCGGTATGGTCAAAGTGCAAGTCTTCTCTCCCTCGGCCGTCTCCCCGCTCAGTTCGTGATCGCCCGCTCCGGCGAGGTGCTCTTCGCCCGGTACGGCCGCACCATGGCGGACATCGCGCCGAACCGGGATCTTCTCGAAGCCCTGGATCGATCGGCGACGGGATGAGCGTCAGGGATTCTACCGGAGAGCGCTCCTTCCGGTGCCGCCGCTGCGGCGCCTGCTGCCGGCGCCCCGGCTACGTCCTGCTCGACCGTGCGGATCGCGAGCGCCTCGCGGCCGCCCTCGGACTGGACGAGGCGGTTTTCCTCGCACGCTACGCGCGCGTCGCCTCCAACCGGGCCCAGCTCAGCCTGATCGAAAAAGAGGACGGGTCCTGCGTGTTCCTGGAAGGAGACCGGTGCGCGGTGTACGAGGCGAGGCCGCGCCAGTGCCGCGATTATCCGCGTCTATGGAGGACCGATGACGACTGCCCGGGTTGGGGTGGTTAGAAGAGGCCCGGTTCCGGACAGCGACGATCACGAAACGAATGAGAGACGATAAAGAAAACCCCGTCCCGTGAAAACGCGGAGGCGGAGAGATCGGAAAAACGGAGGCCGCGCTCCTTCTTCTCTCTCCACCTCCGCGTCTCCGCGGGAGATTTCTTTTCCCGGCTTTCTTCGCGTTCCTCCCGGTTCAATCCCGTCCCGGGAAAAGCGTTCACCGCGCGATTTCCGTCACCGTGACCCTCCGCCGCAATTCGTCTTCATCGATACGGCCCTCGTCGCCGTCTTCGAGATCCTTCATGCGAACCCGAATCGTGAGATGGCGGAGGGGGACCGGCGCGACGACCCACTCCTTGTCCCAACTGTAGGGGAACGCGACCAGCAGGATCGATTCGTCGCCGCCGATCATGGAGAGGGAAGAGCCGTAATCGATGATCGTCTCCACGAGTTCCTCTTCGATCTTATCGAGCTGGCGGCGGCGGCGGTCGGAGATCTCCTCGATCTTTTTCTGGTCTTCCTTGCCGACCAACTCGCCCCAGAACGCCTTCAGAGAGTCCAGATCGTTCAGAAAACCGAGAAGTCTCTTGGTGTCCGCCTCGTCCACAAAGGAGAACTCGAGGGTAAAAAACGCGCCGAGTCCTTCCAGATAGGTCCCCTGCGTGTTCTCGCCCCGCATCACCAGGGCATGCTTGCTGTCGATCAGGGTGGCGTCCAGGATCTTCTCCATCATCCCGATCTTCTTACCGATCAGCTCCGTGTCGGGGGGCGTCGCGTGCGCCATGGGCGCCGCGAAGACCAGGCAGAGCAGGACCGGAAGGGCCTTGCGCATCATCGTCGATCCTCCTCGGGGGGACCCGTCCGGGCGTCGTTGTGTTCCGTGTCGATCCGGTTCATGATGTCCCGGGTTCCTTCCTCCATCTCTCCGAGGCGGCGGTCCATCAGGAACATATCGTCCTGCCGCTCGGATTCCGCGTCCCGCAGGTAGTTCTGGAAGGTGGCGAGGTAGCGGTCGGCCTGACGATCCTCGCTCTCCCGGATCAGAGTGGCCACGAAACGGACCAATTCCGCCTGGCCACGGAGGAAGTCCTCGCGGGTGATGTAGTCGGCGACGGGCGCGACGGCGCCGCCGCCCGAGGTGAGCTGCAACGGGACGCCCCGGTCGGGCGCCTCCAGGAACACGTCGGGCGAGGAAGAGCGGCCGAGGGAGAAAGCGACCCGCCCCTCATCCAAGGTCACACGCGCGTTCCCCAGAATCAAAAGGACCGCCGCGGCCACGCCCGCCGCGACGCTCCAGAGTGTCCGCCTGCGAAGCAACCGGGGGGCGGCGGACATCCGCCGCGGGAAGGGCCGCCGCTCGGAGAGCGCGGTCCATGCGAAACGGACCTTCGGTTCGGGCTCCTCCATACGGCGCAGCAACCCCGAAACGCCCCGCATCTCTTCCAGTGTTTTCTCCCAAACGGGATCGCGAGCGATCTCCCTTTCCACCCGCTCCCGCTCCTCGGAGGAAAGCTCTCCGTAGAGGTATCCCACGAGAAGTTCTTCCATCTCGCGTCGATCCATCAGCGATCTACCGTCCTTCCTCGGCACGCAACCTGCGAAGCACCCGTTCGAGGTTCCGAAGACCGTGAAATATCCTGGATCGGACCGTGCCGACCGGGATGCCGAGGATGTCGGCGATCTCCCGGCTGGTGTATCCGTGGTACTCGCGCATCACGAGCGCCGTTCTCTGCTCCTCCGACAGCGTCATCAACGCCTGCCCGAGGATTTCCGACAGCTCCCGCCTGTAGAGCGCCTCGTCCGGATCGGGCAGCCCTTGAAACCGGTCGATCCTCTCCTCCAGGATCCGCTCCATACCGTTCTCGACGAGCGTTTCCTTGGAGATCATGGAGCGGTTCTTCCCGCTCCTCAGCTTGTCGAGACAGACGTTGTGCGCGATCCGAAACAGCCAGGAGGGGAACTTGGCCGGATCCTTCAGGCGGTCCAGCCCTTGATAGACCCGGATCATGGTCTCCTGGACCAGATCGCGGGCGTCCTCCTCGTGCCCGACCACACGGTAGACGAAGCAGTAAATGCCCCGTTCCCATCGAGCGACCAGCCGGTTGAAGGCTTGTACGTCCCCTTCCAGGACCTGTCCCACAAGGGCCAGATCCATCGGCTCCATGGCTTGGCCCAACGCTCCCTCCCGGTACACGGTTCTCACCAGAATAGACGGATCGGGTCCGCGTTCCGCTTAAAGAGAATAGAGGATCGAATGTCCCGCGGACCCCCGCGCGACCCCAGGCTATGCGAGCGAACACGGGGCTGTCAAGAAGGGGGGGAGGGGGCGTTTCCGGGAAAATCCTTGCCTCGTTGTCGTGATTTGTCTAGCTTGGGCTATGAGGGCTTATGACTTCGAAGCGAAAAAAAACGATGCGACCCTTCGTGATACGCGACTGCGCCCTTTCCGCGATCGCCATCGGCGTGAGGGCTCAGAACCTGCGGGAACTGAGGGACCTCCTCCGCGATATCCACCCGGACGCGATTTACTACCACTTCTGGGGGGGGCTCCTCCGGCCGCGTATCGACGACCCGGAGTACAACAACGACTTCGCCGCCTGGGCCGCCCACGGCCTCCATGACGAGCGCCTGGCGGAACGACTCGCCATCATCGATCCGACCGACTACGACGACCTGGAAAATCTGCGGAGCGACATCCTCGACGTGGTCGAGGAGCGACTCGACGAAAGCGAATACGTCCCCTGGTCGAGCGTGGACAACCAGTTCGCCTTTATCCGGTCCCAGATCGTCGTCTTCAACACCCACCGGAGACTCCACCACCCCGAGGAACTGGTCGAGGCGATCCCGCACATCTCCCTGGGGAGCATCTTCTTTCACGTCATCGACGCCCGCCGCCGGACCCCGGACGGGGTGGACGATTTCCATGGGTGGCTCCGGGACCTGGGCGACGCCTACAGCCCCCTCTGCAACGAGCTGACCGGGGTCGATCCTTACTTCACCACTCTGGCGGATCTGCGGCGGCACCTGTCCGGCATTTTCCGGAAACACCTGGGAGGGGAGAAGGCGTGAGCGACCTGCTGCAACAGTACGCCGAGGTGGCGGGCGAGGAGGTAGTGGAACACCTCCACCAATTGGCGGCACCGCTCCGGGGGATGAGGGTGGTCCACGTAAACTCCACTCGCGTCGGCGGCGGCGTGGCGGAGATTCTGGACAAATTGGTTCCCCTGAAACGGGAACTGGGAATCGACGCGACGTGGGAGGTGATTTCCGGACCGAGCGAGTTCTACCAGTGCACCAAGTCGTTTCACAACGGTCTCCAGGGGAACCGGGCGCCCGTTTCGGACTCGCTCCTCCGCGTCTTCGAGGAGACGAACCGGCAAAACGCCGAGGAGCTGCGGGAAAAACTGGCGACGGCCGACCTGGTGATCATTCACGACCCCCAGCCCGCGCCACTCCTCCGATTCGTCCCCGAGAGAACCGGCAAATGGGTCTGGAGATGCCACATCGACGCGAGCCGCCCCTACCGGCCCACCTGGAAGTATCTGCGAGGTTTCGTGGCGGATTACGACGCCAGCATCTTCTCCCTGGCCGCCTTCTCCCAAGCCCTCCCGCACCCGGAATATCTGATCCCTCCCAGCATCGATCCGCTGAGCGATAAAAACCGGGAACTGGACCCGAAGGAGATCGGCGAGACGATCGCCCGGTTCGGCATCGATCCGGAGCGCCCCATGATCACGCAGGTTTCCCGCTTCGATCGTTTCAAGGATCCGGTGGGCGTCATCGAGGCGTACCGGATGACCAAGCGTTTCGTCTCGGGATTACAGCTCGTGCTCGCCGGCGGAGGCGCCAGCGACGATCCGGAGGGGGAAGCGGTGCTGCAGGAGGTCCGCTCGGCCGCCGAGGACGATCCGGACGTGCACATCCTCCTCCTACCGGCCGACGCGCACCGGACCATCAACGCGTTGCAACGATCGTCGGACATCGTGCTTCAAAAATCCACGCGCGAAGGATTCGGACTCACCGTGACGGAGGCGATGTGGAAGGGGAAGCCGGTGATCGGCGGCGACACCGGCGGGATCCGCCTCCAGGTGGTCAACCACCAAACCGGTTTCCTGGTCAACACACCGGAGGGAGCGGCGCTCCGGATCCGCTATCTGTACAGTAAAAGGCCGCTCATGGAGGATATGGGCCGAAAAGCGAGGGAGTTCGTGCGCGAGCATTTCCTGCTCACGCGGCACCTCCGGGAATACCTCACCCTGATCTTGACCCTCACCCGTGGGACCGGCGATCGTGTGGTCCTGGACTGATGAAGATCGCCCCGCCCCTTCGTCGAAGACCGGCATGCGCGTTCTGAACGACCGAACGGATCCGGACGAATTCTTCGGGCGACTTGCGGCCGCGGCGCGGAGCGTGCTCCTTCTCGACTACGACGGCACGCTGGCCCCCTTCCGGGTCGAGAGGGAACTCGCCGTCCCCTATCCGGGCGTCCGGGATCTTCTTCGCGATCTGCTCCGGCTGAAACGCTGCCGAGTCGTGCTGGTCACCGGACGGTGGAGCGAACACGTCCTCCCCCTGCTCGGACTGGAACGGCCGCCGGAGATCTGGGCATCCCACGGATGGGAAAGGCGATTCCCCGACGGCCGCGTGGAGCTGGCCCCTCTCGAGGAGCCGACGGTGATGGGACTCGCCCAGGCGGATGATTGGGCGATCGCCGAGCGGTTGCAGGACAGGATCGAAAGAAAGCCGGCGGGGCTGGCGCTGCACTGGCGCGGCCTCCCGCCCGATCGCGTGGAGGACCTCCGCGCGCGCGCCGTCGAAGCCTGGACACGTTTCGCCGCCGGAAACGAACTCCTGATCGCCGAGTTCGACGGCGGCGTGGAACTCCGCGCCGGGGGACGGACCAAGGGCTTCGCCGTGGACACCGTGATCTCCGAGGTGGAGGACGACGTCCCCTCGGCGTACCTCGGCGACGACTGGACCGACGAGGACGCCTTCCGTGCACTCGAGGGGAGGGGGCTCCGGGTGTTGGTGCGGGAAGAGCTCCGGCCCACCGCGGCGGACCTCTGGATCCGCCCGCCGGGGGAACTTCTCGAATTTCTGGGCCGCTGGATCGATGCGATGGGGGATCGGAAATGACGCGCTGCCCCAACTGCCTGGTCGTCGTTTCCAACCGCCTGCCGGTGGTGGTCGACCGGGACGAATCGGGTTGGCGGATCCGCCGCGGTTCGGGCGGTCTGGTGACCGCCATGGCGCCGATCCTGCGCGACCGTGGCGGCATCTGGATCGGATGGTCCGGCACCACCGCCGAGGGGGACCTTTCCGGGGCACTCGAGGAGGCGGGCCGCCGGAGCGGGTACGACCTGCGCGCGATCCCCCTCACCCCGTCCGAGGAGCGCAATTTCTACCTCGGCTTCTCGAACGAGATCATCTGGCCACTCTTCCACGATCTCCTGGACCGGTGCAACATGGACCCGGCCTACTGGGAGACCTACCAGACCGTGAACCGGAAATTCGCCGGCGCGATTCTGGAACACACCCGGGACGGGGATACGATCTGGGTGCACGACTATCACCTGATGAGCGCCGCTCAGGAAGTGCGGTCGGTCCGCGCCTCGCGGCGGCTCGCCTTCTTCCTCCACATCCCCTTCCCCTGCCCGGACATCTTTCAAAAACTCCCCTGGCGGGAGCAGGTGCTCCGTGACCTTCTCCACTACGATCTGATCGGCTTTCAAACGCAGCGAGACCGCATCAACTTCGTCCAATGCCTGCGCACGCTTCTCGGCGACGTCACGATCCGCGGAAAGGGACGCGTGATCGCGGCCGAACACGAGGGACACCAAACCCGCATGGGCGTTTTCCCGATCAGCATCGACTACCGTTATTTCTCCCAGCGGGCCGGCACCGGCGAAGTGGCGGACATCGCCTGGAGAATCCACGAGAACATTCCGGAGCGGCAGATCATCCTCGGGGTGGACCGTCTCGATTACACGAAGGGGATTCCCCTCCGGCTCGAAGCGTTCCGCAACGCGCTGATCCGCTACCCCGACCTCCACGGAAAAGTGACGCTGATCCAGGTGGTGGTGCCGAGCCGCGAGGACATACCCGAGTACCAAGCCCTGAAGATCGAGATCGAAAGCCTGGTCGGCGAGATCAACGGCCGATTCACCGTTTCCGGGTGGGTGCCGATCCACTACGTGTTCCGCGGCCTGGATACGGCCGAGCTTCTCGCCTACTACCGCACCGCGGAGATCGCCGTGATCACGCCGCTCAGGGACGGCATGAACCTGGTGGCGAAGGAATACTGCGCCTCCAGCCTGGAAGAGACGGGCGTGCTGATTCTGAGCGAGTTCGCCGGCGCCGCGGCCCAGCTCCGCCACGGCGCGATCTTGGTGAACCCGTTCGACGTGAACGCCGTGGGGGACGCCATCCACGACGCCTTTGTCATGCCCCACGAGGAGCGCCGGAAACGGATGCGGAAGCTGCGGCGGGGCATTCGAAAACATGATATCTTTTGGTGGGTCGACTCTTTCCTCCGGGCCGCGGTCGCCCGGGATCTGGACGATTATCCACCGGTGGAGCCCGGCTTCTAGCCGGCCGCATCCCCCCGAAAAGCTCCCCGGAACCCCGAAGGAACGGGTTGACAAGTCATCCCTCCCATGCCATTATTTCATTTCTGGCTTGGAAAACCGTCAGTTCAGGAGGATAGAGAGTATGGCTATCGGTATGCTGGGCCGCAAGATCGGCATGACCCAGCGATTCAACGAAGAGGGACACGCCATCCCGGTCACCGTGATCGAGGCGATTCCCTGCCCGATCGTTCAGAAGAAAACCAAGGACAAGGAAGGATACAACGCCATCCAGATCGGTTATGGGCGGCGTAAAAAGAACCGGACCACGCGGCCGATGGCCGGGCACTTCCAGAAGGCGGGAGTGGAGCCGGCCCGCGTGCTCATGGAATCGCGAGTCTCCGACGATGAGATCGCGGAGCTGGAAGTGGGCGGCACGATCGATATCGATCGTTTCGAGCCGGGCGACTGGGTGGACGTGGTGGGCCGTTCCAAAGGGCGCGGTTTCGCCGGCGTGATCAAGCGTCACAACTTCTCCGGGAAGAACCAAACCCACGGCACCCACGAGTTCTTCCGCCACGGCGGCTCCATCGGCCAGTGCGCCACGCCGGGCCGTCTCTTCAAGGGACGGAAGATGCCCGGGCAGATGGGGAACGTAAGGACCATGGTCATGAACCTCCGCGTGGAGGAGGTCCTACCGGATCAGAACCTGATCCTGATTCGCGGCGGCATCCCCGGCGCGCGGAACGGCATGGTCCTGATCCGCAAAGCGGTCAAGAAGGCGGGTCGCAAGAAGGTTTGACCGACGAACCGGTTCCGTCCGGGAGTCCCGCCCCGCGGGGCTCCCTTTTTCTTCGCGCCCCGTCGCGAAAGGGATCCGCTCCCCGACCGGGGAGCCGCGAGCCGGCAAGAGGGAGGAACCCCATGGGGGGGAAACTGTCGATCCTCCGCGAGCTGTTTCAGTTTCTGATCCACCGGAAGAAGTGGTGGCTCGCGCCGATCCTGGTGCTTCTCGTCCTTCTCAGCCTTCTGATCGTTCTGACCGAGGGATCCGCGGTCGCCCCGTTCATCTACACCCTCTTTTAATCGCCTCGTTCGGACAGAACGCGCGGGCCGCTTCCGGCGACCCGTTTTTGTTTTTTCGGCGGCGCCGTAACGACCACGATGTAGGCGCCCGGCGGCCCCGATCGACCACGCCGTGATCCCCCCCGGCCGGACACGCCACGGAAAGCGAACGCCAATCCGTTGCAAGCAAGCCGCTTCGTCGATTCGGCGCGGCGGCGGGAGCGGGCACGTCCCTTGCCATTCCCCAGAAGAAGCGAGGGAGAGAGAAGGCCCGGCGGCCGGTACCCGCCAAAGGCCCACCCACGATCCCCACAGGAATTATGCCCGCACTACGCCTCTTCCTATTAGCCCTCCCCGGTATCTTGACGGCTCACCGGGTCACTCTCCCCCCGCACGCGGCCGCCGGGGCGCTGTTCGGGCTTCTGCTCCTCCATGCGGCAGCCCGTTTACGGGCGAGCGCGACGATCGATAGGATCGCGCTCCTCCTGATCCCCGCCGTCGCCGCCCTCGCGGCATGGGAGACGAGGACCACCCCGTCCGGGCCGCCCCCGCCCACGGGACGGACCGTCCATCTCGCCGCGCGCCTCCTCGGCGGTGTGGATCGTAGCGGAGCGGCTCCCGTCCGGATCACCGCCGGACCCGGCGCGGGGAACCGCCTTCTGATCCGGCTCCCCGAAGGGGAGGAGTGGAGCGGTGCAGGTTCCGTTCTCCCGAAGGGAACGTGGATCGAAGCGGAGGGCCGCTTCGAACCGTATCCGGAACCGCGAAATCCCTACGCCCCGGATCGTTACGCGGGAGAACGCCGCAGGGGAGGGGCGGGGATCCTTCGCGCGGAAAGCGCGCGGGTGAGCGGGAAGGGAGGGGGGTTTCTCGCCCCGATCGCCGGCGGGATACGGAAGAGGGCGGACCGTCTCGGCGGAGAGGAGGGGGCGCTCTATCTCGCTCTCTTCCTGGGAGACCGCTCCCGGCTGGACCCGGAGACGGTCGAATCGTTCCGGGAAACCGGGCTCGCCCATCTGCTCGCCCTCTCCGGTCTTCACCTCGGTATTTTCTACGCGCTCCTCCGCGTCCCCCTCGGCGTCGTCCCGATCCCGCGGCGGTGGGTCCCGGTGTCGGCGGTCGCGCTGCTTTGGTTTTTCGGGGCGGCGGCGGGGTTTCCCGTCTCTCTTCTGCGCGCCCTCGTGATGGCTTCCCTCCTCGCGATCGGCCGCCTGCTGGAGAGACGGCCCGCGCCGGGAAACGCCCTCGGCGTCGCGGCGCTGATCGCCCTCGCCTTCGATCCCGCCGCGGCGGGCGAGGTTTCCTTTCAGCTCTCCTTCGCCGCCACGGCGGGGATTCTGGCCGTCCTTCCCCTCCTCAGGAAGCTCGCCGCAGGCCCGATCGGCCGCTACGCGGCGGCGCCCATCCTGGTTGGGGCGGCGGCGCAAACCGCGACGCTTCCCGCCGTGCTCTGGCACTTCGGCCGGTTCGCTCCGCTCGGGGCGGCGGCCACCGCCGCGACCGCGCCGGCGTTGATCCTCGCCCTCGCCGCGGGCTCCGCTTGGACGACCCTCGGACCGGTTCACCCGATCGCGGACCGCCTTCTGGAAGACGCCGCATGGGGGTCGTTGGCGCTCCTCCGCGGCGCCGTCGGCCGGTGGGACCATTGGGGGCCGGACACGATCCGCCTGGGAGTGGAGGACGCCCGTGGTCTGGCCCTGACCGTCCTTCTTCTCGCGGTCGTCTTCCGCTATCGCAGGAGCCGCGCGGCGCTTTTCCTTCTCGTCGGTTTGTCGCCCCTCCCCGTCCTCCTTTTTCACGACCCTTGGCCTCTCCGAATCACCGTGTTGGACGTGGGGCAGGGCTCGGCGGCGGTGATCGAGACCGCGGAAGGGGAGAGAGTCGCCGTCGATCTCGGTCCCCGTTGGGGGGACTTCGACGCCGGCGGGCACGTAGTCCTCCCCTTCCTGCGGCGGCGGGGCGCGGAGGCGCTGGACCTCGCGGTGATCACCCACCCGGACGGCGATCACATGGGAGGATTGGACCGCCTCATCGAGGAGGGCGCGATCCGGCGTCTGCTGGAAAACGGCGTCGTCCGCGCGGATCCGGCGAAAGGGAGGAGCGCCTCCGCCGGGGACACGGGGGGCGTGATCCGAGCCTCGGCGCTCCGCGGGGCGACGCACCGCTTCCGATGCGGCGCGGAGCTGCGCGTGCTCACGGCGCCGGAGGGGCGCGTGCCGCCCGATCAGAGCAACGCCTCTTCATTGACCCTCCTTCTCCGGTACCGCCGCTTCACCATCCTCTTCACGGGCGACGCGACGCCGGAGATGGAGAGGGCGCTCCGGCGGAGCGGCGAGGCGAAGGGAATCACCGTGCTCATCGCCTCCCATCACGGCGCGCGAAGGGGCTGCGCTCTTCCCTTTCTCGTCTCCGCCCGCCCGGCGGCGACGATCGTCTCCTGCGGTCGAAACAACCGCTACGGCCATCCGGACCGCGGGGTGCTCGCCCGCGTCGAACGGGCGGGGTCGGCGCTCTTCCGCACCGACCTGCACGGGGGAATCACCATCGTCACCGACGGGCGCCGCGTGCGAATGCGGGGGCGCGCCGCGGAGGCGCCCCGCTTGGAGAGGAGGCTTCCGTTTCGCCCGGAACCGCGGGGGCTTTTCGCTGGAGGGGAATCGCGGCGCTGTGATAGGATCGCAAACCGGTTTCGGACCAAAATCCGCACGTCCCCGGAGGCGCCATGAGCGAGCAAAACGGAAACCCCGGGATCCTCTCCGCGCAGGAGGCGGCCCGCTTCGCCGCGGAGCGCATGCTGGACCGCAAGGCGTCCCACGTGGTCGTGATGGATCTCCGGAGCATCACGAGCACGGCGGATTTCTTCGTCATCGGCGGCGCCGGGAGCGATCAACAGGTCCGGGCGGTCTCGGACGCGGTGATCGAGGGGCTCGAGGGGAGGGGTGTCCGCGTCAACCACGTCGAAGGGTATACCGACCGCCGGTGGGTGCTGATCGACTGTTTCGACGTGGTCATCCACGTGTTCCTCGACGAGCTGCGCGATTTCTACGGGCTCGAACGCCTCTGGGGCGACGCCCCGGCCGAACAATTCGAGGATTAAAAAACCATGCTGCGAAGCAAAACGGAGGACATTCTCCGGCGCGCGGTTCGCTCCCGTTGGGGGGAGGAGGCCGCCGCCGACCTTCGCGTGGAACCGCCGCGGGAGAAGAGCCACGGCGATTTCGCCGCCAACGCGGCCATGGTTCTCGCCAAAGGGCTCCGGCGAAAGCCGCGGGAGCTGGCGGAGGAGTTGAAAACCGACCTGGAAGCCTCCGGTTTCTTCCGGTCCGTCGAGATCGCCGGCCCCGGCTTCCTCAACCTGAAGCTCCGCCCCGCCGCCTTGCACGATCTGCTCGGCCACATCCTGGAAGAGGGGGAACGCTACGGCCGTTCCGAACCGGAACGGGCTTTACGCAGGCAGATCGAATTCGTCAGCGCCAATCCGACCGGTCCCTTGAACGTGGTGAGCGCCCGGGCGGCGGCGGTGGGGGACACCCTCGCCCGCCTCTTCGAAGCGACCGGCCACGCCGTGGATCGGGAGTTCTACGTGAACGACGCCGGCTCCCAGGTGGACCATCTGGTCGACACGGTCCTCTGGTATCTGGAGGGAAAGGCGGGGGATTTCCCGGGCGAAGGATACAGGGGCGCCTACGTGGAGGAGCTTTCCGAGGAGGCGCGGGCGATCTTCGAGCCGCGCTTTCCCCGTTCACCGGAAGGGCTGGGCGCGGAACGGATCGGGCCGGCGGCATCCGCGCTTCTCTCGCGGCTCGGCTCTTCGCCCGCCGGCGGCGACTCCGCTCTCCCCGATCCCTGCCCGATCGACGACGCCGCGCATCGCCTCCTTCTTCGCCTCTGGACGCTCGAAAAGATGCTCGCCGCCCAACGGGCCGACCTGGAAAAATTCGGCGTCCGATTCGACCGATGGTTCCGGGAGTCGGAGCTTCACGCGGAGGGGGCGGTGGAGGCGGCCCTGGCGGACCTGGAGAGGGCGGGGGACGTTTACGAAAAGGACGGCGCCCGCTGGTTCCGTTCCAGCGCGTACGTGGACGACGAGGACCGCGTGGTGATCCGCTCCAACGGGGCGCCCACCTATTTCCTCGCCGACGTAGCCTACCACCGGGACAAGAAGAATCGCGGCTACGACCACGCCATCGACATCCTGGGCCCGGACCACCACGGCCACGTGCCGCGCATGCAGAGCGCCCTCCTCGCCCTCGGCGCGCCCGAGAACTGGCTCGAGGTGATGATCGTGCAGCAGGTCAACCTGCTCCGCGGCGGCGAGACGGTGAAGATGTCCAAACGGGCCGGCGAGTTCGTCTCCCTCCGGGAACTGATCGAGGAGGTGGGGGCGGACGCGGCGCGGTTCTTCTTCCTCATGCTCCGGCCGAACAGCCACCTCAACTTCGATCTCGACCTGGCGAAGAGCCGGAGCTTGGACAACCCGGTCTACTACGTGCAATACGCTCACGCCCGCATATGCAGCGTCTTCCGCCACGCCGAGGCGGCGGGCGTAGCGCCGGCGGCGGGGGAGAGCGCGGAGGACCGGACCGGAGTGGACCGGGAGGAGGAATTCGATATCCTCCGCATGCTGGACGCCTTCCCGGATGTGATCGCCCTCGCGGCCGCCACCCGGGAACCGCATCGCCTTCCGACTTATCTGAAAGAGGTGGCCGCCGCCTTCCACGGTTACTATCACAAAGTTCAGGTCGTAACCGAAGACGCAAAAAGCACCGCCGCGCGCCTCGCCCTCCTGCGGGCGATCCGCCTGGTCCTCCGAAACGGCCTCGACCTTATCGGCGTTCACGCGCCGGAATCGATGTAGCAATGGGGGAGACCATGTCGATTCTCGTCGTCGGATCCATCGTGCTCGACACCGTACGTTCGCCCTACGGCGAGACGGACAAGGCCCTGGGCGGCTCGGCGATCTATTTCTCCGGCACCGCCTCCCGTTTCACGGAAGTCCGACTCGTCGGCGTGGTGGGCGAGGACTTCCCCGAGGAAGGGATGCGCTTCCTCGCCGACCGGAAGGTGGACCTGGAAGGGCTCCAGACTCTTCCGGGCGAGACCTTCGCCTACGAGTGCGAATACGGGTGGAATCCGAACGACAGGCTGACGATCGACACGCGCCTCAACGTGTTCGAAGGTTTTCATCCGAAGCTTCCCGAGCGATACCGCGACACGCCCGTGCTTTTCCTCGGGAACATCGCGCCGGCCCTCCAGGAAGAGGTGCTGGACCAGATGAAGTGCCCCAAGCACGTCGCCGCGGACACGATGAATTACTGGATCAAGGGGGACCGGGCCGGGCTGGAGCGGCTGCTCCGCCGTGTGGACACCCTCTTCCTCAACGACTCGGAGGCGATGGAGCTGACCGGCGAAAAGAACCTGGTGAAGGCGATCCGGCGGGTGACCGAGTTCGGGCCCTCCACGGTGGTGGCGAAGAAGGGAGAGCACGGCGCCGTGCTCTATCGGAACGGCGCTTTCTTCGCCGTCCCCGCCTACCCCGTCGAAACGGTCCGCGATCCGACCGGCGGCGGCGACTCCTTCGCCGGCGGTATGCTGGGGCGCCTCGCCGGTCGCGGCTCCTTCGACGACTCCTCTTTCCGTGAGGCGATGCTCCACGGAACGGCGATCGCGTCCTTCGTGGTGGAGGATTTCGGTCCCCGGCGCCTGGAGAGTCTGACCGACGGGGAATACGACGAGAGAGTGCGGACGATCCGTTCCATGATCACGATCTAAAACCGCTCTTTTACGCTCCGAGAAGAACCCGCGGCCAGGTTTCCCTGGAACGGAGCGCCCGGATATGCTAGAATCTAGCACGTTTCCGGATCCATAGAAGCGCCCGCCAAGCCGGTCCGGTCCGCACGACCGCTTAACAATAATCGACGGCTCTTCGGGATCGCTCCCTCGGGCGGTCGGCGAAGATCGAGCCGTGGAACGAGTGGGATCGATCCCTTCGATCCCACGGACGACGGAGCCGATGCCTGAAGGAACCGCCCGCCCAGGAGAGGCCCGGATTCGTGATCCCCGTCGCGCCGAGGGGGAGATACGCAAGATCACGGGCGTGCGCTCCTGCCGGGTGGTCACCGACGCCGAAGACGGCCTCCTCGAAATCCACGTCATCGCCGGACAAGACCGGCACCCCAAGCAAATCATCCGGGACGTGGAAACGGTCTGCCTCGCCCTTTTCGACGCCCGTATCGACCACCGCAAAGTGAGCATCGCCGTCGTGTCGGAGGCGGAGGCGGCCCCGGAACCGACGCGCCGGGCTCCCGTTTCGGAGCGGATCCGTTTTTTCACGCTCCGCACCACCCTCAACCCGACAGGAGGGGAGGTGGAGGTGATCCTCGCCCGCGGCGAATTCCGGAGCTTCGGCAAAGCCTCCTTTTCGCTCGCCTCCGGTCCTCTGCGCGCCGTCGCGGAAGCCACCCTTCAGGCGGTCGATCGCTTCGTGTCCGAAGGGAACTTCCAACTCGGCGATGTGAACCGCGGCTCCCTCGGCGACGGGGAGGCGGTTTTCGTGCACGTGCAGCATGTCTCCGCCGACCGCTCCTTCCCCCTGCTCGGATCCGCACTCGCCCATCGGGACGTGAATCTCTCCGCACTTTACGCTACCCTGAACGCGGTGAACCGATACGTCGGCCGTTTGGAGGCCGCGGAAGGGATCGAGTGGGTGGCGGGCTCCACGCCCGGCCCCTCCCCTTCGTAACCGCGAGATCGCAGGGAGAAACAACTTGAAGTATCGAGACGCGGGCGTCGATATCGACGCCAACGCCGCCGCGCTGGAGCGCGTGAAGGGACGCATCCGGGCGACCTTCGGCCCGGAGGTGGTTCGCGACGTGGGGCTGTTCGGCGGGTGCTTCGCCCTGCCCGGAGCGGAAGACCGCGTGCTGGTCGCCAGCGCCGACGGTCTGGGAACGAAGGTGCTCCTCCACGCCCGCATGGGATGGCACGACCGTGTCGGAGAGGACCTTGTCGCCCACTGCGTGAACGACATCGCCGTGCTCGGCGCCCGCCCCCTCTTCTTTCTCGATTATCTGGCCGGCGGTTCTCTGCCGCCCGAGGTCCTCGAGCCGCTCCTCGGGGGCTTCGCCGACGCCTGCGGCCGGCACGGCGTGGCGCTCCTCGGAGGAGAGACCGCCGAGATGCCCGGTCTCTACGGAGAGGGACACTACGACGTCGCCGGCTTCATCGTGGGGATCGCCTCGCGGGAGGGGTTGGTGGACGGCGCCGCGATCCGACCCGGCGACTCGATCGTGGGATTCCCCTCCACCGGACTCCACACCAACGGCTACTCCCTCGCGAGACGCGCGCTTCTGGACGAGGCGGGCCTCCACCTGGAGGATCCCGTGGAGGAGCTGGGGGAAACGCTTGCGGAAGCGCTCCTGCGGCCGCACAGGAGCTATCGGAACGCCATCGAGGGAATCGTCGCCGCCGGACTCGCCCGCGGCTTCGCCCACATCACGGGCGGCGGCCTCGTCGACAACGTGCCCCGGATCCTGCCGGAGGGATGCGACGCCCTCATCCACCGGGACCGTTGGACCGTCCCTCCGATCTTCCGCCTGATCGAGCGCCACGGCGGGGTCGATCGGGAAGAGATGTACCGCGCCTTCAACATGGGGATCGGCCTCGCGGCCGTGGTCCCCTCCGGCCGGGAGGAGGAGGCGCTCCAAGCGGCGGGGAAAGAGCCCGGCGCGATGGTGATCGGCGGGATCGTCGAGGGAGAGAGGCGCGTCCGCTTCGCCTGACCGGAGGTGCGGGACAATGGAGAAACGGGAAGGTTACGCGGTGCTCCTGGTGACCGCCCCCGCGGACGGCGCGGGGGAGACCATCGCCCGCGCGCTGGTGGAGCGCCGCCTCGCCGCCTGCGTGAACCGGGTGCCGGGAATCCGATCGGTTTATCGATGGGAAGGGACGATCGAGTCGGGCGGAGAGGATCTCCTGATCGTGAAGACCGCCGCGCCCCTTCTGGACCGATTGGAAGAGACGATCCGGGAGCTTCATCCCTACGAAGTCCCGGAAATGCTCGTTCTACCGATCGACGGGGGATCGGCTCCCTATCTGGATTGGATCGCCGCTTCGTTGGAGGAATAGGAACGTGGGCGGCGCATGGTATGAAAGGGCGTTCGCGGGACGCTACCTCGAACTGTACGCCCATAGGAACGAGGAGGAGGCGGCCCGCGCGGTCGCTCTTCTCGCCGCCCGGGTTCCGCTGGCGGGGAGCCGCGTGCTGGACATCGCCTGCGGCGCCGGACGGCACCTCGCCGCCCTTCGCGAAGCGGGGGCGCGCCCAACGGGGATCGACCTTTCCACCCCTCTTCTCCGGCGAGCGGTCGCCGTTGCGCCGGCGGCGCGCGCGGACATGCGGCGCCTTCCGATCCTTCCCCGATCCCAGGAGGGCGCGGTCTGCATGTTCACCTCCTTCGGCTATTTCCCCACGGCCGAAGAGAACGTCCGCGTTCTCCATGAAGCGGCCGGGGTTCTCCGCGGCGGAGGCTGGTTTCTTCTCGACACGCTGAACCCGGAGGAGACGCTCCGCCGCCTCGAACCGGAGGGGGAGAGGCGGGTGGGCCGCGCCGTCGTTCGGGAGAAGAGGCTCTACCTCCCGGACACGCGTTCCCTGGTGAAAAAGGTGATCTGGACCGATCCGGTGGGAGGGGAGGAGGAATCATGGGAGGAGCGCCTGCGGCTTTTCTTCCCCGCCGAGCTGGAAGAAGAGTTGGAAAGGGCCGGATTCCGGGTCGAGGAGAGAATCGGCGAATACGACGGTTCGGCCTGGCGGCGATCCTCCTCGCGATGTATTCTTTTCTCTCGAAGGAGCGGTCCCTGAACGAGGAGCGCATGAGAATGACCAACGGTTGTGAATCGGGTGAAGGCCGGTCTTTCGAGAGGATCCTCGGAACGGTCCTTTTTTGGATCCTCGTCGCGTTTCTGCTGACCGGCCTCTTTCACATCTACGCCATCCCCCTGGGCCGCTGGGTGCGGGGATCTCTGTAATCTACTGCCGCTTCGAGGGTTGACAGGAGAAGCGGACGGGGTTACAGTTAATATAGAGTGGTGGCTTCGAGAGAGACAGGAAAAACGTCATGATAAGAAACCTGGGAATCTTCCTTCTTGTTCTCTCGTTTCTCATCCCGACCACGGCCTTCGCGCTATCCGGGGACGGGGATATCCCCGAAGCCCGACCCCAGATGTGCACCTCCAGCGGGGTCCTGATCGATGTGGTGAGCGGTGAGGAACGTGACGTCTCCGGTGACGTCGCGACCGACCTCTCCCTGCTTTTCGATCTGGTGATCCGGGCGCTGGCGGCTCTTCCCTAAAAGGGGAGCCTGTAGACGGTCTCCATGGTCGGACCGCCCCGCGCGGGCGTAAAGTGAGAAGCGATGGCCAAGGATGGAAAAAAAGACATCCTGAATGGCAGGGCGTCCGGCGCGCCCCCCACTCCTCCGGGCTCTTCGGAAGATCGTATGAATCTTCTGGAGGAACTCGCCGACTTCTGCCAGAACGCCGGGGAATTCCCCACCGCGCTGGAGTACTACACACAGATCCTCGACCTCGCCGATCGGGCCAGCCGTTCGGGCGACCTTCTCGCCCAGACCGCCCTCAAGATGGCCGTCTGCCTGCAGGGGACCGGCAAATACAAACAAGCTTTGGAAATGCTCGATCTCGCCAAGCGGAACATCGACACGGAGAAACAACCGATCGACACTTCGCGGGTGCTGATCGAGCGGTCCCACGTCCACCTCCGCACCGGGGACTACGACGAAGCGCGCAAGGACGCCTTCGAGGCGATGGAAATCCTCAAGGCGCACACTCTCTCCACGGAACTGGCGGAAGTCTTTCGCTCGCTGGGGCACTACTACCTTCGAACCGGACGGATGGAGAAAGCCCAGGAAGCATACGAGGCGAGCCTCGCCATCGCCCGCGCCCTCGGCGACCGCCAAACCGTGGCGAAGTGCCTCAACAACCTCGGTCTCGTCGCGAAGAACCTGGGCCGTTTGAACGAAGCGGCGGACTACTTCGGCAAGGCGCTCTCCATCGCCCGCGAGTTGGGGAACAAACTGCAGATCGGTATTCGTCTGAACAACTACGCCATCGTCGAGTTCAAGCTGGGGAAATGGGACGAGGCGAAGGAGGCCTGGGAGGAGGCGATCCGCACCTTCCGCGAGTTGGGGAACAAGTGGGAGATCTCCCTCGGCTACCTCAACCTGGCCCAGATCCACAGGGCGACCCGGAACTGGAAGAGGGCGGAGGAACTTTTCGAATTGGCGCGCCGCACCGCGGAGGAAAACGACCACCGCCGCTGCGTGGTCCTCTACCACGAACATTTCGGCGAGCTTTGCGTGCGCCGGGGGGAACTGGAGCGCGCGGACCGTCTCTTCACGGAAGGGCTGGATCGCGCCAAGACCATGCACCCCGAAAACGAGATCATCGCGGAGATCCTGCGGCGGCGCGGCGAGTGCCGCACTCTTTCGGGAGACTGGGAGGAGGCCGCGGAGGACCTGCGGACCGCCCTCACCATCGGGCGCCGCGTAGGAGATCGTTTCGAGGAGGGGACCATACTGCGCGCACTCGGCGTGCTCCACCGGCTGCGCAAGGAGCCGGATCATGCGGAACAGACCCTCCGCCGCGCGATGCGCCTGCTGGGCACGATCGGGGCGCGTTACGAATGGGCGCTCGCCGTCCACGCCTTCGCCGAGCTTGCGGTGAATCGGCCGGCATTGCGCCGCGAGGCGATGGGTCTTGTCCCGGAAGCGCTCGAGGCGTTCAAGGGGAGCGGCGGCGCCTATGAGGAGGCGCGCCTCGGCCTGGTCGAGGCGGAACTCCACATCGAGGAGGGGGAGGGATTGCGCGCGACAGAGCGGATCGGCGCAATCCAACCGGTCATCGAGGAGAACGGCGCCGATGAGGACCGGGAGCGCCTGCGGGACGCGCGCGTTCGTGCGGACAGGCTGATCGTCTCCAGCTCGGTCTCCGACGCCGGCACCCTCGCCAGTTTCAACGTTCTGCTCCAGCGGCTTCAGGAGATCCACAACCTGGAAGACCGCCTACAGACGGCTTTGGACATCCTTCTGGAGAGGACCCGGGCGGAGCGCTCCGTCCTTCTCCTCCAGGGTTCGCCGGGCGGCCCGCTCGAGGTCAGAGACTCGCGGCGGGTTCCCGCCAAGGAATGGCACCTCTCGGTCGAGGTGTCCCGAATAGCGGTGGGGCACACCCTGACCAACGGCGCGAGACCGATTCTCTCCACCAATCCCATGGGAGATTCTCGGCTCGACACCACTCGACCCGGTTTCGCGCGTATTGGCTCCCTTCTCGCCATCCCTATTCTGGGCGAGACGGAGATCACCGGGGGAATCTACCTCGACAGGCCGCTCGGCGAACCCTCCTTCGGGCAGGAGGAACTCGATTTTGCCCTCGCCCTCGCCTCGGTGGTGGGAGGGGTTCTCCGGGATCTGAAAACCGAGGAAATCCGGAGCGAAAACCTCCGGCTGCGGCACCGCTTCGGCCACGGCGACGGTTTCGAACGGATCGTCACCCAGAGCCAGAGGATGCTGAAGATCATCGAGACGCTCAAGAACCTGCGGGAATCGACGGCGACGATCCTCCTGCAGGGGGAGACGGGGACGGGGAAGGAGCTTTTCGCCCGGGCGGTTCATTCCTCCTCGCTCCGCAAAGACAAACCCTTCGTGACGGTGAACTGCGCGGAACTCTCCGAGGACGTGCTGGAGAGCGAACTCTTCGGCCACCGGAAGGGCGCGTTCACCGACGCCAAAACCTCCAAGATCGGCCTCTTCGAGCGCGCCAACGGCGGGACCGTCTTCATCGATGAAATCGATAAGGCGAGCCGCCACTTCCAGGACACCCTCCTTCGCGTGGTGGACCGCAAAGAGATCAAACCGGTCGGAGCGGACTCCGTAATACAGGTGGACGTTCGGATCGTCTGCGCGGCGAATAAAAACCTCCGGGAGGAAGTGGAGAAAGACCGTTTCCTAAAGGACCTCTACTACCGGCTCCGGGTGGTCTCGATCTATCTGCCTCCTCTGAGGGAGAGGAAGGAAGACATCCCGATCCTGGTGGAGCATTTCCTCAGCAAGCACGCCAAACGGGCGGGCAAGCGGATCGGCGAGGTCCGGCCGGACGCGATGCAGGCTCTGATGAGCCACGGTTGGCCCGGAAACGTGCGTGACCTGGAGCACGAAATCGAGCGGGTCGTCGCCATCACGGCCGACGAGGCGCCGATCCGCGCGACGGATCTCAACCCGGAGGTCACCCAGGGGATGACGCTGGGGGAGGGGAGCACCCTCGCCGAGGTGGTGGAGCGGGTCGAGCGACAGTTGATTCGGGAAGCACTCGCCGACTGTGAGTGGAATAAGTCCCGAACCGCGCGCCAGCTCGGTCTCTCCCGCCGCGGCCTCCTGAACAAACTGGAACGCTACCGCATCCGCTGATCCCCCCATTCACCGAGAAAAAGAGAAAAGCGCAGTCGGCCCGCCCGAGTAAGGGACTATGCCGGCATCTCTTCCCCGCCGTCGTCCCTATGTTCGGGCAAGGCGAAGACGATCGGAGCGTCCGCGTGAAAAGAGAGAAACCACCGGGCGCGATTGGAGGACCGAGTATTCATAACTACATATTTATCAGTTTCTTAAAAAGCCAATCTAACCTGTTTTCTAGACGATTCCCGGGCTGAAATCCCTCCTTTTTTGTGGTATGATTGCAGTTGACCGTACGAGCCCCAGAGGCTAAGTTCAGCCCAAAGGAGAGGGCGGATGAGGGAGAAAAAGGGAGAGCCGCGCAAGAGCGTTCCGGAGGATCGGCACTCGTGCGAGTTCTGCCTCTGCGCCACATGTGAGAAGACCTGCACGCGGTGCGCGCGATGCTCCCCCATGAAACACCGTTACATCCCTTTGATCGGCTGCAAGGAATTCATCGACATGCGTAGACTGAGGCCGCTCCGCTACCTCTACTACAGCGGCGCGGTCGAGTACAAACTCCACCTCAAACTCCCCTAATCGCGGTTCCGTGCGACGTCCCGGATCGTTCTTCCTTCCCAACACCGCGTACCATTTCGTACAATTCAGCATGCCCGAGAGAGACCCTTACGAGGGACAAACCGGAACCGTGTCTTCTATCCGGTTGATCCGCTTGGAGATCTGCGGGAAAGACTGATCGGAACCATCTGGCACGCCCCTTGCCCTTTCCGGAAGGACATAGGAGGGAGCGGAAGACCCCTCCTTCCTATCCGCGAGGAATCGGCGGGAATGAAGATGGGGGCGACTCACGGGTCGAGATCGATCACGAGCGGCGCGGCGAAGTGGGCCGGAAGCCGGGCGCGGCCGATCGTGCGATTCGCGGGAGGGGCGTTGTTCCTCCTCATGATTCTCCTTCCCGCCGGAGGTTGGATGTTGTTTGGCGGAGCGGTGAAGAACGCGCGGAATCGCGGAGCCGCGGAGGGAAAGGATCCGCATCCCTCCCTTCCTCGGTTGGAGGTCCGGTTCACGCTCGGCCTGGTCCTTTTCGTCCTGGTGGTGATCAACGTGGGCGGCTGGCTCTTCTACGAGAAGGCGAGAGGATACATGGAGAACGCCAACGGCAGAAGGCTCGTCTCCTGGGCCAGGGCCGCGGCGGCCCAGGTCGACAAGGAGCGCCTCTACCGGTTCGTTCCGGGGGACGAATCCTCCGCGCCCTACGCCGAGGAGGCGGAGAAGATGCGCCGCCTGAGGGACGAGGCGGAGTTGGACAATCTTTTCCTCGTCGCTCCTTATCAGGGGAGTCTTCTCGACACGCGTCCCGACATCCCGGTCGGCTGGTCCAATCCCCTGGTGGAACTCGAATCGGAGGATCTGTCGCCTCTGTGGGCCGGCGAGGCGGTCCGGCTCCCCCTTTACGAGATCGAGGGGGAACCGTTCCAGGGGGTTCTGGCGCCGGTCTTGGAGGAGGGGGAACTGCGCGCCGTGGTCGGCGCCGACGCGAGCGCCCGTTTCCTCGACGACCTGCGGATCCTCCGCAGGGCTCTCTTATTGACCGCGCTTCTCAGCCTGGTCGTGGCGGGGGGCTTGGCGCTCTTCGTGAGCCGGAACGCCCGCCGTCTCGTCGCCCTGCAGGGCGAGATCAAGGACGCCGAACGCCTCGCCGCGCTCGGCACGCTCACCGCCGGCCTCGCCCACGAGATTCGCAACCCCCTCGCCATCATCCGCGCCTCCGCCGAGCTGCTGCAAGAGGAGCACTCCGGCGGCACGGCGGGGGACCGTTTCGCCGGCGAGATCCTCGGCGAGGTGGACCGCCTCGGCGGCCTCCTCGAAGGTTTCCTCGATTTCGCGCGCCCCGATCGTTTGGAGAAGAAGCGGATCGATCTGGCGGCCCTGGCCGACAAGACCTGCCGCCGCGTGGAAGCGGAGTTCCGGGACCGGGGGATCCGCCTCGAACGGGACATCCCCCCGGAGACCACGCCGGTCGATCTGGATCCATTACGGATCGAACAGGTTCTTCTCAACCTTATCTGGAACGCCCGGGACGCGCTCGATGGAAGGGGGGGGCGCGTGGAGATTTCGGTCCGGCGGCGGCGGCGCGCCCCCTCTTCGGCGATCCGCACCTCGCCGGCGGCGGGACGAGACGGCTTCGTGGAGGTCCGCGTCGCCGACGACGGACCCGGCATCCCCGAGGAGGTCCGCGACAAACTGTTCGATCCGTTCTTCACCACCCGGAAGCGCGGGACCGGTCTCGGCCTGTCCATCGCCCACGGGATCGTCCAGGGCCACGGCGGCTATCTGTTCGTGGAGAGCGACCGGGGAGGCGGCGCGACCGTCGGCTTCGGACTGCCCGTTTGAGGGAGGTTTCCATGGAGATCCTGATCGTCGACGACGAACCCAAGATGCAGAGTCTGATCGCCCACGCTCTCGCGAAAGACGGCCACCGCACCGAGAGCGCCGGGTCGCTCCGTCGCGCCCTGGAGCTTCTGGACGAGATCGCGTTCGACGCCGTGATCACCGACCTCAAGATGGAGACCGACGAGGCGGGGCTCGAGATCCTGGAAAGGGTCATGAAAACCGCGCCGGACACGGCGGTGATCCTGATCACCGGGTACGCCACCATCGAGACGGGCGCGCGGGCGATCCGGAGCGGCGCCTACGACTATCTGATCAAGCCGGTCAAGATCGGCGACCTCCGCGAGCGGGTTCGTCAGATCGAGAGGAAACGGACCGTCGGCGAGAAGAAAAACTCCGTGGAGGCGCCGGTGCGTCCTCTCGTCTTCGACGACATCGTGGTCGGATCCAACCCGAAGATGCAAAGGGTCTACGAGATGCTCCCCCGCATCGTCGGAACCGGCTCCAACCTGCTGATCCGCGGCGAGAGCGGCACCGGCAAGGAGGTGATCGCCCGGGCGATCCACCGGGCGAGCCCGCGCAAGGGCGGCCCCTTCGTGGAGGTCAATTGCGCCGCCCTGGTCGACACGCTTCTGGAAAGCGAGCTCTTCGGCATCGAGAAGCGGGTGGCCACGGGCGTGGACCGCCGGGAAGGGAAGTTCGAGCAGGCTTCCGGCGGCACCCTTTTTCTGGACGAGATCGGCGACATGAGCCTCGCCACGCAGGCGAAGGTGCTCCGGGCGATGCAGTCCCACCGGATCGAGCGGGTGGGGGGCAAGGAAATGGTCGACGTGGACGTGCGCATCCTTGCCGCCACCAACGTGAACCTCGAAGAGGCGGTGCGGGAGGGACGCTTCCGGGAGGACCTCTTCTACCGGTTGAACGTGATCACCGTGGAGATCCCTCCACTGCGCGAGAGGCGCGAGGACATCCCCCATTTCGTGGAGCACTTCCTCAGACGCTTCAACGCGGAGTTCTCCAAACCGATCGAGGGGATCGACGAAGAGGCGATGGACGCGCTCCGCTCCTACTCCTGGCCGGGGAACGTACGGGAGCTGGAGAACACCATCGAGCGGGCATTCCTGATGAGCCGGGACGCGATGATCCGCGCCGAGGATCTGCCCGAGAAGATCCGAGGCGCGGCGCCCTCCCGCGAATCCTTCGCCTTCCGGCTCCCCGACGAGGGAATCGATCTGGAGCAGGTGGAGAGAGAGTTTATCCTTCAAGCACTGGAGAAGACCGGCGGCAACCGGACGCGGGCCGCGGAGCTTCTCGGGCTGACCAGGCGGATCCTCGGATACAGGCTGGACAAGTACCGGATCCGGGGGGACGAGGACCCCAAGAACCGGAAGGGGTGATCCCGTGAGGACGCGCGGGGAAGGCAAGAACCGGAGAAGGACGGTGGCGGCGCTCCTGTTCGCGGCGCTGTTCGCGGCGCTTCCCGGCCCGGTCCTCGCGGCGCCGGATGAGGAGCCGGAAACGCAGGTCCTCGCCGGTGTCTCCCTCGAGAACCTTTCCCCCGAGGAGCGCGAAAGAATCGTTCTCGCGGCGCGCAAGCTGATCCGGATCCACGGAACCGTCGGTGATCCGTCCCGGGGCGAGGTCCGCTCCTATCTCGACGCGGTGGAGGAACTCGCCCGTTTCCTGAAGAGAGAAACCATCGAGACCCGCCGCCGTCTCCTCCAAGAGGCGCGGGCGCTTTTCGAGATGGTGGACCGCCGTTGGATCGACAACGCCTTCCAGGCGAGCCGCAACGACAACGCCCCCATGCCGCAGGCGGCGTCGCCGAAGTTGGCGGATCAAACGATTCTCCTCCGGCGGATCGGCGAACTGCTCAAGGAAGAACAGGCGATTCCGGCCCGCCAGAAAGCGCTCGAGGCCGGGGCGGACCGGCGTTATCGGAACCTGCTCCGCCTCACGGAGGAGGGGCGGAGCGTTTTCGAATCGATCGACCATCCCGGCGCCCGCGTCGCTCTTCTCCCCTTCGCGGACGATCTGAGCCGGCAATTCGAACAGGAAGTGCGCCCCGCCCACGAAAGGCAGCTCGATCTGCTCATGCTGTACCGGAAGGTCCTACAGTCCGACGGAGCGGACCGCCGGGACGTGTTCCTCCGCGAATACCGCACCTACGCCTCCAAGGTCCGCGTCCTCGCGCAGAGAATCGCCGCGACGAACTCCGGAGATGGGGATTGACGGGGCGCGCACCCCTCTTCTAGACTATTTCCATCCTTACGGAGGAGAACAGAGGTGGCCAAGACGAAGAAAAAAGGGGAGAAAAAACCCGCGGCGGAGAATGAGAAGACCCGTCCCCGCGAGGACGCGGACGAAATCGATTTTCCGACGGTGGTTTGGTCCCTCGTCATACTCGCCGTGCTCGTGTTGATTCATCGCCTCGTTTGGGGCGGCTAGGAGCGGACTCGCATGATGCGGATCGCCGGTGTCGGGATCCTTCTCGCGTCGCTTTTCTTGGCGGCGGGTTGCGGCAAATCGTCTTCATTCGACAAGCGGAAAGAGCGCGCCGTCGAAGAGTTCCGCGCGGGCCGTTTCGCGGAAGCGGCGGAGACGCTCGACTCCCTCGCCCGCACGGACTCCCGCGATTTCGACGTCCGCTACTACCTCGCCCGCAGCCTCGAGGAATCGGGCCGCTTCGCCGAAGCCCTCGAAGAGTGGAACGCCGTTCTGATCCTCCGCCCCCAGCTGGTGGAGGCGCACTACCGCCGGGGGATCTGCCTCATCACCCTCGAACGGATCGACGATGCGATCGCCGCCTGGAGCCGAGCCGCGGAAATGGACCCGACCTATCACCGCGCCTACTACAACCTGGGGCGGGCCTACGAACAAAAAGAGGATTGGGACAACGCGGTCCGGTTCTATCTGAAAGCGATCGAAGCGGACTCCACCTTCACCGCCGCCTACATCAACCTCGGCTTCCTGCTTCAACGGGCGGACCAGCTGGAGTCGGCGCTCGATCTGTTCGATTCCGCCATACGACTCGATCCCGACTTTCAGCCTCCCTACATGAATCGAATTCAGATCCTGCTCGCCTTGGGTAGGGAGGAGGAAGCGGCGGAGAGCATTCGAGGGTTTCTTTCGACCCACACTCCCGAGCCCGCCCTCACCGATTCGCTCCACATGCTTCTCGAAGCGATCGAGAGATAATCGGCCCCGGCCCCACCTCCCGGGCTGCGTTTTAGTGTAATTTGTGCGCCATAGCACATCCCATCTCGTCCCGCTCCTTTTCCTCTTTCAACCCTTCCTCGGGCGCGTCTTGCCCCGCCGAGGAGCGGCGCCCCACGGAAGGAACATCCCTCCTGCGATGGATCCGTCCCGCCCACCCTCCCGAACAACACCGCTCCGCGCGCCACCGAGCCGAGCCTCTCCCTGGCACGATCCCTGCAAACTCGAAAGCGGAGGAAGGAGAGGAATGGACGGAGCGAAACGGATCGTCACCGGCGACCACGGAACGCGCGCCGTTCTCCGGGAGGCGGAAAGGATCGCTCCGGCCCCCGTGCCGGTGTTGCTGGAAGGGGAGAGCGGCACGGGCAAGGAGCTTCTCGCCAGACTGCTCCATGAGAGAAGCGGCCGCGCGGATCGTCCCTTCCTCGCCGTGAACTGCGCCGCCCTCTGTGAAAACCTGGCGGAGAGCGAGCTGTTCGGGCATGTGGCCGGGGCCTTCACCGGCGCGCTCCGGGAACGACGCGGCCTCTTCGAGGAAACCGACGGCGGATCCCTCTTCCTGGACGAGATCGGCGACCTCGCGCCCCCCCTGCAGGCGAAACTGCTCCGCGTTCTGCAGGAGGGGACCATCCGCCGTGTGGGGGAGTGCGTTCCCCGCCCGGTCCGCTTCCGCCTGATCGCCGCGACCCACCGCGACCTCCGAATGGAGAGAGACCGCGGCCGCTTCCGAGAGGATCTTTTCTACCGCGTGCATGTCGTCACCCTGCGCCTGCCGCCGCTCCGGGAGCGATCGGGAGACGTGGCGCGCCTGGCGCGTTACTTCCTCGCGGTCCACGCCGCGCGTCTCGGCCGGCCGATCGCCGGCATCGACGACGAAGCCCTTCGCCTCTTGGAACGGTACCGGTGGCCCGGCAACGTGAGAGAGCTGGAGAACGAGATGCAGAGAGTGGTCGCGCTCACCGAGGAAGGGGGGTGGATCGGCCCGGGCCGCCTGTCCGACACGGTTCGGATCGGCGCGGGCGAAGAGGAATACGAACCGAAAACATTGCAGGAGAAAATCGACCGGATGGAGAAGAGGGAGATTCTGCGCGCCCTCCGCCGCCTGAGCGGCAACAAAACGCGCGCCGCCCGGGAGCTGGGCCTCTCGCGCCAAGGGTTGAAGAATAAACTGCTCCGACACGGAATCACCGTCGACGGGCCGCACGCCAACGGCCTCTGGGCCGCGGAACCGCTGCCGGACGAGGTGGCGGGGGCGGGAGGGAGTTAAGCGCTCCGCTTGCGAAGCCGGCGCGGAACGTCTACGATTCGATCATCGGTCTTTTCCCTATCCGGAGCGGTTTTCATGGACGAAGGAGGCGAGCGAGGAGAATGGAGGGCGCGGGTGCGAGGGCGCTTCCCGCTCATCGCGCTCGGCGCCGCGGCGATCGTCGCGGGCGTATGGATCTTCGTCGCGCTCCGCGGCGCAAGCGAGGGACCGAAGCGTCCTTCCGGTTTCGGGGACGGCGGCGGATCCGCGTCGATCGAACCGGCCGCGCCCGCGGCGTGCGGCTCCCCCGGAACCTGGACCATCCGATACGTCGCCGGTCCCGAGGGAATCGGTGCGGGTGGCGGGGTGGTGGTCCACTTTCCTCTCTTCTGGGAGTGGAGCCCGCCGCAGACCGCCTCGCCCGAGATGGCGGGATACGTGACCGCCGTATGCGCATCCGACGGAGCGGTGATCGACTTCTACGCCGATCACGAGCAGCACTATGTGATGGTCCAGGTGACCGAAGGGGAACTCGTCCACGGCGACACGGTAACCGTCGTGTACGGCGACACCCTCGGCGGCGCCCATCCGGAGGGGCGCGCCCGAGCCGATTCCTATGCCGAGAGGGGGCAGGAGTTCCTCGTCAAGGTGGACGGCGACGGGGACCGCTTCTTCGCCGAAATCGGCGAATCGCCCCGAATCGACATTCTCCCGGGCGAAGCCGCCCGCCTTCTCCTCACGCTCCGTGGTGAAGCAGTGCGGAACGACTCCACGCGGGTCACCGTGGCCGCCCTCGACCGCTTCGGCAACCGGGCCGTCCGCTACGAGGGGACGGTCCGCTTCTCCCACCGCTGGAACGTGCTCGGCCTTCCCGTGAGCTACACCTTCACGCCCGAGGACGAGGGAGCGCACGTCTTTGTCGCCCGCTTCACGAGCCCCGGCCTGATCCGCCTGCGCGTGGTGGAGCAGGGAGGGACGATGGAGGGGATCTCCAACCCGATTCTGGTGCGCTCCTTCCGCGACGAGTCCCCCTACACGCTCCTCTGGGCGGACCTACACCAGCACTCCCGCCTCTCCGACGGTACGGGCGAGCCGGAGGATCTTTACCGATACGCGAGGGACGTCGCGAACCTGGACGCCGCCGCGATTACCGACCACGACCACCACGGACTCCGCCCCCTCGGCACGGCGGAATGGGAGTGGATCCGGCGGGTGAACGAGGAATTTCACGAGCCGGGCGTGTTCGTTCCCTTCCTCGCCTATGAGTGGACCAACTGGGTGTGGGGGCATCGCAACGTCTATTACCGTGGCGGCACGGGGGAACTCCTCTCCACCGCCGATCCGGCCACCGACACCCCCAACGAGCTTTGGGCGCGGCTCCCCGAGGGGGAAGCGATGACCATCGCTCATCACACCGGCGGCGGTCCGATCGCCGTCGACTGGAGCGCGGCGCCGCCCGAACGCCTCGAACGGCTCGTGGAGATCAGCTCCGTTCACGGTTCCTCGGAGTGTCTCGGTTGTCCGGGGGAGATCTACAACCCCGTCTCCGGCTCCTTCGTTCGGGACGCGCTGGGCAGGGGCTACCACCTCGGATTCCTCGGCGGCGGGGACGGTCACATCGGCCATCCGGGGGTGAATTACGGAGAGAGCGGACCCGGTGGTATGGCGGGGATCTACGCCGCCGGCCGCACCCGCGAGGCGATCTGGGATGCCCTCCAGGCGCGCCGCGTCTACGCCACCACCGGTCCCCGGATCCTCCTGGACGTTCGACTCGGCGACCACCGGATGGGGGAGGAGATCCCCGCGGAGACGCTCCCGGAAAGGCTCATCTTCCATGTGTCGGTCTGCGGGACCGGCGAGCTGGACAGGGCGGAGCTGATCCGTGACGGAGCGGTCGTGGACACACTTTACGGCGAGGCGAACAAGCTCGACGGGGATATGACCGCCGAGGCGCCGGGTGAGAACACCGCTTTCTACTACGTCCGTGTCTCCCAGATGGACGGCGCACTCGCCTGGTCGAGCCCGATCTGGGTCGTCCCCTGATCGGGACGCCTCTTGCAGTATGATCCGCGCCGGCGCCGGATCGTTGCATTCGGCGAGGGTGTCCTTACGCATCCGGGCCAACGCCGCAACCATAACCTCAAACATTACAACGCGATAAGAAACACCGCCCGGCACGCCGGGTTGGTACGAACCTTGCGGAATCAAAGGTGGGCCCATTCGGGTCCAGGGAGGTACGGAGGAGTGTCACTGTACGCAGCGGAAGCTCACGCGCGCACCACCCGGGAGGAGGTCCTCCTCTCCCGCCTTTTCGGAACCCTGGAAATCGTGGACCGGGAAGCTTATCTCGGCGAGATCCTCCGCCAGGCGAAGGTGGAGATCCCCGCCCGAGAGATCGCCTCCACGCAGATCCAGTTTTGGCCGGAACTGGGCCACGGTAGTCCCGACGTGATTCTGGAGAGCGACAGCCTGCTCCTCTTCGTGGTCGGCTGGGATCCGGGGAGGTTCGACAAGCGCAAGCTGCACCTCCTCGTGGAAAACGGCTGGAAGCTCTCGCCCCGATTCAACCTCCTTCTGATCAGCGACGGGAACGCCGCGCCGCCGGAGGTGGAGGAGTTGAACCAAGACCTCCCCGGCCACCGCGAGGCGCCCTTCCGCTGGGTCGGTTGGAGATCGATCTACAGAACCCTCTACCAGAGCCTGCGGGAGCGTAAAGAGGAAGCCCCTGCGAAGGAACTGGTGAACGACCTTCTCGGCCTTCTCGCCGCCGAGGGGCGCGCCCCCTTCATCGGCTTCCACGACGCCGTCCTGCGCGACTACCGGGAGAGCCTCCCCGCCATCGACCGCCTGCAGACTTCGGTCCGCCTCCTCCTCTCCGATCTGGAGCGCCACCTCCAGGGGAGCGGCATTCAGCGGATCTCCCCCCGGGACGGCAAGGACGAGGATATGCCCTGGCAGGCGCCCCGCGTCCTTCACCAGGAGTACGCCGACGAGTCGTGGGACCCGCGCCTCCTCTCGGTCGGAGGACTCTTCCTTCGCGTCGATTACGTGGTGGGCGAGGTCCGGGTCGGATTCAAGAGCAACCTGCACGACCCTTCCGCCAAGGCGTTGCTCGTGGAGGGACGAAGCCGGATCGCCGAGGACCTTCACGAAAAGGAGGAGATCCTTCTCCGACTCGTCGGCGAAGAGGGGAAGGAGGAGCCCTGCAAGGACGCCTCCCTACTCGCCCGGTTGGAAACGCTGAACGGCGCGGCCAGCATCAACGGCGTGGAGCTTCTCTCCGTTTTCGACGGAGCGCGGGACGACCTGGTCCCCTTCCTCGCCGAGAGCCTGACCACCTTCCGGGATCTGGCGGACTCGATCCCGCTTCTCCCGCTCCACCGTTACTCCGGCGAGAGCCCTTTCGTAATCGCCGGCGCGCGCTAGACGGACCGCGCCCGAGCGCCCCTCGGCCGCCCGATCGCCCCGATCGATTCTCCTACCGGCGGAGCAGTCGCCTCGCCACGCGCCGGACCGTCCCCCGGTCCTCGTCGCTGTAGGGTCCGAATCGCCAAAGCAGGAATCCCAGAAGGGGGAAGTAGGAGAGGGCTCCCGCGGCGAGCCCCAAAAGGGCCGGCCACCCGAGGCCGGCGATCAGCGGGAGGGGGAGAGCCGCGCCGAGCGCGAGGAGAAGGAGCCGGCCCATTCCCACCCAGGGGAAGAGCCGCCGGAGGGGCGCGTCGAGGATCCGGCCGCTCCAGAAGAGATAGAACGTCGCCTGGCAGTAGGTGGTGATCACCGTCGCCACCGCCGGCCCGAGGTAGGAGAGGCGGGGGATGAGAAGGATCGAAAGGCCCAGGTTGGCGAGCACGTCCGCCGCCGCGCCGATCGCCACCAAACGGGACCGGCCGAGGGCGAGAAGGATCGGCGTGTAGGTGGCGCACCGGAGAGGGAGCAGAATAAGGTAGATCCGGAAGGGGGCGGCGCTCGCCCGGTAGCGATCCGAAAAAAGAACCGCCAGGAAATCCGGCGCGAACACCATCAGAAAAGCGAAGAGGGAGACCAGGATCGCCGCCGCCTTGAGAATCGCCCGGTGCCAGAGGGCGATCAGCTCGTCCCGCTTCCCCTCCTCGGAGAGACGGGAGAACTCGGGGATCACCACCGAGGAAATCGCGCCGGCCAGCACCCCCACGAAGGGAATCTCCACGGCGCCGTTGGCGTAGATCGCGAATGTTTCCGGCGTGAAATACGCGGAGACGATGTTTTTATCCAACCACCGCGAGGCGACGCGGAGCACGTCGTTCAGCCCCACCGGCAACGAATAGGCGAGGAATCGCCGTGCCAGACCGCTCGGGTATTCGGTGGGAACGCCCCGCACCGTCGAGCCGGCGCCGAACAGCATCAGGCCGGTCCGGACCGCCCCGTAGCCGACCACGCACCAGAGGACCGTCGCCAGCGCCGCGCCCGCGAGGGAGGGGAGGAGGACGGCGGAGACGAGCAGCACCGCGTGGATCACCGTGAGGAGTCCGAGAAGGCGATGGCGGTTTTGGGAGATGAGGAAGGCGTCCATCGGCAGGCCGGGGAGGACGAAGAAGGCGTAGACGGCGAAGGTGCGCAGCGTGCCCGACAGCGATGGGTTGTCGAACCAGCGCGCCACCAGCGGCGCGCCGAACCACAGAAGGCAACCGAGAAGGGCGCCGATCCCGGTGAGGGCCGCGGCGGCGCGAACCAGAAAACCACGCCGCATCGGTTGACTCATTTTAGGTAGAAAATAAAGAATCCCCACCGGAAACCCGAGCAAGGCGATCTCGAGCACCATGTGGGTGAGAAACCAGGTCTGCTGGAAGGTGCCGTATGCGGCCGCGTCGAGATGGCGGGAGAGGAACATGCTCACCACGAGCACGTTCAGCGAGAGGGCGACCATCCGGGAGAAACCGATGACGCCCACCTTTTTCGTGAGGCCGCTCAACGGGTCCCCTCACCCCGCTCCGGTCGGGCCGACTCCTTGAGGACCCGGGCCGGGTTGCCGCCGAGGATCACATGACCCGGGAAGCTCTTCGTCACCACCGCGCCGGCGCCGACGATCACGTTTTCTCCCAGCTCCACGCCCGGGAGGATCACCGCGTTCATACCGATCCAGCAGCGGTTCCCTATCCGGATCGGCGGCGCCGGAAGATGGCGGCTGTTGTCGAGGGGATCGTGGTTGGCGCTGATCAGCCCCACGCCGGGGGCCATGTTCACGTCGTCGCCGATCTCGATCCCGTTGTACGCCTGGATGTAGGTGTTCGGCGAATCGCCCGGACAATGCGGCCCGGCGCCGTAACGGATCCGCTCCGGATGGTGGATGGTGCTCGTGAAGTGCACCGGCCAGGGGACGCCCGCGTTGATCCGCAGGATCCTCTTGCCGTACCAGTTCATCCACCAAAAGGAGAGGGAGATCCCCTCGGGGACGCGGAAAAGGCGCCGGACGAAACTCCGCAGTGCCGCTTTCATCGCTCCGATCCCTCCGGCCGGGGCCGCACCGCCACGACCAACTCGCCGCCGGCTTCGAAATCGCGGAGGAGCACGGCGGAACATCCGTCCACGACGCGGATCTCCGCGCGACCGCCCGACGCCTCCTCGATCCGCGTATCGGAACGCCGGGGGAGAGGGGTGAGCGTCAGCGCGCGGAAGGGGACGCCGAAACGATAGCGAAGCCGGGTCTCCGCGCCCTCCCGCCGCGCCGCCAAAAGCGAAACGAAACGCCGCGTCCTCCACCAGTCCGCCGCCTCGTCCAGCGTGGCGACCCAAGCCTCCCCCTTGCGGGACGCCGCCCAATCGAGAAGCCCCTCGAAGGCGCGGTCCCCCGCGTCCCCCCGGTCCGGATCGACCGCGTAAGGGTGGAAGAGCACCGACGCCAGCCCCCCGGCGCGCCTCACCGGCCCGCTCCACTCCTCCCAATCCGGCGGCGTCACCACCCCCGCCCGGAGAAGAGCCCGATCCATCCCGAGGAGGGGAATCGCCAGAGGCCTCTCCCAATCGGGCGGCTCGAAGGGGAAACAGGTTCCGGCTCGAAAACCCGGATGGTCCGGATAGCCGAGGGAGGCGTCGTAATGGAAGCCCGCCTCCGCCTGGGCGATCCACGTCTCGGGGAGCCGGAGCCTCAGATAGTGTTGCCGGACACCCACCGCCTCCCGGTCCGCCGCCTCGGAAACGACCGCCCTCTCCCGGGCGAGCCGCTCCGCGGACAGGTAGGAATCGAGCCCGCCGTGCAGCCCCACCGCGAAGCCGCGCTCCGCCAGGGAGCGGAGGAAGCGGCGGAAGGGGGGAGAGGAGACGTCGTAACGAACGTCGAGACGGTCTTTCTTTTCGGCGAGGAAAAAGAAGGTGGAGCAGAGACCGCGGCGCTCCTCGGCGTCGCGGATTCTTTCTGAGTAAAGCGTAGGCGGAACCGCCCCTTCGCGGAGATCGCGGGCGAAGCGCCGGATCGACGCGGCGCGCCCCGGTCCCTTGCCGAGGAGGGAGGAGGAGGCGTGGCGGGCGAGACGCCTCGGCCAACGGACCGCCAGATCCTGGTCGTGGGTGATGGCGACGGCGAAGCGCTCCCCCTCCGGCCACGGATGAATCCGGAGCGCCGCGGCGGCGGACGCGGCGAGGGCGGCCTCGATTCCCGAACGGATCGCGTCTCCGAGGAGATCCGTCACCGGCTCGCCCAACAACCCCTCCCGAACCGCCCAAGATTCTTCGGGTCGGAAACGATCGTGTTCGTCCCGACCGCCCGCGCGCTCCTCGGCGCGGGAGAGCAGAAAGAGGGCGGGCGCCACCGGATCGTAGGCGAAGCGGACCTCGCCGGGCCGATCCCCGCTCCGCACGGCGAGGGGACGGCCGGAGCGATCGCGCAGCACCGGCTCTCCCTCGCCCGGATCGAGGAGGGGAGGAAAGGCGAGGCACTCTCCGCCGCCCGGGAGATCGAAGCGCTCCGGGCGGCCGGGGATATAGGTTTCCGGCGGCGAGGCGCGTCGCGGGAGGATCACCCGGGGCGTCCCGGCGGGGAGATCGGAGGGGGGATCGCCGTATACGACCGCGAGAAAGGGTTCTCCGGCCGGTCCCTTACGGAGCGTGCCGAGACCGATCCGGTGGAGCGTCTGCCGGAGGACCCAACGCGCCCGATCCTCCCAGCCGGAGGGGGAGATGGAGAGAACGACCCACAAGGGAACACTCCCGATGGTAAGAACTGGAACCGTCGCGCGGGAGTGTACCCGGCGCCGGGACGCCTGTCAAACATGGGTCGAAACGTCGCCGCCGGAGAAAACACCTCCCCGGCGCGGTTGCCGCCGCGGCCCGCCGACTGCTAGGATCGCCGGCGGAGGATTGATCGCATGCGCGTCCTGGTCTTCGGCGCGGGCGCCGTCGGCGCCCTCTTCGGCGGTTGTCTCTCCGGTCCGCACCGGGTGCTCCTGGTGGGGCGACGGGAGAGAATCGATCCGATCGGGAGGGGGGGGCTTTTCATTCGCGCCGTCGGCGGGACGCGGCGCTTCGATCCCGAGACGGCGGAGTCGCCCCCGCGTGAAGGGGATTTCGACCTGGCGGCGATCGCCGTCAAGGCGTTCGATCTCGAAGCGGCCCTCCCCGCTCTCTCCGCCGGCGGCCTCCGCATCCGCCGGATCCTGCTCCTGCAAAACGGGCTCGGAAACGAGTCCCTCCTCCGAGACTCCTTTCCCCCCGAATCGATCTACCGGGGGCTTCTCTACCACGGCGCGTCCTGGGAAGGGCCGGGAAGGCTCCTCTGGCACCGCGGCGCCCCCCTCCGGATCGGCCGTCCCCTCGTCGGCGCTCCGTCCGGCGGGGATCCGGAGACGGAGGAGTTGGCCCGCGCGCTCACCGCCGGCGACTGGGAAACTTTACCCGCGAAAGACATCCGCCGGGAGATCTGGCGCAAACTGATCGTGAACGCCGCCATCAATCCCTTGGGAGCGATCACCGGCCTTCCGAACGGCGAACTGATCCGCACCCCGGCGCTCCGACACCTGCTCGGCGCCCTCGTGGAGGAGGGGGAAAGGACGGCGCTCGCCGCGGCGGGTTACCGTTTCGATCTGAACGCCGCGACGATGGAGGCGGCGCGTCAAACCGCGGAGAATCGCAACTCCATGCTCCTCGACCTGGAGAGGGGGAGGAGGACGGAGATCGAGTTCCTCTGCGGCGCCCTCCTCCGCGCCGCCCGCGAGAAGGGGATCCCCACGCCCGCCCAGGAAGCGGTCTATGGACTGGTGAAAGCGATGGAAGGGGAACGCGAGGGTCTCCCCGAACCCTAGTCGGCCTCTCCTCGAAGAGCGAGAGAGAAAGGAGGAGAGGGGAGAAGCCGGGGAAGGACCGCGCAAAAAAGCGGGGCGCCGGAGCACCCCGCACTCGTTCGATTGCATCGTGACGATCCGGCCCCGGACCGCCCGCCTAGAAACGATACCCCATCGTCAGAAGGAACTGATCCGAGTCCCGCTCTTCCCGATACAGGTCCGGATCGGGCCCCTCGATCACCCTTTTATAAGCGCCCGTCTCCCAGGCCAGATCGACGGAGAGTTGCTCCCCGACCAGATAGCCGGCGCCCAGCGCGTAGACGCGCCGCTCTTGGTCGTAGGCGACGTCGATCTCGTCCGGATCCCGCCCGACGATGCTCTCGTCGATATCATTATCCGAAAGAGGCCAGTAGGTGAGACGGAAGGGGACCGGCTCGTAACGGTAGCCGCCGCGGAGACGGAGAGGGAACCAGGGGACGAGGAACTCGGCTCCCACCGCGTAGGAAGTGGTGCTCCTGTAGTAGGGGCGCCGGTAAACCTCACGCCCCTCCACGTCGTTCTTGAGCTCCTTCCAATCGGAGTAGCGAACGTCCGCGGCGAGGATGACCCCGCGAGCCGCGTAGGAAGCGCCGAGGCCGAACCACCAAGGATAGGTGAACTCCTCGTCTGGAGGAAAACTCTCCTCCCACGTGGAGGAGGTCGAGCCGTCATCGTTCACGTCGTAGAGGCGGGTCATCTCGTAGCGATCCAGCGTCACCCAGCGGGGGAAGCCGAGCACGCCGCCGATTCGGACGCGGGAGGAGGCGCGGTAGAGAACCCCCGCCGATCCGGTCCATCCGGAAATATCCGAGTCGAGAAGGAAGAAATCCTCGATGGAGGCGACGTCCGGATCACGGTCCGCGACGTCCTCGGCGATGTAGCGCTGCTCGTCGTAGAGCGATCCGCGCAGGTAGGAAAGGGTGACCCCCATGGAGAAGCGGGGGCTCATGTCCCAACCGACGCCGGCGGTGTACGCGGAGAGCTTGCCGTCGGTCAGCTGCGTGTGCGTACGGCGCGCGAGGTTCCCCTCGAAGAAACCGAAGTCGTCGTCGACGGCGCTCCGCCTGTAGCGGAGGTAGTCGTTTCGCAATCGATCCACGCCGAAGGCGAGCACCAGCGATCCGCGGTAGGTCGGATAGGGATAAAGGAACGTGAGCCCGCCCAGCTGATTCTCCGTCCCCCCCCAGTCGTCCGGCTCGCCCATCCATGTGGCGCGCGCCTCGCGCTCGGCGCGGGTCAGGGTGGCGGTCAGCTCGATCCTTCGCACGCGGACCAGCCCGGCCGGGTTCCAGGTGAGAGCCGAGGCGTCCTCGGCGACGGCGATGTGCGCGCCCCCCATGCCGAGGGCGCGGGCGTGCGCGCCCGTGTAGTTCGGCAGCTGGATCTCCAGCTCCGTGAAGGGACGCCCCTCTCCGAAAAGGGGGGCGGGCAGCAGAACACACAGAACCAAGATCGCGAGGAAACGGTGACTCATCGGCGCTTCTCCCGAAGGGGTATCAGCCTCGTGTCTTCTTTTTCTTCGTAGAGGATTCCGGGGCCTTTTTCTTTTCCGTGTTCGACGACGGGCTCGAGGGGGACCCGGAAGCGGCGCCGGAGGAGGAAGGCGCCTGCGCGCCCGGATAGATTCCGTAGTTCCCGCTCTCGTCGGTCCGTTCCCGTTCCTGCGTGCGCCTCTCCCACCAGGAGCGGCCGCCCGAGGAACCTCCGGATGAGGATCCCTCTTCGTACCAGTAGTTGTCGTACCACCAGGGCCGGCCGTAGTAGTCGTTCCACCAGGTGTAGCCGCTGTACGCCGGATACCCCCAAACGAGAGGGTGATCGTAATAACCGAGCCACTCGCTCTCGTAATGGCACTCGGAGCAAGGGGAGGTCATTTCCGCGTCCCCCTCGTGCGGGGAGGAGGAGGATGTGGCGGTGATATCGGTCGGATGATGCAGCACGGTGTAGCAGCCGGCGAGCGCGAAGGGGAGAAGGAAGAGGACCGCTCTCCGGAGTCGCTTCGTTCTTTTCACGTCGGCTCCTCACAAGGGGTCATGGTCACGCTTTTAATGTAACCGATCGGGGAAACCACGTCAATCCAACTTCTTTCAGCGCCTTGCCCGCCGGGGGTTCCCCTGGTATGGTGCGATCGAAGGGGAGGGATCCTTTCCCCCGAACCATCGACCACACCCCGGCGGTGCGGACGGAGATCCCGCGCCGAACCGGGGAACCGCGGGCGCTTTCGGTGGTGAACCCTGTAAAGAGAAAGGCCGTTCCTTTGACGCTCACCCGCACGATCCTCTTCCCGGTTCTTCTGGTCGCCGCGGGCGCCGCCCCGGCGCCGTCCGGCGCTTGGGAAGATCC
The DNA here is from genome assembly GCA_016930695.1 of Candidatus Eisenbacteria bacterium. Taxonomy (NCBI): domain Bacteria; phylum Candidatus Eiseniibacteriota; species Candidatus Eiseniibacteriota bacterium. The sequence goes on from JAFGGD010000030.1 coordinate 213,154, forward strand.
GCCCGCCCCGGAACACACGGTATTCGAGGAGGGAGAGAGCGGCGACACGAGCGCCGGCACCTATGGTCTCTACCTCGAGGGCCTCCTCCACGAGGAGCGGGGGGAGATCGTGGAGGCGGCGCGCGCCTTCGAGGAGGTGATCCGACTCGATCCCTCCGCCGCGGACGCCCACGGGCGCCTCGCTTCGATCTATCTGGAGCGGAACGAACCGCTGCGCGCCCTCCCGCACGCCGAAGCGGCCGTGCGCGGCGATCCGGATTCGGAGGACTACCTCACCCTTCTCGCCCGCTCCTATTTAGCCGCCGGCCGGGGGCCGGAGGCGATCGAGCGTTTTAAGGAATTGCTCGGTGGAGAGGTGGACCAAGGGGCGGCGCACTACCTCCTCTCCATGCTCTATGGGAGCGGGGGGGACGAAGCGCGAGCCCACGCCGAGCTGGAAAAGGCGGTGGAGGCGGCTCCGGAACACCCCTTCTACCGCTTCCGGCTCGGCGAGTCCTTCCGCGCCCGGGGAGAGTTGGACCGCGCCGAGGAGGCTTACCGCAGCGCCCTCGAGAGAGCCGGCAACGACCGGCCGATCCTTCAATCGCTCGGTTCGATGTACAAGGAGGAGGAACGGTGGGAAGAGGCGGCGGAGGTCTTCGAAGAACTCGCCGCGAAGGGTTACCGCCCGATGGAGACCGGTTTCCACCTCGTCGGGATTTATCTCCAGCTCCGTCGGCCCGAAGACGCGCTCCGGCACGCCCTCTTCCTCCGCGAGATGGACCCGCAGAACGATCGGCTCCGCTCCGAGACGGCCGACCTTCTCGCCGTTCTCGGCAGGGACGACGAGGCGCTCGAGCAGTACCGCCTTCTCTGGAAATCGAACCCGGAGGAGTACCGCTACGCCCGCCGGATCGCCGAGATCCACATCCGCCAAGAAGACTACCCGCAGGCGGAGTCGGTTCTCCGCCGGGTGCTCGCCGAGAAGGACGGCCTCTCTTGGGTGTGGACCCAGCTCTCCTACGTTCTCTTCCGAACCGACCGGGGAGAGGAGTCGGTCGCCCTGATCGAACGCGCCTCGACGCGCCTCCCCGAGGACGCGAACATCCAATTCCTCCTCGCCAACGCCTATCTGGACGAGGGACGAGGGACCGAGGCGCTCCAACGCTTCGACCGCGCCTTGGAGCTGGGGATGGTCACCGGCGATCTCCTCTTCCGGAAGGGTGTTCTGGAGAACGAACTGGGACGGACGGAGGACGCGATGCGCACCCTCCGCCGCCTGATCGACGTGGACCCCAACCACGCTTCCGGTCTCAACTATCTCGGCTACATGCTCGCCGACAAGGGTCTCCTTCTGGAACAGGCGGAGATGCTGATCCACCGCGCTCTTCAGATCGACCCGCAGAGCCCCTATTTCCGGGACAGCCTCGGATGGGTCTACTACCGGCAGGGCCGTTTCGAGGAGGCGGCGCGGGAGTTGGAGTGGGCCGTCCGCGGTCTCCCCGAAGACCGGGTCATCCTCGAACATCTGGCCGACGCATATGCCGGCGCGGGGAGAAGCGAGGAAGCGAAAGAGATCTACCGCCGGCTCCTCGGAGGCGCCCCCTCCGACGAAAACCTGCGGGAGAAGCTGAAGAGACTGGGAGAAACGCCGTGAAGCGCGCGGCTTCCGCCGCCCTCCTGGCTGCCCTGCTCCTCACGGCCGGCTGCGCCCCGCCCGCCCGTGACGCGGCCCCCGTCGCCCGGGACGGCGCCGCAACCGAGAAGCTCCTGGAACGCCTCCGGGAGCGGATCGAGGCGGTCCGATCCTTCCGATGCGAAGGAACGATGCTTCTCGAGACGGAGACGGAGAAGCACTTCATCCATTTCCAGGCACGGTACAGGCGTCCCGACCGGCTTCGCGTCGATCTGGACGTCGGCGGTCCCCTCGGCCTCGGCAGCGGCAGGCTGACCGTGGCGGAGAGGGGAGACACGCTGGAGGCGCTCCTGCCGGACGAGGAGTTCCCCCGCCGCGGATTGATCGGCGACCCCTCCTTCGCCTTCCTCGATGAGACCGGTCTCGGCTTCGGCGACGCCGCCTATCTCATCGCCCCCTTCACCGGGAGGCCCGACCTCTTCACGCCGCACCGACTCCTCGCTTCGGCAAGGGACGGGCGGACCGGCGCGGAACGCCTCGTCCTCCAGAGGGACGACGGCAACCGGGAGGTGCTGATCGCCGACCCGGCGGCGGGCCGACTTCTGGAGCGGCGCGTCACGCGGCCCGGAGGAGAGGTGCTCCTGATCTGCTTCTACGGCGACGAGAAGGGCGGGGGGGACCCCTTCCCGGAAGAGACGGAGTGCCGCATACCCCGGAAGAGGACGATCCTCCGTACGCGCTACGGTTCGACCACCCTCAATCCGGACCTGCCGGACCGGATCTTCCGGGCCGATCACCTCCTCCCCTGAGGAGGACCGGGCGGGCGGTTCCTCTTGCGGCCGCCCTCCGGGTTCCTTACGATGCGATGGATCGTCGCCGGGGCGGCCGCGCTTCCGCGACGCGGGGAGAGGCCATGACCGGCAGGGGATCCACATCGGAGCCGCGCGTCACCGACGAAGAGCTGATGCTCCTCTACCAGCAGGGGGAGGAGGACGCCTTCACCGAGCTGGTGCATCGCTATAAGAACAAGATCGTCAGCACCGCCTACCGCGTGGTGGGGGACTACGCCAAAGCGGAGGACGTGGCCCAGGAGACCTTCCTGCGGGTCCACCGGAACGCCGCCCGCTACCGCTCCATCGCCCGCTTCTCCACCTGGATCTACACCATCGCCCTCAACGTGGCCCGGAACGAACTCCGCAACACCAAGAGAAAGCGCCTCGTCTCACTGGACGGTTTCGGCGCCGCCACCGACTCCGACCAGGGGACCTACGATATCCCGGACGAGTCTTCGCGACCGGACGATGACGCCTCCGACCGGGAGCTGAACGAGATCATTCACCGGACCTTGAAACGCCTCCCCGTCCGCTACCGAACCGTCCTGGTCCTCCGGGACGTGCAGGAACTGACCTACGAAGAAATCGCCGAAATCCTTAAGGTTCCGAAAGGTACGGTAAAATCGCGAATGAACCGGGCGAGGCAAAAATTTAAGGAACTCGTGGAGCCCATCCTGGGTGAAACGTTCGGCACTGGATAGGAAGGAACCACCGGACGAGTGTGAAAATGAGAGACTGCAAGAAAGCAAAACAGCGTTTTTCCGAGTATTTCGACGAAATACTTGAAGGAGATTCTAAGAGGGATCTGGAGCGGCATCTGGACGCATGCCCGGAATGCCGGAAGGCCTGGAACTCCTATCGAAGCCTCTACCGGCAGGTACGGAACCTCCCGCCGGTCGAGGTTTCCGGAGATTTCGAGGCCCGGCTCCGCGCGAGAATCCGCCGCGAGGAGGCGCCCCGGCGCGCCTGGTGGCAGGACCTCTCCCGCATGCCGCTTCCCCTCCCCGTCGGCGCCGCAGCCCTTCTTCTGGTGGCGGTCTTCTCGTACACCCGCTTGGCCGACCGGCCGGCGCCACCGATGGGGGAGAACGCGCCGGGCGCGCTGGTCGCGGACACGGCCCACACCCGCGAGAATACTCTCCCCAGTTTTCTCCCCGGGGGGATCGGCTCAGGCAACGTCGGCATGAGCACGGTCTCCGGCGGCGAGATGGGCCCCCCTCATCCGGTCCGTTTTCGCCCCACTCCCGCGGGCCGGCAGGTGGACTGGAACGGAGACCCGATCATGGGACCCGACTACTCGCACCCCGCGAATCCCCACGCCGAAGGGGCGCCGACCGATTCCCACGACACCCGCGGATCGGTTGACACCGGGCGCGCCCGAGGGTAACGTAGCCGGCGTACCGTTTCCGTTTCGTCCATCGGCACTGCAAGGAGGTAGGCGGTGTTCCCTTCCGCCCGCGCCCGGTTCCTCCTCATTCCTCTCGCCCTTCTTCTCCTCCTCTCCGGATGTGAAGGACTTCTCCCCGCGGTCGGATCCTACGCGGAGATCTACGTGGTGACCGAACGGGAGCCGAGCGAGGAAATTCTCCGCCCGCTCCGGCGGGAGTTGGAAGTCGAGTTCGAGACGGTCCAGATGGAGACGCTCTTCCAGATCATTCCGCTCACATCTTCCGGGTTCAAGGAAATCGACACGCGAAAGAACTTCCTCCTCTTGGTCGACCTCTCCGGCGACGAGAATCTGCTTCGGGAGGCGCGCCGGCTGATCGGCGGCGAGGAAGTGAACCGGATCCGGCGAAGCGGCGGCGCCGCTCTCCGTTTCGTCGAAAACGCCTGGGCCAGGCAACAGGCGCACGCCATTCTCTTCTCTCCCAGCCGGGAGCGGCTCCCCTTCGTGGTGGAGCAGTACGGCTCCCGGATCCGGGACGGCTTCTTACAGCTGAACCGAAAACGGATCCTGGAGTATCTCCTTTTCCGCGGGGAAAAGCGCACCCTCGAAAGAAAGCTCTTCGACGCCTTCGGCTGGTGGATCCGGATCCCCGCCCCCTTCACGCCGGACGTTTCCCTCCTCGGGGAGCGCTTTTTCTCGATGAAGATGGACCGGCCGGGGCGGATGCTGTTCGTCTCTTGGCGGGACGGCGTCGAGTCGCTGCCGACGGAGGAGGAGCTGATCGCCCTCCGGGACTCGCTCACCTGGAAACACTACGACGAGGACTTCGCGGAACCGGACTACAACCACACCTCCCGCGGCTCTTTCCAGGGGCACGAAGCGGTGCGTATCCGCGGGCTCTGGCAGAACGAAAAATACACCATCGGCGGTCCCTTCCGATCCATCGCCTTCCGGGACGAGAAGAAGAACCGGCTCTACTTCCTCGATTACGCGGTCTACGCCCCCGGTTACGACAAGAAGTATTACCTCTGGGAACTCGAGGCTGTGGTGGAGACCTTCGACACCAAGCCGCCGCCCGAGCCGGAGGACTCTTGAGAACCGTCCGGGTCCGTCTGGGAGAGCGCTCCTATCCCGTGCGGATCGGGGCGGGACTTTTAGATGAGGCGGGGAGGGCGCTCCGGGACGCAGGCCTGGAAGGCCCGGTGCTCCTTCTTTCCGATGCGCGCGTGGACGGACTGTACGGGGACCGTCTCCGCCGCTCCCTGCGGGCGGCCCGCCTTGCGCCGCGCACTCTTCTCGTTCGGTCGGGGGAGAGGAGCAAGACCCCCCGGACGGCGAGTCGGATCTGGGGCGCGCTCGCCCGCGAGGAGGGGAATCGCAGCCGAACGATCGTGGCGCTCGGCGGCGGGATCCTCATCGATCTGGCCGGCTTTGTCGCCGCCCTTTGGAGGCGCGGCATTCCTTGGGCGACGATCCCGACCACCCTCCTCGCCCAAGCGGACGCCTCGGTGGGGGGAAAGACCGCCGTCAACCTCCCGGAGGGGAAGAACCTGGTCGGCGTTTTCCACCAGCCCCGGGCGGTCCTGATCGACCCGGACATGCTCGCCACGCTCCCGGCGCGCGATTTCCGCGCCGGTTTCGGCGAGGTGATCAAGACCGCCGTCGCCGCCGATCGCGGCCTCTTCGCGATCCTCGAGCGGGACGCGGAGAGTCTTCTCGGGCGCGACCCGGAAGCGCTCGCGCGGGTGTTGGAGCGCTCGGTCCGGCGGAAAGCGGAACGTGTCACCGCGGACGAGAGGGACCGCACGGGCGTCCGGGCGGCGCTCAACCTGGGTCACACCTTCGCCCACGCGCTGGAGACGGGGGGAGGGTATCGTTACCGGCACGGCGAGGCGGTCGCCCTCGGTCTGGTCGCCGCCACCGCTCTTTCCGCCCGGCTCGGGCTCCTCGCGGAAGAGGAGCGCCGGAGAGTCGTTCTTCTCATCCGGCGGTTCGGGCTCCCGACCGGGGGGGTTCCCCTCGATCCCGGCATACTCCTCCCCCTGACCCGGCGGGACAAGAAGCGGGTCGGGAACCGCGTAGGATTCGTATTGACAAAGAGTATCGGCTTTGCTACCTTCCCGCAGTCGGTGGCGGACTCCCCGGTTTTGCGCGCCTTCCGGGAGATCTGCTCATCTCCCCGGGTCGACGAATCCGGAAACTGATACCGGAGGGATTCCTCGATGAATCGGGCGCCCGATACCGGGGACCGAACGATCGGTCATTTCCTACGGGAGGAACTCGATAGAGACCCCGCCTCCCTCGCTTTCGTCGGTCTGGCCCATCTCTGCATCCGGGATGGGCGGACGGACGAAGCGATCCGTCTCTGCCGGGCCGGACTCGCGCACCATCCGAATCACTCCACGGGACACCTGCTCCTCGCGATCGCCCTCGAGAAGGGGGACGCGGAGGAGGAGGCGATTCAGGAGTTTCAGGAGGTCGTGCAGCTCGATCCGGGGAACCGGATCGCCGCGCGCAGACTGGCCGAAGCGGAACACCGCAGGAGCCTGGAGGAGAAGGAGAAGCGGCGCGAGGAGAACCGGGCGGACGGGGAACCTCCTGCGGAGGGGACGGCGGAGAGCGTGGAGGAGATCGCCTTCTTCACCTTCTCCATGGCGGAGGTTTTCGAGCAGCAGGGATTCTTCGAGAAGGCGCTCCTGATCTACGACCGCGTACTCCGCCTCCAGCCGGATCGGCCGGACGTCCAAGAGAGGATCGAGCGGCTGAAGAGAAAGCTGAGCGCGGCCTGAGGGGCGGCCGGGACGATGGGTGGTAAGCGCGTCGCCAGAATCGTCGTCCTGCACGGACCGGATCTCGACAAGCTCGGGACCCGTGAGCCGGAGTGGTACGGCCGGAAAACGCTCGAAGAGATCGATGAAGAGATCCGGTCGCTCGTCGTCGCGCTTGGATACGAAGCCGAGATCCATCAGACCAACCGGGAAGAGGAGATGGTGCGTCTCCTCCGAGACCGGGGAGCGGGAAGCGCGGGCGTGGTCCTGAACGCGGGCGCCTGGACCCACTCGAGCGTCGCGGTGCGGGAAGCGGTCGCCTCGCTGGACGCCCGGGTGGTGGAAGTTCACATGAGCAACGTTTACGCCCGGGAGCCGTTCCGGAGGCAATCGATGATCGAGGATCTCGTGGTCGGAAAGATCCTGGGTTTCGGCGGAGAGAGCTATCTGCTCGCGGTGCGGGCTTTAGACGCTCTCGCCAAAAAGGATGAGGGAAAATGATCGGTGCGATGGACCTGAGGTCGGGAAACGTGATCCGACTGGAAGGCGCTCTCTGGACGATCTTGGAGCGCCAACACGTCAAGCCGGGGAAGGGGGGCGCCTTCGTCCGGATCAAGCTGCGCGACGCCGTGAGCGGTTCCGTGGTGGACCGGACTTTCCGGGCGGGTGAGAAGTTCGACGACGTCCGTCTCGAGCGGACGCCGATGCAGTTCCTATACGAAGCGGGCGGTGAGTACTTCTTCATGAACGCGGAGACCTACGACCAATTGGGTTTCTCCGCGGAGTTCCTCGGCAAAGGGGTACAGTACCTCAAAGAGGGAATCACCATCGACGTGATGATGAACGACGGGAAGGCGATCAATTATGAACTCCCCACCTTCGTGGTCCTGCGGATAGAACGGACCGATCCGGGCGTCCGGGGCGACACCGCCTCGGGCGGAACGAAACCGGCCACGCTGGAATCCGGGGCCGTGGTGCAGGTGCCCCTCTTCATCGAGGAGGGGGAAATGATCAAGGTGGACACCCGCACCGGCTCCTACGTGGAGCGGGTCTCGTCGTAGGAAGGAGCGCGACGTGCGAAGCGATGAACTGCGAAAGCTGATCCGGATCGTGGAGGAAAGCGAGATCGAGGAGATCGAGATCCACGACTATCCCTGGGGGAAGAGGGTGCGCATCGCCAAGAAGGTCGCCGGCGCGGTCCATCCCGCGGTGATCCACGGCGGGGCTTCCCCGTCCGCCGCTCCGCTCCCTTCCGCCGCCGCGGGCGGCGCGGTTTCGGAAGAAGTGGACGTCTCCAACCTGACTCCGGTGCCGGCCCCCATGGTGGGCACTTTCTACTCCGCGCCGGCTCCCGACGCCGAACCGTACGTGAAGCTCGGCGACCTGGTGCACAAGGGCCAGACCGTCTGCATCGTCGAGGCGATGAAACTGATGAACGAGATCCAGTCCGAATCGGACGGGCGGATCGCGAAGATTCTCGTGGAGAACGGGCAACCCGTCGAGTACGGACAACCGCTGTTCCTGCTCTCCCCGGCCTAGCGTTTCCGTCCGGCCCCGCCGGGCGATGGGAGGTGCGTGTTGATCGAAATCCGATCCCTCCTGAACGAGATGGTTCGCCTGCGGGCGTCGGACCTTCACATCAAGGTGGATGCGCCGCCGACCTACCGGATCGACGGCGAGCTGAAGCGGACCGACCTCCCGCCCCTGGGGCCGGAGGATCTGTTGATGATGGCGGACCAGGTGCTCACCTCGCACCAGAAGGACATTCTGGAGCGGGACCTTCAAGTCGATTTCGCCATCAACATTCCGGACGTGGCCCGTTTTCGGGCGAACTTCCACACCCAGCGCGGCACGCTCGCCATGACCTTCCGGTGGGTCCCCTTCGAGATCCCGTCGCTGGATCAGCTGAACCTGCCGCCGGTGCTGGGCGACATTGCCGGAAAGCCCCGGGGCCTGGTCCTGCTGACCGGCACGGTGGGGAGCGGCAAGTCGACGACCCTGGCGGCCATGATCGACCGGATCAACCGGACCCGGAACGCCAAGGTGATCACCATCGAGGATCCGATCGAGTTCGTGCACACCGATCGAAAGGGGCTGGTGATCCAGCGCGAGGTGGGGGACGACACGCACAGCTACCGCGACGCGCTGAAACACGTCCTCCGACAGGACCCGAACGTGATCCTGATCGGCGAGATCCGGGACATGGAGACCATGGGCGTGGCGCTGACGGCGGCCAACACGGGCCATCTGGTGTTCAGCACCCTCCACACCATCGACGCGATGCAGACCATCAACCGGGTGATCTCCTTCTTCCCGCCCCACCAGCACAAGGAGATCCGGTTCCTGCTCGCCTCCTGCCTCCAGTCCATCGTTTCCCTCCGCCTGATCCGCCGCGCCGACAAGGTGGGCCGGGTCCCGGCGACGGAGGTTCTGGTCGCCACGGCCACGATCCGCGACTACATTTTAGATCAGGAGAAAACCACGCTGATCCGCTCGGCCATGCAGGACGGATTCACCGAATACGGCATGCAGACCTTCGATCAGTCGCTGATGAAGCTGTTCAAGGAAAACGCCATCTCCTTCGAGGACGCGCTCCGGCACTCTTCCAATCCGAACGAATTCGAGCTGCGGGTGCGCGGGATCGAGGCGACATCGGACAAGAGCTGGGACTATTTCGAGGGGAGGTCGGCCGCCCCCCCGGAGGAGGAGGGGGAGGACCTGAAGCTGGAGCCCTGATCCGGTGGTCCGCCCCGCCCGAACAGGAAAGGAGGGCCTTCCATGTTCCGGAAGGTCTTGGTTGCCAATCGAGGAGAGATCGCCTTGCGCGTGATCCGCGCGTGCCAGGAACTGGGCATCGAGACGGTGGCGGTCTACTCCGAAGCCGATCAGGATTCCCTTCACGTCCGCTTCGCCGATGAGGACGTTTGCGTCGGCCCCACGCCGGCTTCGCAGAGCTACCTGAATATCCCGCGCATCATCGCCGCCGCGGAGATCAGCGGCGTGGACGCGATCCATCCGGGTTACGGCTTCCTCGCCGAGAGCCCCCGTTTCGCCGAGATCGCCGAGTCCTGCGGCATCCGCTTCATCGGGCCCCCGGCGGAGGTGATTCGCCGGATGGGGAACAAGTCGGCGGCCCGCCGCACCATGATCGAAGCGGGGGTGCCCGTCATCCCCGGCAGTGAAGGGCTCATCGAATCCGACACCGAAGCGCTCCGGATCGCCCGCGAACTCGGCTACCCGATCCTGATCAAACCCGCCTCCGGCGGAGGGGGGAAGGGGATGCGCATCGTCTGGGACGATCGTTCCCTCGCCGAGGCGATCCCCTTCGCCCGCGCCGAGGCGGAGAAGGCCTTCGACGACCCCGGCCTCTACATGGAGAAGCTGGTGCAGGGGGCGAAGCACATCGAGATCCAGGTGCTCGCCGACGATTACGGCGCGGCGATCCACCTGGGCGAAAGAGACTGCTCCATCCAGCGCCGCCACCAGAAGCTGATCGAGGAGTCCCCCTGCCCGGTGCTGGACCAAGAGACACGCGAGGCGATGGGGCGGGCGGCGGTGCGGGCGGTCCACCATGTGGGCTACCGCGGCGCCGGCACCATCGAGTTTCTCCTCGACGGCGAGGGGAGGTTCTACTTCATGGAGATGAACACGCGGATACAGGTGGAGCACCCGGTGACCGAGGAGGTGACCGGCATCGACCTGGTGAAGACCCAGATTCTCGTCGCGGCCGGCGAGCCTCTCCCTTACCGGCAGGAGGACGTGGTTCTCACCGGCCACGCCATCGAATGCCGGATCAACGCGGAGGACCCGGAGCGCGGGTTCGCCCCGTCCCCCGGCGTCGTCCGCACCTTCCACTCGCCGGGCGGGCCCGGGATCCGCGTCGACTCGCACGCCCACGTCGGCTACGAGGTGCTCCCTCACTACGATTCCCTCCTCGGCAAGGTGATCGCCCGCGGCGGCTGCCGCGACGAGGCGATCGCGCGCATGCGCCGCGCCCTGAACGAGTGCGTGATCGAGGGCGTAAAGACCACGATTCCTTTCCAACTGGAGATTCTCGACCACCCCCGTTTCCGGGAAGGGACCCACGATGTGGCCTTCCTGGAGAACCGCGAGAACGATGAGGAGAAGCGGGAGAGCCGCGCTGTATGAGCGAAGACGCGATCCGTTTGGATCTGCACTTCACCCCCCTCGAAATGGGGGACAAGACGGTGAAGGGGAAACGGGCGGTCGTGGTGGACGTGCTCCGTTTCTGCACCACCGTCGCCTGCGCCTTGCAGGCCGGGGCGGAGAGGATCATCCCGGTCGCCTCCACCGACGACGTGGCCCGGCTGATGGGAAGCCTGGATCGGAAGGAGACGCTCCTCTGCGGGAAGCGCCTCGACGGCTACCAGCTGAGCAACTCGCCGGAGGAATACACGCCGGAGACGGTGGGAGGGAAAACGCTCCTGATGAGCACCAACAACGGTCCCGCTTCGGTGGCCCGGTGCGACGGAGCGAAGGAGATCCTGCTCGCCTCGCTGGTGAACCTGGGCGCTCTGGTGGAGCGCGTCGCCCGGGAGGACGATTGGATCGTCATCTGCGCCGGGCGGAACGGCCGTTTCGCCCTGGAGGACGCGCTCTGCGCCGGCGCCTTGGTGAGCGGCATTCGAAACCGCGGCCTCCCGCTGGACGCGAATGACGCCGGCCGGAGCGCCGAGTTCCTCTTCCGCAGCGCCGGCGGCGACCTCCCCGCGATCCTGAGAGGGACCGAGGCGGGAAAGGCGCTCGCGGAGCAAGGTTTCGAGAGAGACGTGGAACTCTGCTCCCGAATCGACACGGTCCCCATCGTGCCGGTCGTTCAAGACGGCCGGATACTGAAGCCCTGAAGAACCCCGCGCGGCCGGAACCGTCCCCGCCCCGGGGGAAATCGGAACCCACCGTGGACTGGACGCTCCTCGTCATCGTGGACGGCTCTTTCGTTCCCCCGGAAATGCTCGATGAACGCATCGCGGCGGTGGCGCGCGGAGGCGCCACCTGGCTGCAGATCCGCGTGAAAGGGCTTGTCACCGGCGATTGGATCCGCTACGTTCGCGAAGCGGGCCGGGCGGCGCGCGCCGCCGGGCTCCCCTTTCTGGTCAACGACAGGGCGGACGTGGCCGCCCTCGTCGGCGCACGCGGCGTTCACGTCGGACGGGACGATCTTCCCGTCCGGGATGCGCGCCGCTTCCTCGGTCCCGAGGCGATCGTCGGCGCCACCGTGCGGGACGCCGAAGCCGCCCGCCGGGCCGAGCGGGAGGGGGCGTCCTATCTCGGCGTGGGCCCCCAGTTCCGAACGGACACGAAGCCGGAGTTGACCCCACTACCGACCGATAGGATCCGCGAGATCCGAGAGGCGACCGCTCTGCCTCTGGTGGGGATCGGCGGGGTCGACGCAGGCCGGGCTTCGGAAACGGCGGCCCGCGGGATGGATGGCATGGCGGTGGTCTCCGCCGTCTGGGGCGCCCCGGACCCGGAGGAGGCGGCCCGTCGTTTGGTCGAGGAGTTTCACGGGGGAAAAGTGTAGGTGGCAAGGAACGGCGGCAAGAGCGGCGGCCGGCCCGCGACGGCCGACCGCGAACGGAAGATCCTCGGCGTTCTCCTCGTCTCGCTCGGCCTTTTGGTCGCCATCGGCCTCGTGCAGCACCGGGGAGGCGACGGGGGGGACCTCCGACGCTTCAACCGGGCCATCTCATGCGCCCTCATCGGTTTCCTCGGATTCGGCGCCTGGCTCGTTCCCGTCGCTTTTCTCCGTCTCGGCTGGAACCGCCTCACCGCCGGATCGCTCCGATCGCTTCTCAGGCACCTCGTCCTCTTTCTCAGTCTGTTGATCACCTTCGCCCTTCTGGTCTTCTCCGCCGGCAGGCTCTTCTTTCACGTCTCCGCGGAGAAGCTCGCCGAGGTGGGCGGGGGACTGGGGTCGGCGCTCTTCGGATTCACCGACCGCATGTTCGGCGCCCTCGGCTCCACGCTGATCGGCGTCACCTTCCTCCTCGTCGTACTGATCGCGCTTTACGACATCAGCGTTCCCCGTCCCTCGGCGCCGGCCGGCTCCAGCGTCCTTCGCCGGATCCCGGGCGGGATCCTGCGACTCCTGCGGAGCGTCGGCGGCGCGCTGGCGGCGCGCTTCCACGAGGGTCGCGCATGGATCGCGCGGCACCGCGAAGCCGCCCGGGCCGAGAGGGAGGCGGCCCGCACCGAGAAAGAGGCGATACGCGCCGCGGAGGAAGCCGTCCTCGACGCGGAGGAGGAGTCGGTCGCCGAAGAGGAATGGGCGGACGAGGAGGGGATGGAGGAGGAGGAAGAGGAGGGGGACGAGGAGGAGGAAGAACCGGAAGGGGAAACGGCGGAGGAAGAAGGCGGGGAAGAAGGGGATGCGCCGCCGATCGTGCGCGCCGAGAAGCCGCGGACGGTGAAGAACGCGGTGCCGAAGAAGCGCCGCGCCGCCCGCGGAGAGAAGGAATACCTCTTCCCGCCGATCGGTTTCCTCGGCGACCCTCCCGTGGAGGAGCCGACGGTGGCGGAAGCCTATCTCCGCGACCAATCCGCCCGCCTCGAGGAAGTGCTCAAGGACTTCGGCGTCCGGGCGCGGGTGACGGAGGTCCACCCCGGGCCGGTGATCACCCGTTTCGAGCTGGAGCCCGCGCCGGGCGTGAAGGTGCAGCAGATCGCCGGGCTCGCCGACGATCTCGCCCTGGCGCTCCGCGCCAAACGGATCCGTATCGTCGCGCCGATTCCCGGAAAGGGAGCGGTGGGAGTCGAAATCCCGAACCCGAAGACGCGAACGGTTTATCTCAAAGAGATTCTGACCTCAGTGGAATACGCCGAGAGATCGAGCACCCTCACGGTGGCCCTCGGGAAGGACATCGGCGGGCGCCCCTTCTGCGTCAGTCTGGAAGAGATGCCCCACCTGCTGATCGCCGGCGCCACCGGCGCGGGGAAAAGCGTCTGCATCCACGTGATCCTGACCAGCCTTCTCTACGGCGCCGCCCCGGAAGAGGTGCACCTGGTCCTGATCGACCCGAAGATGCTCGAGATGGCCGTATACAACGGGATCCCCCACCTGCTGACGCCGGTGGTGACCGACGCGAAGGAGGCCGCGCGGGTGCTCCGCTGGGCGGTCTTCGAGATGGAGCGGCGCTACAAGCTGCTCGCCCGGGTGGGGGTACGGAACATCCTCGAGTACAACCGGCAGCTCCCGCGGCTTCGCGAGAGCCAGGAGATCAAGGACGAGGGGATCGTGTTGGAGCCGCTCGCCTACCTGGTGGTGGTGATCGACGAGTTCGCCGACCTGATCCTGACGGCGCCGAACGAGATCGAGGACTCCGTGGCGCGGCTCGCGCAGATGGCGCGCGCCGTCGGTATCCATCTGGTTCTGGCGACGCAGCGCCCCTCGGTGAACGTGATCACCGGCGTGATCAAGGCGAATTTCCCCTCGCGAATCGCGTTCCAGGTCGCCTCCAAGATCGATTCCCGCACTATCATCGACGCCAACGGCGCCGAGAAGCTCCTCGGCCGCGGAGACATGCTCTTCGTCTTCAGCGGCCGCCCGGAGGTGAGCCGGATCCACGGCGCCTTCATCACCACCGAGGAGACCACCGAGATCGTCACATTCCTCAAGGAGCAGGGGTACCAACCGAAGGACAAGCGGACGGTGCTCCTCGACGAGGAGGGGGGCGAGTCGGGCGGCGGCCTGGAGATAGACCGGGAGGACGAGTTCTTCGACGAGGCGGCGCGCATCGTGATCCGTTCCGGCCAGGGCTCGGTCTCGCTCCTGCAGAGGCGCCTCCGGGTCGGCTACTCCCGGGCGGCGCGCCTGGTGGATCTCCTGGAAGACGCCGGCGTGGTCGGCCCCTTCGAGGGCTCCAAGGCGCGGGAGGTGCTTGTCGACGAGGAGTGGCTCCGGGCGCGGGAAGGAGCGGACGCCGAGCCGGCGGAGACGGGCGAGTAGGGCGGTGCGCGCCGGCGCGGTCCTCCTCGACGCCGGCGTCGCGTTCTTCTTCTGCCTCCGGTCGATCCCCGGCGCCGCCGAAGCGCTCCGTTTCCCGAAAGAGAGCCACGCCGGTTTTCGGCCGCTCGCTCACGCCATCCGGACCCACCGCCGCGGCGCTTTCCTCCCCCTTCCGGCCGTGCTATCTTGATCGAGGGAAAATCGATGCGCGAACCGAACAAGAACAAGGTTTATATCCTAACCCTCGGCTGTCCCAAGAACGACGTGGACAGCGAGGCGATGGCGGGCATTCTGGCGCGGGAGGGGCTGGAGGCGACGGACGACCCGGAGCGGGCCGACCTGATCGTGGTGAACACCTGCACCTTCATCGACGAAGCGAAGGAGGAATCCATCGAGGCGATCCTCGACGCGGGCGCCGCGAAGGGGGGACGCAAACTGCTCGTCACCGGCTGCATGGCCGAGCGCTACGGCGCCGAGCTGATGCGGGAGATGCCGGAGATCGACGGCGTGATCGGGGTCCGTTCTCTCCACCTCGTCGGCGTCGAAGCGCGGCGCCTTCTCGAAGGGGAGGACGGCGGCGATACCGAGCGCGCCCTCCCCGCTCCCGACCCGGACCGGATCGGTGAGGGACGGATCCCCCTCGGCGCGAAGCACACCGCCTACCTGAAGATCGCCGAGGGGTGCGGGCGAACCTGCACCTTCTGCTCCATCCCTTCTTTTCGGGGAACACGACTGGAGAGCCGCCCGGCGGAGTCCCTGGAGCGGGAGGCGCGGGCCCTGGCGGCCCGTGGCGCCCGGGAGTTGGTCCTCGTCGCGCAGGAGACCACCGCGTGGGGACGGGACCTGGGGGAGCCGGCCGGTCTCGCCGGGCTGATCGACCGCCTCGCCGAGGTCCGTGAGGTCCGCTGGATCCGCGTTCTCTACGGCCATCCCGAAACGGTGGACGATCTCCTCCTCGACCGCCTCGCCTCCGGCGCCGCCTGCCGCTATCTGGACGTGCCGATCCAGCACGTCTCCGACAGGATGCTCCGCCTCATGGGACGGGGGATGACGGGGGACGACCTCCGGAGGAAGATCGCGCGCATCCGGGAGCGCGCGCCCGAGATCACCCTCCGAAGCGAAATCATGGTCGGCTTCCCGGGCGAGAGCGAGGCGGATTTTTTTGAGCTACGAAATTATATCGCCGAAACGGCTTTCGATCGGCTCGGCGTCTTCCGCTTTTCCCCCCAGGAGGGAACCGCGGCGACGCGCCTCCCCGATCCGGTCCCCGAAGAGACCGCCCGCGAGCGGCACCAGGAGCTGGTCACACTGCAGGAGGAGATCCTGGAGGAGCGGGGGCGCCGCCTCGTCGGCGCGCGCCTCGATGTGATGGTGGACGGCGGCGACGAGGACGGCCTCTGGGCGCGGAGCGAGGCGGACGCGCCGGACATCGACGGCGCGGTGTTGATTCCCGGGGAGAGCGCGCCGGCGGGGACCTTCCTCGAGGTGGAGATCACCGAAGCGGGGGGGGCCCTCCTCGTGGCGCGAAGGAGACGATGACATGGCCAAACGGCTTCTGCTCGTGGACGGGTCCGCCCTGATCTTTCGCTCCTACTACGCTTTCATCCGCAACCCGCTCCGCACCTCCCGGGGGGAGGAGACGAGCGTCGCCTTCGGCGTGGCGAACACCCTCCTCAAGTTGCTGCGGGAGAAGAAACCGGACTATGTCGCTTTCGTGATCGACACGGGGAAACCCACCTTCCGGCACGAAATCTATCCCGAGTACAAGGCGAACCGCGCCGCCGCGCCGCCGGAGCTGATCGAGCAGATCCCCCGGGCGATCGAGCTGGTGGAAGCTCTCTCCGTGCCGGTCCTCTCCGGCGAGGGTTTCGAGGCGGACGACCTGATCGGCACCCTCGCCCTCCGCGCCGCCGAAGCGGGAATCGAAGCGGAGATCTATTCGGGTGACAAGGATTTTCTCCAGCTCGTCCGCCCCGGCGTGTCGGTGACCGTCCCGAGCAAGGACGAGGACCGATCCGTCGCCGACGACGCGGCGGTGGAGGACCGCTCCGGCGTGCCGGCGCGGCTCATCGTCGATCTGATGGCCCTCTCCGGCGACACGAGCGACAACGTCCCCGGCGTCCCCGGCGTGGGTCCCAAAACCGCGGCGAAGCTCCTCATCGCTCACGGCTCTCTGGAAACGATCCTGGAACACCCGGAACGGATCCCGGGGAAGCTGGGTGAGAAGATTCGCGCCCACCTGGACGATGTCCGCCTCTCCCGGGAGTTGGTGACGATCCGCACCGACGCGCCGGTCGGCGCGGCGCTGGAGGATCTGGAGCGTCGCGAGATCGACGCGAGCCGCGCGGCGCCCCTCTTTCGCGAGTTCGAGTTCCACCGCCTGCTCGACGAGATCGGCTCGCCACCCGAGGAGCGGTCGACCCGCTACGCCCTGGCGGCGGACCGGGAGGATCTGGAGCGGATCGCGGAATCGCTTCGCGGGGCGGGGCGCTTCGCCTTCGACACGGAAACCACGTCCGTGGAGCCGATGCGCGCGGAGCTGGTCGGCATCTCGCTCGCCCGACACGCCGGCGAGGCGTGGTACGTGCCGGTGCGCCATGCCGGAGAGGGGAACATCCCGCTCGAAACGGTCCGGGAGATCCTCGGTCCGCTCCTCGCCGACGCCTCCCTCCCCAAGACGGCGCAAAACGCCAAATACGACGCCATCGTTCTGGAGAAGGAAGGCATGCCGGTGAAGGGGATCGCCTTCGATCCCATGATCGCCTCCTACCTTCTCGACCCGGGGCAGAGGCAGCACGGCCTGGACCACCTCGCCCTTATTCAGTTGAATCACAAAATGATTCCCATCGACCGGGTGATCGGCTCCGGCCGCGCTCAGACCACCATGGACCGGGTGACGGCGGAGGAGGCCCGGGACTACGCCTGCGAGGACGCCGACTTCGCGCTCCGTCTCGCCGAGCGTTTCGGGCCGATGTTGGAGGAGACGGGGCTGACCACCCTCTTTCGGGACGTGGAGATTCCCCTGTCGGACGTGCTCCGGCGGATGGAGATGACCGGCGTGGCGTTGGACGTTCCCTTTTTGGAGGGAATGGGGAGGGAGATGGCGGAGGAGATCGCCGGCATGGAAGAAGCGATCCACCGCCTCGCGGGCGAGCCCTTCAACCTGAACTCGCCGAAGCAGCTCCAGAAGATTCTCTTCGAGAAGCTCGGCCTGAAACCGGTGAAGAAAACCAAAACGGGGTTCAGCACCGACACGGAGGTGCTGCAGGAGCTGGCGCCGATGCACCCGCTCCCCGCGAAGCTGCTCGAGTACCGCCAGGTGGAGAAGCTGCGGAGCACGTACGTGGACGCCCTTCCCAAGATGGTTCACCCGGAAACGGGGCGGATCCACACCAGTTTCAATCAGACCGTTACCGCCACGGGACGGCTCTCCTCGTCGGACCCGAACCTGCAGAACATCCCGATCCGCACCGCCCCGGGCCGCAAGATCCGGCGCGCATTCATCGCCGGCGGTTCGGACCGAATCATTTTGTCACTCGACTATTCTCAGATCGAACTCCGCATCCTGGCGCACTTCTCCGGGGACGAGGCGCTGATCCGCGATTTCCGGGAGGGAACGGACATCCACCGGCGCACCGCGGCGACCCTCTTCGGCCTGGACGAGTCGGAGGTGAGCGGCGAGATGCGCTCCCGCGCCAAGGCGGTCAACTTCGGGATCCTCTACGGCATGGGCGCCTTCGGGCTGGCGACTCGACTCGGCATCGGTCGCGGCGAGGCGCAGGACTTCATCGACGATTACTTCCGCGCCTACCCGTTGGTGAAGGGGTGGCTGGAGCGGACCGTCGCGGAGGCGCGGGAACGCGGCTGGGTGGAGACGATCCTCGGGCGTCGCCGAAACCTGCCCGATATGAACGACCGGAACGCGCGGATCCGCGCCTTCGCCGAGCGGACGGCGGTGAACACGCCGATTCAGGGCTCGGCGGCGGACCTGATCAAGCTCGCCATGATCGAGATCGACCGGGCGCTCTTGCGGAAGAAGATGGAGACTCGTATGATTCTGCAGGTTCATGACGAGTTGGTTTTCGAGGCGCCCGACGGGGAGCGGGAGGAGGCGACGGGCCTCGCCCGCCGGATCATGGAAAGCCGAATGGAACTCCTGGTCCCGCTGACGGTGGACGCGGGGGCGGGGCGGAACTGGCTCGAGGCGCACGGCATGGAGGGAGCTTCGTGATCGTCGCCGTCACCGGCAACACCGGCGCCGGCAAAACGTCGGTGGCGGAACTCTTCGCCCTCTGGGGAAAGGGCCGCCGCATCGACGCGGACCGGATCGGCCGAGAGGTCTGGGAGGAGGACGAGGCGGTGCGCCGGAGGATCGCCGGCGCGCTCGGCCCGGAGGTGACCGGCCCCGACGGCGAGGTGGACCGATTCCTCCTCGGCCGCGCCGTCTTCGGCGACGGGGAGAAGCGGCTCGCCTTCGATCGAATCGTGCAGCCCCTCCTCCGGGAGCGGATCATCGCCGAGATCGAGAAGGCCCGCGGCGGCGAAGAGCGTCTCGTCGTCCTGGACGCGGCGTTTCTCTTCGAGTGGAGTCTCCAAGAGCGCGTGGACCGAATCGTGACGGTGATCGCCCGCCAGGAGACGCGCGCGCGGCGCGTGGCGGAGCGGCATCGAGTTTCCCTCGAAGAGGCGATCCGCCGCGTGGAGAGCCAGGAGAGCGAATCGTCCAAAGCGGCGAAGGCGGACTTCGTCATCGAGAACAACGGCGACCGGAGTGAGCTGGAGTGGAAGGCCCGTCGCGTCTGGGACGCCATCGCGCCGGGCCCCTCCCGCTGCGCCCGGCGCGACGCGGAATAGAGGAGGTTCGACGATGTGGGATCCCAAGGAAGTGAAGCAGACCATCGAAGCGAGCCGGCGGCGGATCGACGAGCTCGAGGGGTACCTTTGACGTCGCCGGACGAAAGAAACGGATCTCCGAATGCGAAGAGAGGATGAGCGCCCCCGATTTCTGGGACGACCGGAACCGGGCGGGCGAGACGACCCGAGCCCTTTCCGCGGACAAGCGGGTGGTGGAGGAGTTCGGCCGGCTCCGAACGGCGCAGGAAGACGCCAAGGTTCTCCTGGACATGGCCCTGGAGGGCGGCGAAGACCCCGAGCTGGAGCATGAACTGAAGGAGCAACTCGAGCGGCTCGCCGAGCTGATTCATCAATCGGAGCTGAAAAGCCTGCTCAGCTCGCCCGAGGACCCGGGGAACGCGATCCTCACCATCCACCCCGGCGCCGGCGGCACCGAGTCTCAGGACTGGGCGGAGATGCTGCTGCGCATGTACCAGCGCTGGGCGGAGGCGCGCGGCTTCCAGCGATCCCTTCTCGACCTGCTCGCGGGGGACGAGGCGGGGATCAAGAGCGTCACGCTCGAGATCCGCGGTCCCTACGCGTATGGATTATTGAAAGCCGAATCGGGGGTGCACCGGCTCGTCCGGATCAGCCCCTTCGACGCGGCCCATCGCCGCCACACCAGCTTCGCCAGCGTTTTCGTCTATCCCGAGCCCGAAGAGATCGAGGACGTGGAGATCCAGGAGAGCGAGATCCGGATCGACACCTTCCGGGCGAGCGGCGCGGGCGGGCAACACGTGAACAAGACCGACTCGGCGGTGCGGATCACCCACATCCCCACGGGAATCACCGTCTCCTGCCAGAGCGAACGCTCCCAGCACCGCAACCGGGCGAACGCCCTCAAGGTGCTTCAAGCGCGCCTGATGGCGCTCAAGATCGAGGAAGAGGACAAAAAGCGGGCGGAGCAGGAGGAGGGGAAGAAGGACATCGCCTGGGGAAACCAAATCCGCAGCTACGTGTTCCAGCCCTATACGCTGGTGAAAGACCACCGGACCGGCGAAGAGAGCGGGAACGTGCAGGCGGTGATGGACGGCGGGATCGACCGGTTCATCGACGCGTTCCTCCGCCTCCGGTCGGGCGGCGGGGGCGGCAAAAAGGGCTAGGCCGCGCCGTGTCCCGCCCCGCTTGACGCGAGGGGGGCGGTGCCCCTAAGGTGAGGCCGTTCCCGGCGGGGGGACGCGCGGCGCGTCCGCATATCCCCCCGCCGTCGCGCGACACCCCGGGAAAGAGGAGAGGGCCTTGTCCGAGGAGAAGAGTCTGTTCCGGGTCCGGTTGGAGAAGCTGCAAGCCCTCCGGGAGATGGGGATCGATCCCTACCCGGCTCGTTTCGACAGGGACAGGACCGCGGTGGAGATCCGCGATCGCTTCGACGAGTTCGCCGAGGCGGGAACGCCTGTTTCGCCCGCGGGACGGATCATGACGATCCGGCGGATGGGGAAGGCGTGCTTCGCCCATCTCCGGGACAGGACCGGGACGATCCAGCTCTACCTCCGCCGCGACAACGTCGGCGAGGAGGCGTACAACGCCTGGAAACGCCTCGAGCCGGGAGACTGGGTCGGGGCGACCGGCGCCCCTTTTCGAACCAAGACGGGCGAGATGTCGATCGACGTCTCCTCTTTCACGGTGCTCTCCAAATCGCTCCTCCCCCTTCCGGAGAAGTGGCACGGCCTCACCAACAAAGAGATCCGCTACCGCCGCCGCTACCTCGACCTGATCGCCAACCCCGAGGTGGTGGAGGTGTTCCGCAAGCGGGCGGCGCTGATCCGCCGGACCAGGCGCTTCCTCGACGAGCGCGGCTTCCTGGAGGTGGAGACGCCGGCGTTGCAGCCGATCTACGGCGGCGCTTCGGCGCGCCCCTTCACGACCCACCATAACGCTTTGGACATGAAGCTCTATCTCCGCATCGCCGACGAGCTTTACCTGAAACGTCTCATCGTCGGTGGCCTGGAGAAGGTTTACGAGATCGCCAAGGATTTTCGGAACGAAGGGATCGACCGGACCCACAACCCGGAGTTCACGCAGCTCGAGTTGTACGAGGCGTTCCGGGACTACAACGACATGATGGCTTTGGTGGAGGATCTGCTCCGCGAGTTGGCGCTGGAACTGTGCGGCACCACCCGGATCGTTTACGGCGGAAAGGAAGCGGACCTGGGCCGTCCCTGGCGGCGCCTCTCCTTCGTGGACGCCCTGTCGGAAAGGCTCGGCCGGCCGGCGCTGGAGACGGACGAGGCGGAGCTGCGCCGCGCCCTCGCCCGGAGCGGCGTGGAGATCCCGGAGGACGCCAGCGTGGGCGGCCTGATGGACAAGCTCTTCGAGACCTGGATCGAGCCGGGCCTCGAGGAGCCCACTTTCGTCATCGACCACCCGAAGGCGATCTCGCCGCTCGCCAAGGAACGCCCCGACCGTCCCGGCGTGGTGGAGCGCTTCGAGCCCTTCCTCTTCGGCATCGAGATCGGCAACGCCTTTTCCGAGCTGAACGATCCGGTGGAACAGCGCCGCCGTTTCGAGGGACAGAAACGGCTCGCCGGAGTCGAGGGGGAGGAGGCGCAGCAGATGGACGAGGACTTCCTCCGCGCCGTGGAGCACGGCATGCCTCCCACCGGCGGGCTCGGCCTCGGCATCGACCGGATCGCCATGATCCTGACCGATCAACCCTCGATCCGCGACGTGCTCCTCTTCCCGCAGCTCCGCCCCGAAGTCCCGGAATGACGCCATGGGATATGCCTTCTTCATCGCCCGGCGGCACCTCCGTTCCAAGAGCAGCCTCGGGTTCGTGCCGATCATCACGCTGATCTCGGTGCTCGGCGTCTTCGTCGGCGTCGCCGCGCTCCTCGTCGTGCTCGCGGTGATGAACGGCTTCGAGCAGGAGGTCAAGTCCCGCATCATCGGCACCAACGCCCACGTGATCCTGCTGAAGTACGGCAACGAGCCCTTCGTCGCCGACGAGGAACTCCTCCGTGAGGTGACGGAAACGGACGGAGTGGTCGGCGCCTCTCCCTTCGTGTACACCCAGGCGATGATCCAGGCGGGCGAGGAACAGGACGGCATCGCCGTGAAGGGGATCGATCCCGCCGGCGAGCCGCGCGTCTCGGAGCTTCTCTCCCGCACCGTCCCCTCCGACGCGGACCTCACCTGGGAACCCGGGTCGCCGCCGCCGATCCTGCTCGGCCGGGAACTCGCCCTCGACCTGGGAACGCTGAGCGGTGAAACGGTGATCCTCGCCTCCTTCCAGAACACGGCGAGAAACCCCTTCGGCACGGTCCCCAAAATGATGCGTTTCCGCGTCGCCGGCTTCTTCGATTCCGGCATGTACGAGTACAACGCCAATCTCGCGCTGGTCCCGATCGACGCCGCGCGGGAGTTCCTCGGGATGGGGGAGAAGGTGACCGGCGTGGCGATCCGGGTGCAGGACGCATACAGGGCGCCGATCGTGGCGGACCGGATTCTGGAGCGCGTCGGCGCCCCACCCTTCCGGGCGAACAACTGGATCCACCTGAACCGGACCCTCTTCTCCTGGATGAGCACCGAAAAAAGGGTGATGTTCGTCATCCTGGCGCTGGTGATCCTGGTTGCGGCGTTCAATATCGCGAGTACATTGATCATGGTGGTGATGGAGAAGACCCGGGAGATCGGGGTGCTCAAGTCGATGGGCGCGAGCCTCCGGGGAGTGCTGGCCGTTTTCGTCCTCGAGGGGGCGATCATCGGCGCCCTCGGGACCGCGCTCGGCCTTCTGGGCGGATGGACCGTTTGCTGGCTCCTGGAGCGGTACAAGTTCATCCCCCTCCCGGCGGACGTCTATTTCATCGACTCGCTGCCGGTGCAAATGGATCCCGCCGACTTCGTTCGGGTGGCCGCGGCGGCGATGGCGATCTGCTTCGCCGCGACGCTCTACCCGGCCTGGAAGGCTTCGCGTCTCGATCCGTTGCAGGCAATTCGTTACGAGTAAAGTGATCAGGCGATGAACGAAGAGAACCGAAACGGCGGACCGGTGCTCTCCGCCCGCGGGCTGTGCAAGCGGTTCCGCTCGGGCGAGGAGGAACTCGATGTGCTCCGCGGCGTCGACCTGGACGTGGAAGAGGGGGAGATTCTCTCCGTGGTCGGCGACTCGGGCGTCGGGAAGAGCACCCTGTTGCACATCCTGGGTGCGATCCTCCGGCCGAGCGCCGGCACGGTCCTCTTGGGCGGCCATGACGTATTCCGACTCGGCGACCGGGAGATCTCCCGGGTTCGGAACCGGATGATCGGGTTCGTGTTTCAGTTTCACCATCTCCTCCCGGAGTTCACCGCCCTGGAGAACGTGGCGCTTCCGATCCGCATCGGCAACGGCGGGCGGGACGCGGATGGGCGCGCGGGAGAACTGCTCCGGGCGGTCGGCCTCGGCGCGCGCGCGGGCCATCTCCCCTCGGAACTCTCCGGGGGGGAACAGCAGAGGGTCGCCGTCGCGCGGGCGCTCGCGAACCGGCCCCGGGTGGTGTTGGCGGACGAGCCATCGGGAAACCTGGACGGCCGGAACAGTACGGCCCTGCACGACCTCGTCTGGGAGCTGCGGGAGCGTTTCGGCCAGGCCTTCGTCATCGTGACCCACGACGAGCGGCTCGCCAAGCGGGCGGACAGGAGGCTCCGGTTGCGAGAGGGATCGCTCGAGGTGGAGGAGGACCGGCGGGATAGGGGGGCAAGCCGATGAAGTGCGATAAGTGCGGGGAGAGGGAGGCGTCGGTCCACTACACGGAGATCAAGGACGACCAGGTCCGGGAGATGCACCTCTGCGATCAATGCGCCTCCGAGAAGGGGTTCACCGTCTCGGGCGGGGCGGGGGGGATCGGCACGCCCAATCTGCTGGCCGGCATGGCGGAAGAGGCGCAGGGAGAGCTGGGCGAGGGGGCGGAACCCCTCCGCTGCGATCACTGCGGTCTCACCTACGCCCGTTTCAAAGCCTCCGGCCGTCTCGGCTGCGCCCACTGCTACGACGCCTTCCAGGCACCGCTTGTGCCGCTCCTCCGGCGGATCCATGGAAGCCGCCGTCATCTGGGGAAGATCCCCCGGCAGGCGGGGGAGGAGCACCGGCGGGCCCGCGAGATCCGCAACAAGAAGGAGCGTCTTGACGCCTGCGTCCGCCGCGAGGAGTACGAGGAGGCGGCGCGGATCCGGGACGAGATCCGGCGCCTCGAAAGCGAGGAGGAGGCATGATTCCCCCGAACGGTTTCCCCGATCCTCCCGCCTGGCTCGACGGCGACGGCGCCGAACCGGCGATCGTTCTCTCCAGCCGGATCCGCCTCGCCCGGAACGTGAAGGGGATCCCCTTCTCCCAAACGGCGACGGACGAGCAGAAAGAGACGGTCTTCGGATCGGTGGAAAAAGCGGCTCGGGAGACCGAAGCCCTCCGGGAATCGAGAATCGTCCGCGTGGATCGGTCCGACCCGTTGGAGAACCGCTTCCTTCTGGAACGCCGCCTCATCTCGCAGGATCTGGCGGCCGGACGGGGCCCCCGAGGCGTCGCGATCGGCGAAGGGGAAAGGGTCAGCGTCCTCATCAACGAAGAGGATCACATGCGGATCCAATCGATGCGCCCCGGCTTCGAGCTGGACGGGGCGTGGCGGACCGCGGACCGAATCGACGACGAGATGAGCGAGAGGTTGGACGTGGCCTACACCGAGGAGTGGGGTTTCCTGACCGCCTGTCCGACCAACACGGGCACGGGGATGCGGGCCTCGGTGCTGATTCACCTCCCCGCCTTGGCGCTCACCAAGCAGATCTCCAAGGTGCTCCGCGGCATCACCCAGGTCGGCCTGGCGGTGCGGGGAATGTTCGGCGAGCACAGCGAGATGACCGGGAACTTCTACCAGATCTCCAACCAGACCACTCTCGGCGTCAGCGAGGCGGACACACTGGACAGTCTCGGCCGGGTCACGCGCCAGATCATCGACCACGAGAGGAGCGCCAGCGAATCGCTTCTCGAGAGCTTCCGCCCGCAGGTGGAGGACAAGGTGTACCGCGCCTACGGCCTCCTGACCCACTGCCGCGTCGTCTCCTCTCAGGAGGTCCTCAGCCTTCTCTCGGCGGTCCGTTTCGGCGCGACCATCGGGATCCTCGAACAAACGCCGATTCCGACGCTGAACCGTCTGATGATCGAGACCCTCCCGGCGCACCTGCAGAAGGAGGCAGGCGGCGCCTTGGAACCGCCGGAGAGGGACGTCCGGCGGGCCAACCGGGTCCGCGCGATGCTTAGCAGTAACTAAAAAGATCGCTTACGATTTCCCCCCCTGGAGCCGATCCGTGGGAGGGGGAGAACCGGCGGCGGTTGTGGCGCCGGTGGACGCTCCGGATTAACTTACGAATTGTCATCGGATTCCGTGGAGAGCCCGCCCGGACGGCCTCTCGACTCGGACCGGAAGGAAGACCCGCTGGAGGGGGGAAGCATGCACGATCGATTCACGGAACGGGTACGGAAGGTGATGTACCTGGCCCGGGAGGAAGCGGGGCGGTTGCAGCACGACTACATCGGCACGGAACATCTCCTTCTCGGCATCGTCCGGGAGGGGGAGGGGATCGCCGCGACCGTGCTGAGCAACCTGGGCCTCGACCTCGATCAGATTCGCCAGGCGGTGGAGAACATGGTCTCCGGGAGCGGCGGTACGCTCACCGTCGGCGAGATTCCGTTCACGCCTCGGGCGAAGAGGGTCCTCGAGCTGGCGGTGGAGGAGGCGCGCCTCCTCGGCCACAGCTACGTGGGAACCGAGCACCTTCTCCTCGGCCTGATCCGCGAGGGGGAAGGGGTGGCGGCCCGCGCGCTGATCGACCTGGGCGCGGACAAAAAGAAGGTCCGCGAGGAGACGCTCAAGCTCCTCGGCGGCGCGACTTCCCCCGGCCAGACGGCGGCGCAGCCTCAGAAGAGCGAGACGCCGGCGCTCGACCAGTTCGGCCGCGACCTGACGCAGTACGCCCGCGAGGGAAAACTGGATCCGGTCATCGGCCGCGGCGAGGAGATCGAGAGGGTCATCCAGGTTCTCTGCCGGCGGAAGAAGAACAACCCCGCCCTGGTCGGCGAGCCGGGCGTCGGCAAGACCGCCGTGGCGGAGGGACTGGCGCAGCGCATCGCCAGCCACAACGTGCCCCACATCCTGATGAACCGGCGGTTGGTCACCCTCGACCTCGCCTCGATCGTGGCGGGCACCAAATACCGCGGCCAGTTCGAGGAGCGGCTCAAGGCGGTGATGAACGAGATCCGCGAATCGGAAAACGTGATCATCTTCATCGACGAATTGCACACCATCGTCGGCGCCGGCGGCGCCGAGGGGGCGATCGACGCCTCGAACATGCTGAAACCCGCCCTCGCCCGGGGCGAGCTGCAGTGCATCGGCGCCACGACTCTCGATGAGTACCGCAAGCACATCGAGAAGGACGGCGCGCTGGAGCGGCGTTTCCAGATGATCACCATCAATCCGCCTTCCGTGGAGGAAACGATCGAGATCATCCGGGGCCTCCGGGACAAGTACGAAGCGCACCACCGCGCCAAGATCACCGACGAGGCGATCGTGGCGGCGGCGAGGCTGGCGGACCGATACATCAACGATCGATTCCTGCCGGACAAGGCGATCGACATCATCGACGAGGCGGGCTCGCGGGCGCGCCTGTCGGTGTGCGCCATTCCGCAGGACCTTTCGGACATGGAGAAGAAACTCCACAACGTCACGCAGGAGAAGGAAGCGGCGATCTGCAACCAGGAGTTCGAGAAAGCCGCCAACCTGCGCGACCAGGAGAAGAACCTCCAGCAGGATCTCGAGGATTTCCAGAAGGACTGGAACGCCCAGAAGCAGGAGAAGGAAGCGGTGGTCGACGTGGACGACGTCGCCGCCGTCGTCTCCAGCATCACCGGCGTGCCGGTGCACAAGATGGAGGAGAAGGAGTCGCAGAAGCTCCTCCACATGGAAGACGAGATCCGCCGCAAGATCGTGGGCCAGGACAAGGCGGTGGAGGCGATCTCCAAGGCGATCCGCCGGAACCGCGCCGGCCTGCAGGACCCGAAACGGCCGATCGGCTCCTTCATCTTCCTCGGCCCCACCGGCGTCGGCAAGACCGAGCTGGCCCGTGTGCTGGCCGAGTTCCTCTTCGACAACAGGGACGCGCTGATCCGCATCGACATGTCCGAGTACATGGAGAAGTTCGCCGTCTCCCGGCTGGTCGGCGCGCCTCCGGGCTACGTGGGCCACGAGGAGGGGGGCCAGCTGACCGAGAAGGTGCGGCGCAAGCCCTACTCGATCGTTCTCCTGGACGAGATCGAGAAAGCCCACCCGGACGTGTTCAACATCCTGCTCCAGGTTCTGGAGGACGGCGTGTTGACCGACAGCTTCGGCCGGCGCGTCAACTTCCGCAACACGGTGATCATCATGACCTCCAACCTGGGCGCCCGCAAGATCACCCAGGGGGGCACGGTGGGCTTCCAGCGCGCCGACCTGGAGGCGAAGCACACCGTGATGTCGAATCAGATCACCGACGAGATGCGGAAGACCTTCAATCCCGAGTTCCTCAACCGGATCGACGAGGCGATCGTCTTCCGCTCCCTCGAGCGGCAGGACATGTACGCCATCGTCGACATCCTGATGCGCGAAGTGCAGGTGCGCCTCTCCGAGCGGGGATACGAGATCGAACTCACCCCCGACGGGAGGGAGTACATCGTCGAGAACGGGTTCGATCCGGCCAACGGCGCCCGTCCGCTCCGCCGGGTGATCCGCCAGCGGGTGGAGGATCCTCTCTCCGAGGAGATCCTCGCCGGCCGTTTCAAAAAAGGGGACCGGATCCTGGTGGACCGCGGAAACGAAGCGCTCGTCTTCCACGAGGGAACCCCGCCGAAGACGGAGGGTGAACAGGAGGTGGAAGCGGCATCCGCTTCTGGACAGGACGAGTCGTAACTGCTATAAGGGGGGGTCGGACGAAAACACTTCCCCTTAAGCAGGCCACGGCTCGCGGCCCTGGCCCCGACCGTGGCGGAACATGACTCGACGAACGGAAGAGCGACAGCGAAGAACACGCGCGACGAACCGGAGAGGGGCTCGGCGGCAGCCGGCCTCTCTCCTTGTCGTTTGCGTCCTTCTGGCACTCGCCGCGGTCCGCGGCGACGCCGAGCCGGTTACGGAGATCCGAGTGGAGGGGGCGGCGCGGATCGGCGACACATCGGTGATCCGCACCTTCGGCGTCCGCCCCGACGACCCCTACGATCCGGAAATGGTCGCCGAGGGGATCCGCAACCTCTATTCCACGAGGCAGTACGAACAGATCCGCGTATCCCGCGACGAGACCGTCGCCGGCGTCGTCCTCACGATCCACCTGGTCGAACGGCCCCTCCTCGGCTCGATCCGATACGAGGGGAACGAGAAGATCAAATCGCGCGACCTGGCCGAGGAATCGCTCCTCCAAAAAGGGCTCGTCCTCACGCCGCGGGGGCTCTTCCAAGAAGGGAAGCGGATCCGCGAGAAGTACGCCGAGAAGGGATACAGGAACGCCGACGTCGAATGGGAGGACGCCGGCTCGGACAGCCTGGGCCGGAGGAATCTCCTCTTTCGCGTCGGCGAAGGGGAGAAGGTCCGGGTGAAGAGGATCGTCTTCCACGGCGTAAAGAACCTGGAGGAGAAGAAGCTCCGCAAGGGGATGAAGACCAAGCCCGACTCCTGGATCCGGAGCGGTGAGTTCAAGCCGGAAGAGTTCGAGGAGGACAAGGGGCGGATCCTGCAGGAGTACGGCCGGCGGGGCTATCTCGACGCGGTGGTCGAGTCCACCGACGTCTCCCCGGGGGCGAACCCACGGGACCTGACCGTCACCATCTGGGTCGACGAGGGGAAGAGGTACGACGCCGGCGAGGTCTCCTTCGACGGGAACGTGCGATTCGGCGACGCCACGCTCGGCGAATTGGTCCGTCTCCGGCCCGGATCGGTCTTCGATCAGAACGACTACGACGAAACGGTGGCGAACCTCTACAACCTCTATACCGAAGAGGGGTATATTTTCGCCAACATCGTCCCGGAGCGATCCGCCCGGGGAGACACGATCGACCTGGTCTTCCACATCGTCGAGGGGAATCCGGCGCGGATCGGCCGTGTCGAGATCAGCGGCAACCAGCGGACCAAGGAGAGGACGATCCGCCGGGAGCTGGTGGTGGCGCCGGGCGACCTGTTCAAGCGCTCCCGCATCATCCGTTCGCAGAGGGAGCTGATGCAGCTCGGCTTCTTCCAGGACATTCGTTTCGACTACCGGCCGGTGCGCGGGACCGACGAGATCGATCTCTCCTTCGATGTTCTCGAACGGCCGACCGGGGAGGCGCAGGCGGGCGTCGGCATCAGCTCCGCCTACGGCGCCACCGGTTTCATCCGCCTCGGCCAGGTGAACCTCTTCGGCGGCGGCGAGCGGGCCAACCTGATGTGGGAATTCGGCGAGTATCGCCAGCTGGAACTCTCCTACACCGAACCCTGGCTCTTCGACACCCCCACCACCGCCGGCTTCGACGTGACCATGATCCGCCGCAATTGGGACTCCTACTACGAGAACCGGCGGGGAGGAGGCATTCGCCTCGGCCGCAGGCTCCCCTGGCTCGACTACTCCCGCGCGGACTGGCAGTATCGTCTGGAGGAACGGGAGATCGAGCCGCGGGACAACGCGAGCGCCATCATCCTCGACGCGGCGGGAACGAAAACGCTCTCCAGCACGCGCCTCTCCTTCACCCGGAACTCGACGGACCGTCTCTTCCACCCGACCCGGGGAACGGTGGCCGTGGTGGCCGGTGAGTGGGCCGGCGGGCCGATCGGCGGCGACGTGGAGTACCAGCAGTACGAGCTGGAGAACCGCTGGTATTTCCCCAGCTTCTGGAAGTTCTTCCTCGGGCTCCGCGCGCGTGTCGGCGTGGTGGACGGCTTGGAGAACCCCTCCACGGTGCCGATCTACAAACGCTACCGGCTCGGCGGTACCGGGCTCTGGGGGCTCCGCGGCTATGAGGACCGGGACGTGGTTCCCGAGGGGAACGCGTTCGACGTGGGCGGCCGGACCATGCTGATCCTCTCGGCGGAGTACAAGTTCCCCCTCGTGGAGCAGCAGATCTTCGGGCTCTTCTTCTTCGACGCCGGGAACACATGGAACAGCTTCCGCGAGGTGCGGCCCAACGAACTCCGGAGGGGCGCAGGACTCGGCGTCCGATTCGAGATTCCCATGCTCGGCCAGCTCGGCTTCGACATGGGCTACGGGCTCGACAAGGAGGACGGCGGGGGTTGGGAGCCCCACTTCCAGCTGGGCAACCAGTTCTGACGCCCCGCGCCGCGCCTGCTGTCCCGGCCGGGCGGGATCTTTTCACCGGATTGGGCGTGAGATTCCCGTCCCCCGATGGTATCCTTTTTCGATGATGGAAACAGTCCTCCCGAATCGGGGAGGACCGAACACGCAAGCAGGAGGCGAAACTGGTGAAGACGCAAACGGTCCGGACCGGCGCCCGCCGAATCCTCGTTTTGGCCACGGCGATCCTTTCGATTCCCGCCGGGATCGCGGCGGCGGACATGAAAATCGGCTACATCGATTCGGCGCGGATCTTCGCCGAATACAAGGGAACGGAAGACGCGCAGCGCTCCTTCGACCAGGAGGTCGCCGCCTGGGAGCAGCAGGCGCAGCAGATGAAGGCGGAACTGGATTCCCTTCATGAGCTTTACCAGAGCCAGAGTCTGATGCTCTCGGACGCCAAGAAGGCGGAACGCCAGCAGGAGATCGCCGCCAAACAGGCGGAATACGAGACCTTCGTGCAGTCCGTTTTCGGTCCCCAGGGGCGCGTGGCGGAAAAGAACGGCGAGTTGGTGCGGCCGATCGTGGACAAGATCAACCTGGTGTTGCAGGTGATCGGCGACGACGAGGGCTTCACGATCGTGCTCGACGCCGCCGTGGGCGGGATCGTCTACGCCGCCGACGGGCTCGATCTGACCGATCGGGTGCTCGAGGAACTGAACAAAGGCCTGGAGTAAAAGAGGGGGGCGGCCTCTTCCGGCCGACACGCGCTAACTTCATCCGCATCAATCTTTTGGCGTGGAGAGGGGGGGAAAATCTTCTTGACTCCCTCTCCACGACTCCTTTACCATCCCCGAGTTATGAAACTGTGTGAAATCGCGAAACGGATCGAGAGTGAGCTCGTCGGCGACGGCTCGATCGAGATCACGGGAGTCGCGGGCATTCGTGAAGCGAAGGCCGGCGACATTACGTTTTTCGCCAATCCGCGTTACGAATCTTTCCTCCGGAGCACGGACGCCTCCGCCATCATCCTGAACCGGAACGGGGTGAGCGCCGGCGAGGGGAAGGCTCTTCTGGTCTGTCCCAACCCGTATCTCGCCTTTCTCAAGGTGATCGAGCTGTTCGCGCCGCGCGACTACGAGAAGACCACCGGCGTCCACCCGACCGCCGTGATCGGCCGGAACGTGGTCCTCGGCTCGCCCGTCACGGTCGGACCGCACGTGGTGATCGAGGACGACGCCGTCGTCGGCGACGGCACGCGCATCCACCCGGGGGGCTACATCGGCTTCCGCGCGCGGATCGGACGAAACTGCCTGATCTATCCCAACGTGTCGATCCGCGAGGACACGGTGATCGGCGACCGTGTGATCATCCACTGCGGCGCCGTGATCGGGAGCGACGGCTTCGGTTTCACCAAGAACGGACTGGCGCACATGAAGATCCCCCAGATCGGCCGGGTGGAGATCCAGGACGACGTGGAGATCGGCGCCAACACCACCATCGACCGCGCCACCGTGGGCACCACGCTGATCAAACGGGGGACCAAGATCGACAACCTGGTCCAGATCGCCCACAACGCCGTGATCGGCGAAGACAGCATCCTCGTCGCCCAGGTGGGCGTTTCGGGGAGCACCGAAGTCGGCAACAACGTGACCCTGGCCGGGCAGGCCGGCGTCGTGGGCCACATTAAAATCGGCGACAACGTCAAGGTCGGAGCCCAGGCGGGCGTCACCAAATCGATCCCGGCGGGCACCTCCGTCTCCGGGTATCCCGCCCGCGAACACAGCCTCTCCCGTCGGATCTACGCGGGGATTCAGCGCATCCCCGACCTGCTCCGGAAGGTTGCGTCGCTGGAGCGGCGTATCGCCGCCCTGGAAAACCGGGACGCGCCGCCTCCCGACACCGGGCGCTAGGAGAAATCCCCATGTCTCGGATCAGACAAAAAACGATCGCTCGTGAAGTATTTACGGAAGGCGTGGGCCTGCACACCGGCGAGAAGGTGCGCATGGCTTTCAAGCCGGCGCCGGAGAACACCGGCATCCGTTTCGTCCGCACCGACGGGAACCGCCGGATCGAGATTCTCGCCGACATCACCACCACCGTGGACAGCGAGGGAAGTTCCCGCCGGACGATCCTGGAGAAAAACGGCGTCCGGGTCAGCACGGTGGAGCACGTGCTCGCCGCCGTGGCGGGCCTCGGCATCGACAATCTCTGGATCGAGCTGGACGCCGAGGAGCCCGCCGAGCCGGACGGAAGCGCGCTCCCCTTCGTGAGGCTGCTCGAGAAGGCGGGAACGGAGGAGCAGGAGGCGGAGCGCTTCTATCTGCGCGTGGACCGCCCCATCGCGCTCCAGGAGAACGGGATCGAGTTGGTGGCGCTTCCCCACGACGGGTTCCGGATCAGCTTCACCATCCAGTACGACAACCCCCTCATCGGCACGCAGCACGTCACCTTCGACATCGACGAGGACTCCTTCGTCCGCGAGGTGGCGCCGGCCCGAACCTTCGCGCTGCAGAACGAGGTGGACCGCCTCCGGGAGATGGGACTGATCAAGGGGGGAAGCTATTCCAACGCCATCGTCGTCGAGAACGGCAAAGTGGAGAGCGAGGAACGGCTCCGCTTCGAAGACGAGTTCGTGCGGCACAAGGTGCTGGACCTCCTCGGGGACCTGTTTCTGGTCGGCATGCCTCTCAAGGGGCACATCATGGCGTATAAATCGGGCCACTCGGCGAACGTGAAGCTCGCCCGCTTGCTCCGCCGTTACGCCGAGGAGAAGCACGGGCCCACCCTCAAGCTGCGCCACGAAACGCTGAGCGCCACCAACGTGGACATCAATTTCATCATGAAGATCATGCCCCATCGCTATCCTTTCCTGCTGGTGGATCGGATCACCGAACTCACGGAGAAGCGGGTGGTGGGGATCAAGAACGTGACCATCAACGAGCCCTTCTTCATCGGGCATTTCCCCGGCCACCCGATCATGCCCGCGGTCCTCATCATCGAGGCGATGGCCCAAACCGGCGGGATCCTGCTGCTCAGCTCCGTCGACAACCCGGAGCACAAGCTGGTTTACTTCATGGGTATCGACGACGCCAAGTTCCGCAAACCGGTGCTCCCCGGCGACACGCTCCGGTTCGAACTCGAGCTGATCCGCCTCAAGACCCGAACCTGCAAGATGCGGGGGAGGGCTTACGTGGGCGACGACCTTGTCGCCGGCGCCGACCTGCTCTCCATGATCGTCGACCGTTAGGGACGGGGCGGAAGGAAAGAGGTATGACCCCCGAACCGGATGCCCCGAGGGGCGGGATTCACCCCAGCGCGATTATCGAGCCGGGCGCCCGGCTCGGCCGGGACGTGTCCGTCGGTCCCTGCGCGTGGATCGGTCCCAAGGCGACCATCGGCGATCGCACGCGGATCGGCGCCCATGTCGTGGTGGAGGGGTGGACCGACGTGGGCGCGGACTGCATCATCCACCACGGCGCGGTGGTCGGCGCCGAACCTCAGGACCTCAAATATCGCAACGAGCCGAGCCGGGTGATCATCGGCGACGGGAACACGATCCGCGAGTTCGTCACCATCCACAGGGGGACCCTGGCGGGGGAGGAGACGCGGATCGGCGACGGCAACCTACTGATGGCCTACGTGCACATCGCTCACAACTGCCGTCTCGGAAACCACACGATCCTGGCGAACGCCGTCAACCTGGCCGGCCACGTGATCATCGAGGACTACGCCCGCGTGGGAGGCGTGACGCCGGTCCACCAGTTCGTCCGGATCGGCGCCTACGCTTTCATCGGAGGCGGCTCGCGGGCGGCGCAGGACGTGCCCCCCTTCTTCCTGGCGGCGGGCAACCCGATCCGCATGATCGGCGTCAACGTAATCGGCCTCCGCCGCGCCGGTTTTTCCGCCGAGGCTCGGCTGATTCTGCAACGGGCCTACAAGATCCTCTACCGCTCCAAGCGGAACACGACCCAGGCGCTGGCCGCGATCCGGGAGACCCTGCCCGCGACGCCGGAGATCGAGCGGCTCGTCGCGTTCATCGATTCCTCGGAGCGGGGGATCTCCTGACGCCCCGAGAAACGGAGACCCATGGAACCGGTACGCATCGGAGTGATCGGCGTCGGCGCCTGGGGGCGGAACCACGCCCGGGTTTTCCAGGCGGCGCCGGAGGCGGAGTTCGTCGGCGTTTTCGACGAAGACGCGGCGCGGGCGCGGGAGGGGGCGGAGCGCTTCGGCTGCCGCGCCTTCCCGGACGCGGGGTCGCTCCTCGCGGAAGTGGAAGCGGTGACGGTGGCGGCGCCCACCACGGCGCACCATTCCCTCACCCTTCAAGCGATTCGGAAGGGAGTCCACGTTCTCGTCGAGAAGCCGATCGCCCGCACCGTGGAGGAGGCGGAGGAGATGGGCCGGGCGGCGC
Source organism: Candidatus Eisenbacteria bacterium (assembly GCA_016930695.1). NCBI lineage: Bacteria > Candidatus Eiseniibacteriota > Candidatus Eiseniibacteriota bacterium. The sequence goes on from JAFGGD010000030.1 coordinate 248,283, forward strand.
GCGAAGCCGGCCTCGTCCTCGCCGTGGGCCATCTGGAGCGCTTCAACCCGGCGGTGGAGGCGCTCCTCGCCGAAGAACGCGATCCCCGCTTCCTCGAGATCCACCGTCTCTCCCCCTTCGACGTCCGCGGCCTGGACGTTTCGGTCGTTCTCGACCTGATGATCCACGACATCGATATTCTTCTCCGGCTCGTTCGTTCTCCCATCGCCTCCCTGGACGCGGTGGGCGTGCCGGTTCTCTCCCGGGCGATCGATATCGCCAACGCGCGGATCCGCTTCGAAAACGGATGCGTCGCCAACCTGACGGCGAGCCGGATCTCGCTGCAGAAGACCCGCAAGATCCGGATCTTCGAGAGGGACCGCTACATCTCGCTCAGCTACACCGACCAGACGGTCACCGTCTACCGGCGGGTCGGCGAGATTCCCTCTCCGGACCGGCTCACGCCGGACTCCTTCGCCAAGCTGGTCCGCCGGGAACAGCCGGCGGTGGAGAAGGGGGAGCCGCTCCGGAACGAGCTCACGCATTTCCTGCGGGCGGTGCGCGGCGAAGAGGGGGCGAGACGGGTCACCGCCCGCGAGGGAACAGAGGCGCTGGACACGGCGCTCCGGGTTCTCGCCTCGATGGACGGGGACCGTGACGGGGCCCGGTGAGCGCCCGGCCGCGCCGCCGCTCCGCGAGGGAGCGCGCGCGGCGGGCCGCTGGCTCTACCGACACCGGAGCCTGACGCCGCTTCCTCTCGTTCTTCTGCTCCTCCTCTTCGCGCGGCCGAGCGCGCCCTCCCTCGCCTTCGGCCTCCCACCGGTCCTTCTCGGCGAAACGATCCGCCTCGCCGCGCTTCGCCACATCGGCGGCGCCTCCCGCTCCACGCGAATGGGGGCGGAACGCCTCGTCGACACCGGCCCCTACGCATGGGTCCGGAATCCGCTCTACGCGGGGAACCTCTTTTTGAGCGCCGGGCTCGCGGTCTGCTCCGGCGTGGTATGGCTGCCGCCCCTGCTGCTCCTCCTCTTCGTCCTCCAGTACGGCCCGATCATCGCCGCCGAGGAGGAAGAGATGGCGCGCCGCTTCCCCGAGGAGTGGCCCGCCTACGCGCGCCGCGTTCCCCGCATTCTGCCCGGGCGACCGCGGGTCGGCGGCCGGGGGGAGCCGTCCGGCTGGACGCAAGCGATCCGCACCGAGCGCCGCTCCCTCACGAGCGTCGCGCTCCTTCTCGGCTTTCTGATCTTTCGTCTGATTCAAGGGAGGGCCGCGTCATGAGAAAGAACCTCCTTCTCGTCGCCGGAGAAGCCTCCGGCGATCTGTATGGCGCCGCCCTCGCCCGGGAGATCCGGCGGCTCGACCCGTCGGTTCTTCTGTGGGGTTGCGGAGGGGACCGGATGGCGGCGGAGGGGGTGGAAATCATCTATCCGATCCGCGAATTTTCGGTGCTCGGCTTCTCCGAGGTGGTGGGACGGATTCCCTTTTTCCTCGGCGCGCTCCGCCGGATGGGAAGGATGATCGAGGAGAGGCGCCCGGCGGCGGCGGTCCCCATCGATTTTCCCGGTTTCAACATGCGGCTCGCCGCGCGCTCCGTCCGGGCCGGCGTCCCCGTGGCCTATTATGTCAGCCCTCAAGTTTGGGCGTGGGGACGGGGGCGGGTGGCGCGTCTCCGGCGCCTCGTCCGGGAGATGCTCGTCATCCTTCCCTTCGAGGAGGATTTTTTCCTCGATGCGGGGGTTCCGGTCCGCTTCACCGGACACCCGCTCGTCGATCTGGCGCGGCCGGTCGAGGAGGAGGACGACTTCCGCCGGAGGATCGGCGCCGCGGAGGGGGAGCGCGTCGTCGGGCTCTTCCCCGGGAGCAGGCGCCAGGAGGTGTCGGCGCTCCTGCCGGCGATGGCGGAGACGGCGCGCCGCCTCCGGGAGGAGGGATTCCCGGTCCGGCCGGTGATCGGCGCGGCACCCACCCTGGAAGACGATGTCTATCGGGACGCGCTCGGCGGCGAAGGTCCGCTTCTCCTCCGGGACCGCTCCTACGATCTTCTCCGCGCCTCCGCGTTCGCCTTCGTCGCCTCCGGCACGATGACCGTCGAGGCGGCGGTTCTGGGGACGCCGATGGCGATCCTCTACCGCGTGAGCGCCCTCTCCTATGCGATCGGCCGGGCGCTCGTGCGTGTTCCCCACGTGGGGATGGTGAACCTTCTCGCCGCCTACGCGGAGGGTGGGTGGACGCCGGCCCGGGGGGGCGATTCGGGCGAAAGAGTCGCCCCCGAATTCCTGCAGGGGGACGCCGAGCCGGAGAAACTCCTCCCCGTGGCGCGGGAGTGGCTCAGGAAACCGGAGGAGCTCGCCGCGATCCGGGAGCGTTTGCGTGCGGTGCACGCCGTCCTCGGCGGAGGCGGGGCGAGCGCCCGCGCGGCGGAAGCGGTGCTGAGGATCGCGGGGGAGAAGTGGTGAAAGGGATCGGGAACGAAATCCTCTTCCGTCTCGCGATCGGGCTCGGACCGCTCTTGATCCGGCTTTTGGGGCGGACATGGAGAATCACCTTCCACGGCGTGCCGGAGGAGGAGGTCCTGCGGATCGCGGGGGGACCGGTGATCCATTCTTTCTGGCACGGCCGCCTTCTCGCACTCGTCTACACGCATCGGAACCGCGGAATCCGTATCCTGATCAGCCGCCACAGAGATGGGGAGATCATCACGCGGATCACGGAACGACTCGGCTTTCGTTCGGTGCGCGGTTCCACCGGCCCGGGGAAGGGAGGGGTTCGGGCGATTCTGGAGATGGCGAAACGGGGCCGAGCCGGAGACGACCTGGCGATCACGCCGGACGGTCCGCGGGGGCCTCGGGAGAAGGCGCAGGCGGGAATCGTGCTGATCGCCCAGCGATCGGGGGTGCCGATCCTCCCCATGTCGACCGCCGCGGATCGCGGCCGTTTCCTCCGCTCCTGGGATCTTTTCCTGGTTCCAGCCCCCTTCGCCCGCGTGGCCGTCGTTCTGGGCGAACCGATCCGCGTCCCGCCGGAGCTCTCTCCGGAGGAGTCGGAGGCCTATCGGGTAAGGATCGAGGAGGCGCTCACTCGCGTCCGCGAGGAGGCGGATAGGGTGTGCGGGAAATCGAAATAACATGAGCGAAGGCCTGTATCGAATTGGCGCGAAGGCGATTGAAGTTATATCGCCTCTTCTCCTCCCCCTCTGGGTGCGTGACCGAGGGGAGAGGGAGGAACGCCTCGGCCGTTGGGGCGACCGGATCCCCGGCGGGGTGGTCTGGATGCACGCCGCCTCGGCGGGAGAGACCGAAGGAGCGGAACCGATCGCGAGGGAGATTCGACGCGCCGCGCCGGAAGCGCCGATCCTGATCACATCGATGACCCGCGCGGGAAGGCGGCGCGCCGGCGGAATCGAGGGGATCCACGGCCGCTTCGTTCCGGTCGACACGGAGGGGGCGGTTCGGCGGGCGCTGGAGGCGACGCGCCCTCGCCTCCTCCTTCTGATCGAGACGGAGATCTGGCCGAATCTCATCCGAGTCGCGACGGAGAACGGCGTCCCGGTCGCCCTCGCCAATGGGCGCATTTCCCGGCCCGCCTTCCGGCGGATGCGGGCCGCGCGCCCTCTCTATCGCGCGGCGCTCGGACGGATCCGCCTCTTCGGCGTTCAGAGGGAGACGGACCGGGAGCGCTTTCTCCGCCTCGGTGCGCCCGAGGACCGTCTCTTCGTTCACGGAAACACCAAGATGGACACCGATCCGCCCGACCCGCCCGATCCCGGCGTGCGCGGCGGTCCGGAAGAGAGATGGGTCGTCTTCGGTTCCGTTCGGGACGGCGAGGAAGAGGCGGTCCTGGGTGCGATTCGTGCGCTTCTCGCCCGCGACGACAGGATCCGCGTGGCGGTCGCGCCGCGCCACCCGGACGAGTCGCGCCCCTATCGGCGCGCGACGGAGATCCCCTGGCGCCTCTGGAGCGAAAAGCCGGGAGCGGGGGCGCGCGCGATCCTGATCGACACGGTGGGGGATCTGCTCTCCTTCTACGGAATCGCGGACGTCGCCTTCGTCGGCGGCTCCCTCTCCCGGCACGGCGGACACAACCCGATCGAGCCGGCCCGCTTCGGTGTTCCCGTTCTTATCGGCCCGCACAGGGAGAACTGCGCCGAGGCGGCGAATCTCCTTCTCGACGCGGGGGGGGCGCGGGAGATCCGGAGCGGGGAGGAGCTGGCGATCGCCGCCGCCGCCTGGCTGGATGACCCGGAAGAGCGCGCCCGCCGCGGACGGGCGGCGAGGGGCGCGGTGGAGGCGAACCGGGGAGCCGCCGCGGCGCTTGTCCGGCGGCTCGTCCAAGAGGGGCTCCTGGGAAGGGGGGAAGGATGACCGGACGGCGTAGTCCGATCGGCGGTCCGGCCGGCGCGGCGGGCGAGGCGCTCTTCCGGGCCGCCGTCGCGCTCCGAAACGGGCTCTACGACGGGGGCGTCCTTCCGGTCCGCCGTCTCCCCCGCCCCGTGGTGAGCGTAGGGAACCTGAGCGCCGGCGGCACGGGGAAAACCCCCGTCACGATGGAACTGATCCGGGAGTTGGTCGGAGCGGGGAGGCGCGCCGCGCTCCTCTCACGGGGTTACGGGCGGCGGGACGAGAGACGGCCCCTCCTGGTCCCGCCGGGACGGCCGCCATCGGAGGGGGACCACCTCCTCTACGGAGACGAGCCCTGCCTCTACCGCCTCCGCTTCCCCGATCTCCCCATCCTTCTCGACCGGGACCGGGTCAGCGCCGGACGACGCGCCGTCGAACGCCACGGCGCGGAGGTCCTCCTCATGGACGACGGGATGCAGCACCGCCGCCTCCACCGGGACCTCGAAATCGTCGTGGTGCCGGGACGCGACCCCTTCGGCGGCGGCCGCCTCCTCCCGCGGGGATTGTTACGCGAACCGCCCGGAGCGATCGCGCGCGCGGACCTGGTGCTCGTCAACGCCACCGTCGACCCGGACGAGGACCTCCAACGCGCGCTGGACCGTCACGGCGCGCCCGAAGACCGCCTCCTCTTCCGCCTCGAGCCGGAGTCGATCGCCGGACCGGACGGCGCGGATATTCCTATCGAAACGCTCCGCGGGCGCGCGGTCCTCGCGGTAAGCGGGATCGGCGACCCGGACCGTTTCATCCGCACATTGGAGGAGGCGGGGGCGCGCGTGGCGGGGAGGCTCGACTACCCGGATCACCATCGATTCCGGCCCGCCGATTATGCGACAATCCGGGAGAGGGTGGAGCGCCTCGGCGCCATCCCGGTGACGACCGAAAAGGACGCCGCGCGGATCGACGGAGAGGAGAGGGCGGGTTGCGGGATCCACGTCCTCCGCGCCGGGGTTCGTTTTCTTGGAGAGGGGGGCGAAATCATCCGCGCCCGCCTGTCCGCGCTTTTCTAGGAGGGGATCATGGCGCGAGGCGCCGCGACCGAGAGCGATTTTCTGGTCCTGGGAAGCGGCATCGCCGGCCTCGTGTTCGCCCTGCGAGCGGCCCGGGCGGGACGGGTCCTGATCCTCACCAAGAAGGAGTCGGTGGAGACCAACACCAATCTGGCTCAAGGCGGGATCGCCGCCGTGATGGGCCCCGACGATTCCTTCGATCTGCACGTGCGGGACACCCTCCTCTGCGGCGAGGGCCTTTCCCGGCCGGAAGCGGTACGCATGATCGTGGAGAGGGGACCGGCGCTTCTCCGCGAATTGGTGGATCGCGGGATCCATTTCTCCCGCAAGGGACGGGGTTTTGATCTCGGCCGGGAAGGGGGGCATTCGCGGCGGCGCATCATCCACGCCAAGGACGCGACCGGCCGGGAAGTGGAGCACGGGCTTCTCGCCGCGGTCCGCGCCGAGCGGAACATCCGCATCCTGGAGCGCCACCACGCCATCGACCTGATCCGGGACGGCCGGGGCGAGATCCGCGGCGCCTGGTCGCTGGACCACCGGAGCGGTCGCGTACGGACCCACCTCGCCCGAACCACGCTGCTCGCCACGGGGGGCGCCGGAAAGGTTTATCTCTATACGACCAACCCGGACATCGCATCCGGCGAGGGGCTCGGCATGGCCTATCGCGCCGGCGCGCGGCTGGCGAACCTGGAGTTCGTGCAGTTCCACCCCACCTGCCTCTACCACCCGAAGGAGAAGTCCTTCCTGATCAGCGAGGCGGTTCGGGGAGAGGGGGCCGTGCTCCGCGCGCTCTCCGGCGATTCTTTCATGGAGCGCTACCACTCCGCCGGATCGCTGGCGCCGCGCGACGTGGTCGCCCGCGCGATCGACAACGAGATGAAGGAGCGCGGCGACCGGCACGTGGTTCTCGATCTCTCGGCGATGACGCCGCGGCGGATCCGGAACCGCTTCCCCAACATCCACGCCCGCTGTCTCTCCCTCGGTATCGACATCACGCGGGAACCGATCCCGGTGGTGCCGGCGGCGCACTACATGTGCGGCGGCGTGATGACCGACGACACGGGGCGGACGAACGTGCCGCGGCTCTTCGCCGCGGGAGAGGTGGCGCACACCGGCGTGCACGGCGCCAACCGCCTCGCCTCGAACAGCCTGCTGGAGGCGCTCGTTTACGCCACCGCCGCCGCGGACGCCGCCTCGGCGGCGCTCGACGGCGCTCCCTTCCCGCGCCGCCTTCCCGCGCCGCCGAACGGCCGGCGGGGACCGGAGGGCCGTCTCGAGATCCTGCACGCCTGGGACCGCGTCCGCCAGCTGATGTGGGACTACGTGGGGATCGTGCGGAGCGTGGATCGCCTGAAAAACGCCCGCCGCTCCCTGACGCCGATCCACCGGGAGGTGGAGGAGTGGTTCGACCGCTTCTCCCTCTCCGGCGATCTTCTCGAACTCCGAAGCATCGCCCTCGTCGGCTCGCTGATCGTCCGCTCCGCGCTCCGCCGGCGCGAGAGCCGGGGGCTGCATTACCTGGAGGACCATCCCGAGCAGGATCCGCGCTGGCGCCGGAACACCATTGTCTACCGGCGCAAATTGGATTAGGTTGGAGGGAGTGCGTGTCCCCCGCGCCGGGTGCGGGTGTCCGGCGCGGAAAGACGCGCGGCGCGCCGGGTCCGGGGAGACCGGGAAGGGGGGGGACGATGAGCGACCACGCCAGCCTGATTCGCGAGACCGCCGTAGCGGGCCTCTTCTATCCGTCCGATCCGAACGAACTCCGTGAGACGATTTTGGGCTACCTCGACGGCGCGGAAACAGAGCCGCCCGCCGGCGCCGTGGTCGGCCTGATCGCGCCCCACGCCGGCTACGTGTACTCCGGCCCGACGGCGGGCCGCGCCTATGCGGCGGTGCGCGGCCGCTCCTACCGGCGGGTGGTGGTGATGGCCCCGTCCCACCGGGCCGTCTTCGACGGCGCCTCGGTCTGGCCCGAGGGAGCCTATCGAACCCCGCTCGGCGACGCCCCCGTGGACGGGGAGGGGGCGCGCCTTTTAGTCGAGCGGGGAGACGGGCTGGTTCGCGCGCTACCGGAGGTCCACAGGGAAGAGCACGCCCTGGAGGTGCAAATCCCCTTCCTACAGGTCGCGCTGGGGAGCTTTTCCCTCGTCCCGCTTATTCTCGGCGACCGGGACCTGGAATTCGCGAAACGTCTCGCCGCGCTCCTCGCCGATTGTTTCGGCGCCGAGGATACTCTTTACGTAGCGAGTTCCGATCTCTCTCATTTTCACGCCTACGACGACGCGGTTCGGATCGACCGGATGCTCCTCGAGCTGGTTCGGAGCGGTGAAACGGAGCGTCTCGCCGCAGCCCTCGACCATGGGGAGACGGAGGCGTGCGGCGCCGGCCCCATTCTCACGCTGGCCCGCGCGTCGGCGGAGCGTTTCGGCGCCCGCCCCCGTCTTCTCGGATACGCCAACTCGGGGGACACCGCCGGCGGACGCCGGGAAGTGGTCGGCTACGCGTCCTTCGCCTTCGTGCGGGAGGAGGAACGATGATCGACGAAAAGGATCGGCGCGGGCTGCTCCTCGTCGCCCGGCGGGCGATCGAGGAAGCGCTCCGAGGCGGGAAACACAAACCTTCCGTTCCGGAGGCGGGGCCCCTCGCCGAGTCGCGGGGCGCCTTCGTTACTCTCACCCGGGCGGGGAGGTTGCGCGGCTGCATCGGTCTCGTGGTCGCCGACCGTCCCCTCGTCGAAGTGGTCGCCGAGATGGCGGCGGCGGCGGCGCTGCACGACTACCGTTTTTCCCCGGTGCGGGAGGAGGAAATCCCCGAGCTGCGCATCGAAATCAGCGCCCTCACGCCGCTGGAGCCGGTCCGCGGCCCGGAGGAGGTCCGCGTGGGACGGGACGGCCTCTTGATTCGCAAAGGAGCATCCTCGGGCCTGCTGCTCCCCCAGGTAGCCGAGCGCGAGGGCTGGAGCCCGGATCGCTTCCTGGACGAGACCTGCCGCAAGGCGGGGCTCCCCGCCGGCGCATGGAGGGAGGAGGGCGCATCGGTGGAACGATTCGCCGCCGAGGTCTGGGGGGAGGAGGAATAGGCGATGGAGAAACGCCCGATCGTCACGTTGCTCACCGATTTCGGCGAGGGGTCCTACGTCCCCTCGGTGAAGGGCGTGCTGCTGGGGCTCGCGCCGGAAGCCCGGCTCGTCGACATCAGCCACGACATCGAACCGGGCGCGGCGGGATGCGCCGGTTTCCTTCTCAGCCGAACCGCCCCCTGGTTTCCGCCGGGGACGATTCACTTCGTGGTGGTGGACCCGGGCGTGGGAACGGATAGGCTCGGCCTCATCGTGGAGGCGGACGGCTCGGTCTACGTCGGACCGGACAACGGAGTCCTCGGCCTTGTCATCGAGCGGGCGGAGAGGGTCCGCGCCTTCCGGATCGAGGAGGGGGAATGGACGCCGGACAGGGTATGCCCCACCTTTCACGGCCGGGACATCTTCGCGCCGGTCGCGGGGCGGATCGCCCGCGGGGAACCGATCGGGCAATTCGGCCCGCCGATCGATTCCTCCCGGCTGACCCCCTTCCCGATCCGGCCGCCGCGCCGGGAGGAGAATCGCTTTCTGGGTGAAGTGGTCTGGGTCGATCGCTTCGGCAACCTGATTACGAACCTGGAGAGGTGCGCCGTCGAGGAATGGGCGGGAGACGGTCCCTTCCGCGCCGTGGTGGGCGGAACCTCGATCGACACGCGGGTGCACACCTTCATGGAAGCGGACGCGGGAGACCTGATCGTCCTCCACGGCAGTTGGGAGACCGTGGAGATCGCCGTAGTGACCGGAAACGCCGCCAAGCGTCTCGGCGTCGCGTCCGGCGAACCGGTCCGCCTCGAGAAGATCCATGGCCGGTGAAAGACCCGGCGCGCGGGTGCGCGTGCTCATGGACGCCGTCCCGGAGCACCTCGAACGCTGGCGACGCGGCGACCCGGATCTCGCCCCCCTCTACGCGGGATTCCCGCCCGAGGAGACGCCCCGTCTTCCCGGAAAGGCGGCGACGATCGCGCCCTCCCTCTTCGAGGGGATCGCCCTCCGGAGCGGGGGGGAGAACGCCCCGGAAGGGGCGCGCGCCAACCTTGCACGTATAAACGGTAAAAAGACGAAATTCGTAGCGGCGGGCCATCAGCCCTGCGTCCTTCTGGGGCCTCTCCTCGCTCTCTATAAAATGCTCACCCTGCGGGCGGTCGTCGAGAAGACGCCGAAACCGGACGGCGGCGGGCCGGTCCCCCTCTTCTGGATCGCTTCACACGATGCGGACAGGGGGGAAGCGGAGGGAGCGACCCTGATCGACGCAGGGGGGGACGCGCGGCGCCTGCGCGCCCCCTTCCGGGACGCGCCCGCCCGCGCCCGGCTCGGCGCCCTCCGGATCGATCCCGCGGGGTGGAGGTCGTTCCTCGGAGAGGCCGCGGCGCTGCTTCCCCCCGGACCGCACAAGGACGACCTTTTCGAGCGCCTCCGCGCCGCCGTCCCGGAAGAGACCGGCGCCACGGACCTCTTCGTGAGGACCGCCCGCGCCTTCGTCCCGGAACTCCCCCTTCTCTTCCTGGACGGCCGGGACGCGGAAAGCGTCCCCGAGGGGAGACGCGTGCTGGCCGCCGCCGCCCGCGATCCCCGAGGCGTCCACGCCGCCATCGAGAAAGGGGCGCGTCTCGCCGCGGAGGCGGGGCTTCCGATCCTGCTGCCGGTCGAGCCGGACCGGCCTCCCTTCTTCCTCGTGGAGGACGAGACGCGGATTCCGCTCCGCTTCGACGGCGGTCGGTTCCACCCCGAGGGGGGGAACCCGATGGAGCCGGCGGCGCTCGCGGAGAGGATCGAGGAGGGAACGGTGCGCGCCACACCGGCGGCGGCGCTCCGCCCCGTGCTGCAAGACGCGGTTCTTCCGGTCGCCGCCTACGCCGCCGGCCTCTCGGAACTGATCTACCACGCCGCGCTCGGGCCTCTCTACGCCGCCCTCGGCGTGGAACGCGCGCCGCTCTTTCCGCGGGCCGGCTTTTACCTCCTGCCGGAACGAATCGCGGACCGCCTGGAAAACATCGGCGTCACGCCCGAGGAGATCCTGGCGGGGAGGGAGAAGGCGCCGGATCCGCCGGAACTCGCCGGGAGCGCGAAGCGATTCCGCGAGAGGATCGCCGAGGAGACCGCCGTCTTCCTGGGGGAGGCGGACCGTCTCGCGCCGGGCGCCGTACCGCCGGACGATCCCGCCCGGAACCGCGTCGCCCGCGAGGCGGAACGCGCCGCCGACCGGGTTCTCCGATTCGCGGACCGGGCGGGAGACAACCGGCGGAACCTGATCCACAGGGCGCGCTCGGCCCTCTTACCGGGCGGAAAACCACAGGAGACGGTTCTCTCCCCCATCGGTCCTTTCGCCCGCTTCGGACCCGGCCTGGCGGATCTCCTGACCGGCGCGATCCGCCCGGGCGACGGCGCGCCGCGCCTCGTCGTGCCCGGCGGAGGAGGTCCGATACGATGAACATCGGCATCACCTGCTATCCCAGCGCCGGCGGGTCGGGCGTGGTCGCCACCGAGCTGGGTCTCGCCCTCGCCCGGCGCGGCCACAAGGTCCATTTCATCAGCTACTCCCGCCCCTTCCGTCTCGAACAAGGGGCGAACGTATGCTTCCACAAAGTGCGAACCGTCACCTATCCACTCTTTAAGTATCCTCCCTACGCGCTCGCGCTGGCGGCGCGGATGGCGGAAGTGGCGCGCAACGAGAAGATCGACGTCTTCCATGCGCACTACGCCATTCCCCACGCAACGAGCGCCCTATTGGCGAACGAGATCCTCGCGCCGGAGAGGGTGCGTGTGGTGACCACCCTGCACGGGACCGACATCACCCTGGTGGGGACGGAGCGGAGCTTTCTGGAGATCACCAAGCTGAGCATCGAACGGTCCGACATCGTCACCGCGGTCTCCTGCTTTCTCGCCGGAGAGACGCGGCAGCGACTCGGCGTCCGGCGCCGCATCGACGTGATCCCCAATTTCGTCGATCCCGAAATCTTCCGCGGCGAGAGGGACGAGGAACTCCGGAAAAGCCTGGAGTTGGACGAGGGACCGGTGCTGATGCACATCTCCAACTTCCGGAAGGTAAAAAACACACCCGACGTGGTGCGGCTGTTCGCGCGGGTGCGGGAGTCCACCGGCGGCGTGCTCGTCATGGTCGGCGACGGACCGGAACGGGTCACCTGCCGGATCCTGGCGGAGGAGCTGGGCGTCCGGGACCGTGTTTTCTTCCTCGGCGACAAGATCGAGGTTCGGAAGATCCTTCCTCTGGCGGACGTTCTTCTCCTCCCGAGCACCGTGGAGAGTTTCGGGCTGGTCGCGCTCGAGGCGATGGCCTGCCGCGTCCCCGTGATCGGCTACGACGGCGGCGGCCTCCCGGAGGTGGTCCGCCACGGCGAGGATGGGTTGCTCGCTCCTCTCGGCGACCGGGAAAGAATGATTGAAATGACCATCGACCTGCTCCAGAATGGCCCATGGAGAAAGAAGATGGGCGATCAGGCGCGGGAGAGGGCGGTGGAGGTTTTCGCCACCGATCGGGTCACCCCCCTGTACGAGGAGTTATACCGACGTGTGCTCGCAGACTCGGAAGAGTGATCGGGAGGAGAGACCGCTCGAAGAGGTCATCGATCGGATTCGCCTGGAGGACCCGCGCTATCACGCCGAGGCGTACGAGTTCGTCCTCCTGGCGCTGAACCGGGTCGTGGAATCGCTCGCGGAGCACCGCCACATCAGCGGCGCGGAGCTTTCCGAGGGGATCCGCGGTCTCGCCCTCGAGCTTTACGGACCGATGGCGCGCACCGTCCTGGAACACTGGGGGATTCGCGGGACGATCGATTTCGGCCACATCGTTTTCCATCTGGTGGACCACAAAATCCTTTCCCGGACCGACGAAGACACCCTTCGCGACTTCGACGGCGTTTTCGATTTCGAGAACGCCTTCGCCGTCGATATGGTCTCCGGATCGCGTGGCGCCGAGCGGGAGAGGGGAGAGGAATGATGAAGCGGCGGGAAGGGCGCGAGGAAAGGGGCGCGGTCGGCGAGATGCTCGACTTTCTCGCCTCCAATTCCCCCTACGCGGCGGATGAAACGGAGAAACGAGGACTCTGGTCACCCGCGGCGGACGTCTACGAGCTGGAGGACCGCCTGTACGTGGTTCTGGAGATCGCCGGCATGCGATCCAAGGATTTTCAGATCCGCGTGGAGCAGGGCGCCCTTCTGATCCGCGGAGAGAGGCGCGCCCCCCACGGCGGCAAAGAGAAACGCTTTCATTCCCTGGAGAGGCACACCGGCGCCTTCGAGAAGAGAATCCCCATCCCGGAGGGCTTCGACCGGAACCGCCCCAAATCACGCTACCTGGAGGGTGTTCTGGAGGTTTCCTTCCCCGTGGCGGTGAGGAGCGAGAAGCCGTGACCGCCGCCGCCGAGGTCCCGATCCCGGGCGAGCTTCCCTGGCTCGTCCCGAAGAGGGCCGTCCTCTTTCCCGGCGCCAAGAAAACCCTTCTCCTTCGAAGCGAAGAGGAGATCGCCGCCGTCGACGCCGCGCTCGCCGGCGAACGTTTCCTCGCCCTCTTCCCGCCCGGACCCGAAGGGGAACCGTCGCGGCGAGGCACGGCGGCCCGCATCGAGAGGATGCGCCGCCTCCCCGACGGCGCGGTTCGCGTCGCTCTCGCGGGCGTCGCCCGCGTCGATCGCGCCACGGGCGGGCTCCCGAAAGAAGGGAGGGCCGCGCCGGTCCGCGTAGCCCCCACCCCCGAGACGGACGAGCTGGTCGTCGAGGCGCTCCGCCGAAACTGCCTCGAGTCCTTCCGCCTTCTCCTCCGGAGCCGTCCCGGAGCCGCGGAGGAGACCGCGGAGATCGCCGGGGCGATCCCCGGCGCGGACCGCTTCGCCGACTGGATCGCTTCGCAGCTGAACCTATCACTCCCGGAACAGATCCGCCTGCTCGAGACGGACGGCGCGCGGGAGCGCCTGGAAGAGTTGGCGCGCATCCTCGACCGGGAGGGGAAACTCATCGAGCTGGAGACGCGCATTCAGGAGGAGGTCAGCGCCGCCCTCGGCGAGAAGGAGCGCGAGAACTACCTGCGCGAGCGGATCCGGGCGATCCGGAAAGAGCTGGGCGAAGAGGACGAGCGGGAGACGCAGATCCGGGAGATCCATCGCCGCCTTGCCGCGGTACGCCTACCCGAGGAGGCGCGGCTCTCCTGTCGCGAGGAGATCGCCCGGCTGAAGCGGATCCCCGTCCAGAGCAGCGAATTCACCGTCGCCCGGAATCACATCGACTGGGTCATGGACCTCCCCTGGAACGCCCTGTCCGAGGACCGGATCGACCTGGACGAGGCAAGAGCGCTCCTCGATCGGAACCATGCCGGCCTGGAGAACGTGAAGGACCGGATTCTGGAATACCTGGCCGTGCGCAAGCTGAAGCGGGACGCGCCGTCTCCTCTCCTCTGCTTCGTCGGTCCGCCGGGGACGGGGAAGACCTCCCTCGGCCTCGCCGTGGCGGAGGCGCTGGGACGCCGCGTGGCGAGGCTCTCCCTCGGGGGCGTGACCGACGAGGGGGAGATCCGCGGCCACCGCCGCACCTACTCCGGCGCCCTCCCCGGCCGGATCCTGCAGGAGCTGCGCCGCGTAGGCGTGCGAAACCCGGTCTTCATGCTCGACGAGATCGACAAGGTGGGCCCCCAGTTTTCGGGGGATCCCTCGGCGCCTCTCCTGGAGGTGCTCGATCCGGAACAAAACCGCGGCTTCTCCGATCACTATCTGAGTCTTCCCTTCGATCTCTCGGAGGTCTTTTTCATCACGACCGCCAACAGCACCGACACGATTCCGCCGGGGCTTCTGAACCGGATGGAGATCGTCGAATTCCCCGGCTACGCCACCGCGGAAAAGGTGGCCATCGCCGAGAAGCACCTGATCCCGAAGCAGCTCGAGCGGCACGGCCTCGCGGCGTCGCGGCTGAAGATCCGCCGCCGCGCGATCCGCCGGATCATCGACGTGTACGCCGCCGAGGCGGGGCTTCGTGACCTGGAGAGAAGCATCGCCGCGATCTGCAGGAAACGGGCCGCCGCGCTCCTTCGAGGAGAGGAGACGCGGGTGACGGTGGGGGAGGAGGACCTGGAGGGTTACCTCGGCACGCCGCAGTACTTCCCCGAGATCAAGGCGCGGCGCCCCGAAGTGGGGACCAGCACCGCCCTCGCCTGGACGCCGGCGGGAGGGCAGATCCTGTTCATCGAGGCGACGATCCTGCCGGGCCGCCAATCGCTGCAGCTGACGGGGCAGTTGGGCGAGGTCATGCGCGAATCGGCTGAGACGTCTTTATCTTATGTTAGAAGTTTCGTTGATCGACACGGCGGTCCGCCGGACCTTCTCGATGGGCGGGACATCCACATCCACGTTCCCGCCGGCGCCGTCTCCAAGGACGGTCCCTCGGCGGGGATCGCCATCGTCGTCGCGCTCTACTCGCTCCTATCCGGATCGCCGGTGCGGCACGACGTGGCGATGACCGGCGAGATCACCCTGCGGGGCCGGGTCCTGCCGGTGGGGGGAATCCGCCAGAAGATTCTCGGCGCCCACCGGGCGGGGATCCGCCTCGTGGTGGTGCCGGCGCGCAACGAGCCGGAACTCAGAGAAGTCCCGGAGGAGGTCCTGCGCCGCCTGGAGATCGTGCCGGTGGAACACGTGGACGAGGTCTTCCCGATCGCCTGCCTGCCCAAACCGGGGAGGAGGTGAGTCCGTGGATCTTCTCGACCTCCTTCTCCGCTACCGCCGTGTCCGCTCCCGGCGCCGCGTTTCCTCCGAACCGATCGCGGTGCAGGACACGCTTCGCAAGCCGGAACGGATCGCCGTTCTTCTCGGCGGGGACCCGCGGCTTCCTCCGCTGGTCCTCCCGTCGCTCCGCCTGATTCGCGAACGACACCCCGGCGTGAAGCTTCTTCTCGTCGGCGGCCCGGAGAACGTCCCCGTCTTCCGGCGCGACGGCATCGCCGACAAGGCGCTCGCCATCTCCCCCAAGCGGGGAACCGCCCGCATCGGCGAGATCCGCCGGACCGGGCGCGCGATCGCCGAGCACGACCCGCGGATTCTCCTCCTCCTCGACGCGCCGCCCGATCCGACGCTCCTCGCCGTCGCTCTCGAGTCGGGCGCCCCGATCCGCCTCGGCTTCGGCCGCGGCGATCACGCTCCTTTTCTCAACTTCGAGGTCGCGCCGCCGGAGGGGGAGACCTACCTCGCCCAGTCGCTGCTCAAAATGGTGGGCGCCGTCACCGGCTGTTTCCTCGGCTTTCTGGACGACCGAGTCCGTTGGAAGGTGCCCGAGGCGGACGCGCGCCGCGCCGAGCGATTGATTCACTTCTGGCAGCCCCGATCGGACCGCCTCCTCGTGGCGATCGAACCGGGCGCGGAGGAACCGGGCCGCGAGCCGGATATGGAGAAGTACGTCGCCATCGCACGCCTCCTCTCCCGCGCCTATGGGGCGCGCGTGCTGATCGTATCGTCGCCGGAGGAACGCCACCGCGCGGAGGAACTCGAGAGACGTCTCGATTTCCTCGAGCCTTACCGCGCCCAAACCGACGATCTCGCCCAGGCGGTCGCCTTCCTCTCCCGATCCGACTTGGTGGTCTCCTCCAACACGCCCCTCTTCCATTACAGCGTCGCCGTCGGCATTCCCACGGTGGGCCTCTTCCCCGAGAAGACCGATCCGCGTTTTCTCCCCCCCGCGGGCGCCCCCGCGGTAATCATCCCGCTCCACAAGGAGATCACCGAGGAGGGATTTCTCCGGGCCGTGGAGACTCTGGCCGGCGACGGCGTGGACGCCGAGCCGTGAACGAGTTCCTCCGGCTCTTCCGTTACGTGCTCCCCTGGTGGCGGAAGGGGATCGCCGCGCTCCTGTGCACCTTCCTCTTCGCGCTCTTCAGCGGCGTCACCGTCGGCATGATTCTCCCGTTCACCAAGATCCTCTTCGAAGGCAAACTCGATGAGGCGGAGATCGCGGCGGCGCCCGCCGGCGACACGCCTCTTTCGGCCCCGGTGCTCGATGCCTGGAAGGCGCGCGGGCGCGACGTTTTCCTCGGCCTATTCGCCGACGACGAGCCGGAGCGGGCGCTCTTCAAGGTGTGCGTCGGCATCTTCCTCGTTTTTATGCTCAAGGGGACTTTCAACTACCTGCAGCAGATCCTGATGATCACGCTGCAGGAGAGGACCATTAAAAGCATCCGGGACGACCTCTACCGCCGCACCACCTTTCTCCCCCTCGCCTTCTTCGAGAGGACCCGCACGGGGGAGCTGATCTCGCGGATCACCAACGACGTAACGCTCGTAAAGGACATGGTTTCGGTCCTCTTCACCCAGGCGATCCAAAACGTCATGCTGCTCCTGGTCTACGTGGCCGTCGCGGCGGTGGTCAGCTGGCGCCTGGCGCTTCTCTCCTTCATCATCTTTCCCCTGCTCGGTCTCTTCACAAGCAAAGTTTCCCGCAAACTGCGCAAGTACAGCACCCGTTTTCAGGAGGACATGGCGCGCATCACCAGCAGCCTCCAGGAGACGATTACCGGCATTCGTATCGTGAAGGCCTTCGCCACCGAGGAGTACGAGGGAGCGCGTTTCCGAGGCTACACGGGCGACTACTTCAACTCCTTCCTCCGTTTCCGCCGCTTCGCGGTGCTCGCCAGTCCGGTGGCGGAGCAGCTCGGCGTGGTCGGATCGGTGATCGTTCTCTGGTACGGCGGGCGGCAGGTGATCGCCGGCGCCGGGCTCGGGCCGGAGGGGTTTTTTCTCTTCCTCGCGGCTGTTCTCAACATGATGCAGCCGATCCGCAAGCTCTCGCATACCAACACGGTGGTGCAGCAGGGAATCAGCGCGGCGACGCGGATCTTCCAGCTCCTGGATACGCCGCCGGAACCGCGTCCCGAGGAGGGACGGCGCGCCGCCGCTGTGCGGGAGTCGATCCTCTACGACCACGTCTCCTTCCTCTACGACGGGTCCGACGGAGCGCCGGCGCTCCGCGACGTCACTCTGGAGATCCCGAGCGGCGCCATGGTCGCCTTGGTCGGGCCGAGCGGCGCGGGGAAGTCGACGCTGGCGGACCTGCTCCCCCGGTTCCACGACCCCACCGAAGGGCGGATCCTTCTGGACGGCGTCGATCTGCGCACATTCGACCTCGCCTCGCTCCGCGGGATCATGGGGATCGTCACCCAGGAGACGATCCTCTTCAACGAGACCATCGGCGACAACATCGCCTACGGGCGGGCCGACATTCCGCGGACGCGGATCGAAGAGGCGGCGCGCGCGGCGAACGCGGCGGACTTCATCGAGCGGCTCCCGGAGGGGTACGACACGGTGGTCGGCGACCGGGGGGTCCGCCTCTCCGGCGGCGAGAGGCAACGCCTCGCCATCGCGAGAGCGATCCTGCAGAATCCGCCGATTCTGATCCTGGACGAGGCGACGTCGAGCCTGGACGCCGAGTCGGAGGCGCTCGTGCAGGACGCCGTCGAGAAACTGGTCCGGGACAGGACCACCCTCGTCATCGCCCATCGCCTCTCCACGATTCTCCGGGCGCACCGGATCGCCGTGCTCGAGAGGGGACGCTTGATCCAGCAGGGAACCCACGGCGCCCTTCTCCGCGAGGGGGGCGTCTACCGGAAACTCTTCGATATGCAGTTCCGATCCGAATCGGGGGGGACGGTTTGAGCCGCCCGCGATCCTTCCTGGTGATCCGCTGGGGGCGACTCGGCGACCTGGTGCTCGCCGCGGCGGCGACGCGGGAGCTCCGGTCCGCCTTCCCGGAGGCGGCGATTCATTTTGCCGTAAAGGAAGAGCTGGCCGGCATGGCGGAGCTTCTCCCCGGCGTGGACCGGGTGCTCCCTTTCGGCGGCGGCGGCGCGGGGGCCCTCCTTCGCTACGCCCGTTCCCTGCCGGAGAGGCGCTACGACCGGGTCGTCGACCTGCAGGGAAACACGCGCAGCCGCTGGCTCGCGCTCCTCACCGGGCCGGGGCGGACGGTCCGTTACCCGCGCCTCACCATGCGGCGGCGCGCGCTGGTCCGATGGAAGAGGGGGAAGGGGGAACACTCCCGCCCGGTGTGGGACCGCTACCTGGACGCGGTGGAGCGTCTCGGCACGGCGGTGCGGCGCGATCCTCCCCGCCTGCTCCCGGTGGAGGAGAAGGGGACGCCGGGTGCGGTCCTCTTCGCGCCCGGCGCGGGACGGGCGACCAAGCGATGGCCCGCGGAGCGCTTCGCCGAGACGGCCCGCCGGATCGGCCGGGAGAGCGGGCGGCCGATCTTGCTCCTCGGATCGGAGGGGGAGAAGCCCCTTCTCGAGAGGGTCGCCGCCGGAGCGGGAGGAGGGGCGCGCGTTCTCGCGGGAATCCCCTTCCGTTCCACCGTCGCTCATCTGCGGGACGGGGCGCTCCTCATCACCAACGACTCCGGGCCGATGCACGTCGCCGGCGCGGTCGGCACCCCGGTGATCGCCCTCTTCGGACCGACCGTGCCGGAACTGGGGTTCGGTCCGGCGGGTGAAAAGGACGTGGTCCTTTCGCTCGACCTGGAGTGCCGCCCCTGTTCTCTTCACGGCGGCGACCGCTGCCCCCTCCCGGACCGGAGCCACACGTGCATGACCGGTCTGGACGCGGACCGGGTGGTGGAGGCGGCGAACCGGATTCTCGCTGACGCGCCCCCGGCGGATGGTTAGAATGGGCCGCATAGGGGGAGAGTCGCTTTGAGCCGTCCGCGGAAGAAGAACGAAGGGAGGCCGGCGGTCTTTCTGGATCGGGACGGTACGGTCACCCGCCAGGTCGGATACGTCAACCATCCCTCCCGGCTCCGTCTCTATCCCTTCGCGGCCCGCGCGATCCGCAGGCTGAATGAACACGGGATCCCGGTGGTGATCGTCACCAACCAAAGCGGCGTGGCGCGGGGTCTCTTTCCCGTGGAAGTTCTGGAGGAGACGAACCGGCGGATGGAAACGCTCCTCGCTCGCGGGAACGCGCGGGTGGACGGGATCTACGTCTGCCCCCACCATCCCACCGAGGGGGAACGCCCGCGGCGCTGCCGTTGCCGAAAGCCGGAGACCGGGCTGGTGCGGACGGCGGCGCGGGAAATGAACCTCGATCCCGGTCGCTCCTACGTGGTGGGCGACTCGTCGTCGGACATTCTCCTCGGGAGTCGCGTCGGCGCCCGGACGGTGTTGGTGCTGACCGGCTACGGCCGCGGCGAGGCGGCGCACCGCCGGGATCGCTGGAAAACGGCGCCGGACGCGATCGTGAAAAACCTGGAGGAAGCGGTGGACTGGATCCTGCGCCGCGAAGACGAGAAGGATGATTCATGAATAAACATACTCGCGCCCGGGCGCCCCTCGCGCGCGCAACCATCGCGCTTCTTCCATTGCTCGTCCTCCTCACCGGCGCGACGGCGGCCGGCGCCGCCGGGCCGGGGCCGATCCGCCCCGGAGAGAAGCTCACCTACTCCATCGAGTACGGCATCATCAAGGCGGGGACGGCGGAGTTAACGACCGAACGGGACGCCGACGACTCGACGCTGGTCTTTTCCACCCAGGCGCGCACCAATTCCTTCTTCGACGTTTTCTTCAAGGTGCGGGACCGCGTCGTCTCCCGCGTCGACCCGAAGGGGTTCGTGAGCCTCCGCTTCGAGAAGTCGCTGCGGGAGGGGAAATACGAGGACGACGAGATGGTGATCTTCGACCGGGAGAGGATGGTCGCCGTTTACGACGACGGCAAGGAGACCCCCCTCGCCCCGGACGCTCGCGACGTGCTCGCCGCGTTCTTCGACCTTCGTACCCGGCGCCTCGTCATCGGAGCGGAGATCCCTCTCGTCTATCATTCGAGCAAGAAGAACTGGCCGATCACCGTGAAGGTGCACAACGTGGAAACCGTGAAGACGCCGGCCGGCGAGTTCCGGTGCATCCGCATCGAGCCGCGCCTGAAATCGGTGGGCGTCTTCAAGCAGACCGGCCGCCTGCAGATCTGGATCACCGCCGATTCGCGGCGGATGCCGGTCAAGCTGGAGAGCAAGGTCGTTTTCGGCGCCTTCGAGGCGGTGCTGACCGATTACCGGTAGGCTGGAAGGCAAAAGAGAGACGATCGAACCATTAGGAGGTTCCCATGCCTTCCCGACACGAACGTTTCGACCGGAAGAAGATCCGCCCCGTCTCCGTCGCCGGCGTGGGACACAAGGTGCGGGCCGGGAGCTTCGGGTCTCCCGTCGGGAAGGGTGCGTCGGTCGAGGATCTCCTCCGCGGCCTGCCGGACATTCTCGCCGCGCGCGATCTGAACCGGGCGATCGATCGGATCGTCGCGGCGAAGAAGAGCGGCGCGCCGGTCCTCTTCCTCTTCGGCGCACACGTGATCAAATGCGGCCTCGCGCCGGTTCTCATCTCCCTCGTCCGCGACGGAATCCTGGACGGCCTCGCCACCAACGGCGCCGGCGCGATCCACGACTACGAGATCGCCCGCTTCGGCACGACATCGGAAGACGTCTCCGAAAACCTGCCCAAGGGGATCTTCGGGATGGCCCGTGAGACGGCGGAAGGGATCAACGGGGCGGTCCGCGCGGGACTCGAAGAGGATCTCGGCTTCGGCGAGTCGATCGGGCGCGCCCTTACGGAGAAAGACGTCCCCCACCGGGAAAAGTCCCTTTTCGCCGCCGCCCACGACGCGGGTGTCCCGATCACCGTGCACGTCGCCCTCGGTACGGACATCGTTCACATGCACCCCTCCGCCGACGGCGCGGCGATCGGCCGGGCGACGATGAACGACTTCCTCTCCTTCACCGCTTCGGTGGGGCGCCTCACCGGTGAGAGCGTGGTCTGGCACGCCGGCTCGGCGGTGATCCTCCCCGAGGTGCTCCTGAAGGCGGTCTCGATGCTGCAGAACGCGGGCACGCCTCCCGGCGAGTTTCTCGCGATCAACTGCGACATGAACCGGATGTACCGGCCGACGCAGAACGTCCTCCGCCGCCCCTCGGGGGAGGGGATCGACCTCGCGGGACACCACGAGATCCTGATTCCCCTCATCAGCGCCGGAATCCGCGCGAGGCTGTAAACGGTATCCGGTTCCATGTTTCCCAACCGGTTGACGGAATCCGCCCGTTCTGCTAACCTGCCATTCTCGAACAAGATAGATACGCGCCGCCGCGGCCCGGCGCGCGGCCATCCTCGAACCTCTTCGTCGGAGGGGAACCATGATCCAAGGTATTCCCAAAATCGAGATGCCGAAGAACGAGCCGGTGCTCGGCTACGCGCCCGGATCGAAAGAGAAGAAGGAACTGAAGGCGGAGTACGCCCGCCTGTCGAAGAAGAAGATCGACATTCCCTGCGTCATCGGCGGCAAGGCCGTGCGGACGGGCAAGCTCGCCCAGTGCGTGATGCCCCACGATCACGCCCACGTCCTCGGCTCCTACCACAAGGCGGGAAAGAAGGAAGTGGAACTGGCGATCGACGCCGCCGCCAAGGCGAAAGAGGAGTGGTCGCGCATGCCCTGGCAGGCGCGGGCGGCGGTCTTTCTGAAGGCGGCGGACATCCTCGCCGGCGAGCGGAGGATGACCCTGAACGCCGCCACCATGCTCGGCCAGAGCAAGAACGCCTTCCAGGCGGAAATCGACGCGGCCTGTGAGCTGATCGATTTCTTCCGCATGAACGTTTTCTTCATGAAGCAGATCCTCGAGTCCCAGCCGGAGTCCGCGCCGGGGATGTGGAACATGAGCGAGGCGCGCCCCCTGGACGGCTTCGTCTTCGCCGTCACGCCGTTCAACTTCACCTCCATCGCCGGGAACCTGCCGACCGCGCCGGCGATGATGGGGAACACGGTGGTCTGGAAGCCGGCGAGCAGCGCCGTTTACTCCGCCTGGTACATCATGCAGATCCTGAAGCGCGCCGGCCTTCCCGCGGGCGTGATCAACATGGTCCCCGGACCGGGCGGCCAGGTGGGCGATCCGGCGATCCGGCACCCGAACCTCGCCGGCGTGCACTTCACAGGGAGCACCGAGGTGTTTCAGGGGATGTGGCAGACCATCGGCGGCAACATCCGAGACTACCGCTGCTATCCGCGGATCGTCGGCGAGACGGGCGGCAAGGACTTCATCTTCGCCCACCCCTCCGCCGATCTTCCGGCGCTGGTCGCCGCCTGCGTGCGCGGCGCCTTCGAGTATCAGGGGCAGAAGTGCTCCGCCGCGTCGCGCGCCTTCATCCCGCGTTCCCTCTGGCCGAAGTTCAAGGACGCGCTCCTCGGCGAGATCGCGACGATCAAAATGGGGGACCCAGCGGACTTCACCCACTTCATGAACGCGGTGATCGACAGGGGCGCCTTCGCCAGCATCAAGGGATACATCGACCACGCCAAGAGGAGCGCCGACGCGACGATTCTCTGCGGCGGCGGCTGCGACGATTCCGTCGGCTACTTCATCGAGCCTACGGTGATCCAGGCGAAGAAACCGGATTATCGAAGCATGCGCGAGGAGATCTTCGGGCCGGTCCTCACGGTTTACGTCTACGAGGACAAGAGCCTCAAGAAGGCGATCGAGCTGTGCGATACCGGCTCCCCCTACGCGCTCACCGGCGCGATCTTCGCGCAGGACCGGAAGGCGATCGTCGATCTGACGCGCGCGCTCAGGGACGCGGCGGGCAATTTCTACATCAACGACAAGCCGACCGGCGCGGTGGTGAACCAGCAGCCCTTCGGCGGGAGCCGCGCCTCCGGCACCAACGACAAGGCGGGGAGCATGTTGAACATGATCCGCTGGACCAGCCCCCGCACCCTGAAGGAGACCTTCTCTCCGCCGGCGGACTACCGCTACCCCTTCCTCGCGGAGGAGTAGGGGGGAGGAGAGGCGACTCGGACATCGAACATCGGTACCGGATATTCTTTTCGCGCGCAGAGCGAGCGAGGAGGTGTCCGGTACCGATTCTCCGTCTCTTCCCGGACGCGAACCCCGTCTCCATGCCATTTTATTTCATGTGTTTATGATCGTTTCCGGATCCCGAATCGGGGTGCGCCTTCGAACATTTCTTCCTTAAAGGTTCCGGCGCCGGGTACTACCGCGGAGTGGTGCGGGCGCCGGCGAGGCGCTCGTCGTACATGGCGGAGAAGTAGGCTCGCCAGGCGGGACGGTTCATGATCGCCTCCCACCAGTCGCGGCGATCCAGATACCAGCGGACCGTATCCTCGAGCCCCTCTTCGAGAGAGCGCTCCGGCCGCCACCCCAGATCCCGCTCGATCTTGGTGGGGTCGATGGAATAGCGCCAGTCGTGGCCGGGACGGTCCTCGACGAAACGGAGGAGCGTCTCCGGTTTCCCGAGATGCCGGAGCAGAGTCTTGACGATCCCCAGGTTGGGCATCTCGCTTCGGGCGCCGATGTTGTAGATCTCGCCCGGCGCCCCCTTCTCCAGCGCGAGGTCCACCGCGCGGCAGTGATCCTTCACGTGAATCCAGTCCCGCACGTTCGACCCGTCCCCGTAGACCGGCAGGGGGGAGTCCCCGAGCGCGCGGATGATCATGAGGGGAATCAGCTTCTCCGGGAACTGGAAGGGACCGTAGTTGTTGCAGCAGCGGGTGATCGTCGCCGAAAGGCCGTGGGTTTTCACGAAAGAACGGACCAACAGGTCCGCGCCCCCCTTGCTCGCCGCGTAGGGGCTGTTCGGCCGGAGCGGGAGTTCCTCGTGGAAGGAACCCTCGGCGCCGAGGGAACCGTACACCTCATCCGTCGAGATCTGAACGAAGCGCCGCACGCCGGCGCGGAGGGACTCCTCCAAAAGGACGAGCGTCCCCTCCACGTTGGTTTTATAGAAGGCGCCGGCATCGGTAATGCTGCGGTCCACGTGCGATTCGGCGGCGAAGTTCACCACCGCCTCCGCTCCCTCGAGGGCGCGCCGCGCCGCCTCCCGGTCCGCGATGTCCCCTTGGAGGAACGTGTAGCGGGGGTCGGCCTCGATCTCCGCGAGGTTCGCCCTGTTGGAGACGTCGGTCAGCTTGTCCAGGTTGACCACCTCGTCCTCGGTGGTCCTCAAACGCCGCAGCACGTAGTTCGAACCGATGAAACCGCATCCGCCTGTGACGACGATCCTCACGCGCCCTCTCCTTCGGCCCCTTCCTCGCGCTCCCGCACCAGCGTGCTCGCCCGGTAGAGGGAGGGGAAGGTCCCCGCGTCGGTCCACCACCCCTCGAGGAGATCCCATGTCAGCTCGCCCCGTTCGATGTAGGCGTTGTTCACGTCGGTGATCTCCAACTCGCCGCGGTCCGAGGGCCTCAGCGTCCGCACGATCTCGAAGACGCGCGAGTCGTACATGTAAATGCCGGTCACCGCGTAGCGGGAAGGAGGATCCTTCGGTTTCTCCACGATCCGGACCACCCTGTCGCCGCTGAGTTCGGGGACGCCGAAACGCTCCGGATCGGGGACCTCCTTGAGGAGGATCTTGGCGCCCCGCGGCTGGGCCTCGAAGGCCTCCACGGCGGGACGGATCGACCGCTCCAGGATGTTGTCCCCCAGCACCACGCACACCTTCTCGTCCCCGACGAAGTACGCGGCGAGCCCGAGCGCCTCGGCGATACCGCCTTCTCCCTCTTGATAGGTGTAGTTCAGATGCTTGAGGCCAAAACTCTTTCCGTTTCCCAGGAGGGTGAGAAAATCGCCGGAGTGATTCCCGCCGGTCACCACCAGGATGTCCGTGATCCCCGCGTCCACCAGCGTCCGGATCGGGTAGTAGATCATCGGCTTGTCGTAGACGGGGAGGAGATGCTTGTTGGTGATCTTGGTGAGGGGGTGGAGGCGGGTGCCCAATCCCCCGGCGAGCACGACACCTTTCATGACGGAGGATCCTCCCATTCCGGACGCGGCGACACTCTTCCTTCACGAACGACCGGCGCGATTCTAGCAGGCGTCCCGCGGCGCTGTCCAGGAAGGGCGCCGCGTCAGCGCCCGGAGGGGATCGGCTTCTTCTCCCGGAAACGCCTTGTGAAGCGGATCAGCGCCTCCATCGGATCCCCTTCCGGGAAGAGCGCCTCCTCGGCGGCGCCGAGATCCTCCTCGTCCATCGTCTCCCAGACCGGAAGGCGGGCCGGGTTCAGGATCGCCGCGTCCAGCCCCTTCTGCGCGGCGCGCCGGAAGAAGAGCGCGTTCACCGCGTCCCGTCCGGCGGGGGGGAGGCCGAAGCTGACGTTGGAGATGCCGAGCACCGTACTCGTCCCCGGATACTCGCTCTTCAGAAACGCCACCGCCTCCAGCGTCGCCGCCGCCGCTCCGTCGTAGGAGGGATCGCCGGAGGCGCAGGGGAAGACGAGCGCGTCCCACCAGAGAGACTCCGGCGTGAGGCCCCCCTCGTCGACGAGGAGACGGTACGCCTCGCGCGCCGCGGCCCGCTTCCTCTCCGCCGTGACCGCGGGTCCCTCGATGTCGATCAGCCCGGCCACCACCGCCGCGCCTCGCTCTCGCGCCATCTCCGCGAGACGCGCCGCGCGCTCCGGCTCCGCCGGCTGCGCCGAGTTCAGCACGCACCGCTCAGGCCAAATGCCGAGCGCGCGCTCCATCACGTCCGCGTCGGTGCTGTCGATCAGAACCGGAACGCGCGTGTCCGGCCTGCCGAGAAGCGCTTCCATCAGTCGCTCCATGTCCGCGCTTTCGTCCCGGGTGACGCTCTGCACGCAGATGTCGATCATCCCCGCCCCGGCGCGGATCTGCGCCGCCGCGATTCCCGCCGCGTCCTCCCAGCGATCCGCTTCGATCACCTCACGGAAGCGACGGCTGCCGAGGACATTGGTCCTCTCGCCGATCAGAAGGGGGCGGACCGGATCGTCAAACCGGAAGGGTCTCTCGTTGGTCACTCCGAATCTCCTCGAGAAGGGCGGTCACCGCCTCCGTTCTCCCGAAGGGTGCCGCAACCTGCACCCCCCGCACAAGCCCGCGGATCGCCCGGAAGGTCTCCCGCGCGATGGCGATCCCCTCGTCCCGCGCCTCCTCCCGTGTGCGGCACCCCGCGAGCCTCTCGATCAAACGGTCCGGCACGTCGCAGCCGGGGACCTCGTTCCTGAGGAACTCGGCGTTCCGGAGCGACTGGAGGGGCCAGACGCCGGCCACCACGGGGGCGGGGAGAGGGGCCGCCCGTTCCAGAAAACGCTCCAACACCTCGGGGTCGAAAACCGGCTGGGTGATGACGCACTCCGCGCCGGCGCGCAGCTTCCCGTGGAGACGTTCCGCCTCGCGGGCCGGGTCGATCGCCCCCGGGTTCGCCCCCACGGCGATGAAGAAGCCGGTCGGCTCTCCGATCGGATCGCCCGCCGCGTCCAGCCCCCGGTTCAGCCGGCTCAGGATGTGAACGAGACCGATGGAATCGACATCGAAGACCGCCGTCGCGTCCGGGTAATTCCCCAGCTTGGGCGGGTCGCCGGTCACGGCGAGAAGATTCCGCACGCCGAGCGCCCAGGCGCCGAGGAGATCCCCCTGCATGCCGATCACGTTCCTGTCCCGGCAGGTGAAGTGCAGCACCGTTTCGATCCCCGCATCCGCGTGCACGCGAAGCGCGAGAGCGAGAGCGCTCATCCTCGCCATCGCGCGCGGCCCGTCGGGGATATTGACCGCGTCGACTCCGAGGGCGCGCAGCTTCCGCGCCGTCTCGATCTCCCGGACGGGGGAGACGCCACGCGGAGAGACCACCTCCACCATCGTGACGAACTCCCCGGCGGCGATCCGCGCGGCCAGACGGCTCTTCTTCTCCACGGGAACCGGCTCCGCCTCCGGCGACGGCGCCGAGTCCCTCGGCCGGGCGGGGATCGCCTTCGCGCGGGGAGTCGCGGCGCGGAAGGCGCGGGACATCGCCTTCAGGTGGCGGGGCGAGACGCCGCAACAACCGCCGACGATTCGCGCCCCCGCCTCCAGAAAACGCCCGGTGTAGGCGGCGAGATATTCCGGCGTGGAGAGGTAGATGTTCCGCCCGTCCACGCCGCGAGGGCGCCCCGCGTTGGGCATCACCGAGAGGGGAACCCCCGCGGCGAGCGGCGCCGCCCGCTCGAGCCATTCCAGCACGGCGTGGGGGCCGACGGAGCAGTTCACCCCCACCGCGTCGGCTCCTATGCGGAGCAGCTCCCGGATCAGTTCCTCCGGCGGCGCCCCCGTGAGCGATCCGCCGTGCTCGGCGAGCGTCGCCTGGGCGATCACCGTCAGATCCGGCGCCGCCTCTCGGCACGCCCGCACCGCGAGCGCCAGCTCTTCGACATAGATAAAGGTTTCGCACAAAAAGCAATCAACGCCCCCCTCGGCGAGGGCGCGCGCCTGAACGAGGAAGAGATCCTTCGCCCTCTCCGGATCGAGCCGGCCGAGAGGGGCCGTCCGCACGCCGAGAGGGCCGATCGCGCCGGCCACGTAGCGATCCTCGCCCGCCGCCTCGCGGGCGATCCGCGCGCCGGCGAGGTTGATCTCCCGGCACGCCTCCGCCAGACCGTGCGCCTCCAGCTTGACCGGATTGGCGCCGAAGGTGTTCGTCTCGATCGCCTCGGCGCCCGCCTCCAGGAAGGCTTCGTGAACGGCGCGGACCGCCGCCGCATCGCACCGGTTCAGGTGATCGAAACAGGCGTTCAGCGAGACGCCCCGCTCGTAGAGGGTCGTCCCCACGCCGCCGTCGAAGAGCAGGGGGCTCCGCTCCAACCTCGTTCGGAAATCGATCCGCATCCTCCGCCTCTCCCGCGCGCGGACGGTCCCGCGCCTATCCGGAGGATCGGCGGGCGGACACCGGTACCGGATACCTTTTCGCCGCGCGAAAAGAGAATCCGTTGCCGAGGCGGTGGCGGAGTATCGGAGGCGGGATCAGCGGTTCCGCACGCCCCAGCCGTCGAACCCGATCGCCGGGTCGTCGTAGGGGAGACGGTACTCGTCGCCCGGGTTGTAGGTCTGGTTGGTGTAATAGACCATCAGGAGGTCCGCGCCGGGGAGGACTTCATAGCCGTGAGCCACGCCGGCGGGGATGCGCACCGCCTTCGGGTAAAGCTCCCCCGCGAAGATCGAGTTGGCTCGACCGTAGGTGGGAGAGTCGGGGCGAAAGTCGACGAGCGCGATCCGCGCGGTACCGGTGAGAGGGCAGAAGATGTCGTCCTGGAAACGGTGATAGTGGAACGCCTTGATCACTCCCGCCCGGGTCCGGGTGATGGAACTCTGCCGGACCGCGAATCCCTCGGCGACCGGATCGCTGTCGCGGAACACCTCGGCGAAATGACCGCGGTCGTCCGGGTAGAGGGCGATGGGGTGCACCACCACACCGGCGATCCGTCCCTCCTCGGCCCCCGAACCTCCAATGACGGCGTGCCCCCGGGCACGGACGGGCTCTACGCGGACCGGTTCCATACATCCCTCCTCGGCGGAAAAACCCCGCAAAGTGTAGCCCTCCGGCGCTCCTTCCGTCCAGCGGAAATTGAGGGGACTCTCGGCTCTCCACGATCCGGTTGACTAGGCGCAACTCCTTTGGTATGATTCCGTTCGCTCGCGGGAACCATCCCGCGCCACCGCGCTTTTCCCCCCCGGCCGGGGGGGTTCCGGACCGTCGCCCGGGAGCGATCCGGGCGGGCGCGGCGCCCATCTTTCGCAGCGGAAAGGAGTATCGCCTAGGACACCTTGCTAAGGAGCGGCCGATGGCCGTGCGCCATCGCGACGGAATCGAAGCGGCGCCGCCGCGACCATCGGATCGGAGGAAAAGAAGGAACGCCTTCCTTCGGGAGGCTCTTTAGCAGGCGCGGCTGACTCGGAAGCCCACTCCCAAGTGCGCATCGTGTCGTTGGGATCGGAGGCGGCCGGGTACGCGGATCGCGCGGCCCGGCCCTGTCATTTGGGTCCGGTCGGAAGGAGGCCGCGGGGTGACCCAGGCGAGAGAGGCGGGTCCGATTTATCGGACCGTGAAACGCTTGATGGACGTGATCGTTTCGGCGTCCATCCTGCTCCTTTTCGCGCCCCTCTTCCTGATCCTCGCCGTTCTGATCCGTGTCGATTCGCCGGGGGGACCATTTTTCCGGCAGGTCCGCGTGGGAAAACAGGGAAAACCGTTCAACTTTTACAAGTTTCGGTCGATGATTAAAGACGCGGAGCGTTATAAGACGAGTCTGCGGGATCTGAACGAGGCGGAGGAGCCGCTCTTCAAAATGAGGGAGGACCCCCGGGTCACGACGGTGGGTAAAATCCTCCGCAAAACGAGCCTCGACGAGCTCCCGCAGATGTGGAACGTTCTGCGGGGCGAGATGAGCCTGGTGGGGCCGAGACCCCATCTGCCCGAAGAGGTGGAGCGGTACACGCCGGAACAGCGGGAGCGCCTTTCGGTCATACCCGGCATCGTGTGTCTCTGGCAGGCCACCGAGCGCTGTTCCAACGCGTTCAACGACTGGATCGAATCGGACTTGGAGTACATCCGGACGCGATCGGCGGCGACGGACCTGCGGATCGTGCTTCGAACGGTGGGAATCGTCCTTTCATGGAAGAGAGCGTCGTGAAACGAACAGTGATCGTCTTCGTCGTTCCCCTGTTGATCGCCTTCCTCTGCGCCGGCTGCGGATCCCGGCCCGGTTTCGAGGAGGACTTCACCGGCAAGCCGGAATCGCCGTCGGACACGCCGACGGACGAGGAGATCCTGGAAGCCCGGGAGCAGGCGCGGGAGGAACGGCTCGCCCGCCTCGATGAGCTGCGGCAGGAGGAGCTGAGCCTCTACGTGGAATCGGAGGATGAGCTGGATCTCTCCGCCGAGACGCCCGAGTACCGGATCGTCGCGAGGGACAACATCGCCCTGCGCTTCGTCACCCATCCCGAAATGAACCTCCAGATCGAGGTCCGTCCGGACGGAGCCGCGTCCTTCGACCTTCTCGGCGACCTTCCCGTGGCGGGCATGACGCCGAGCGAACTCGCCGAGACCTTGAAGGAGATGTACGCGGTCTACCTGAGGGAACCGGACATCAACGTGGTGGTCAGCGGCTTCGCCTCGCAGAAGTTTTATGTTCTCGGCGAGGTCAAGCTGCCGGGCGAGTTCGAGCTGACCAACCCGGTGACGATCACGCAGGCGATCGCCATGGCGGGGAGCTGGAGCGACGACGCGCGCACCGAGGACGTGATGGTGATCCGCATGCGGGAGGACCGCACGCCGATCGCCATGAAAGTGAACGTGAAAGAGATCATGAACGGCGCGATCTTCGCCGATCTTTCTCTCAGACATATGGATGTGGTTTACGTGCCGATGGGCAAGATGGCGGGGACCCGCAATTTCGTGGGCCGGTTCTTCGACACCATTCTGCCGCCCATCGACGCGGCCTGGAAGACCGCCGTTCTGACCGGCTATCGCAATCGTTGACGAGGGGGACTCTAGGGTGAACCAGCAGGCAAAGGAGAATCCGGACCTCCAGATGGAGGAGCGCGGCGCTCCCCAGCTCACCGGACGGGACGTCTTCACCGTGCTTTTCCGGAGAAAGTGGATCGTCCTGATCCTCTTCCTCTCCACGCTCATCTTCGTGCTCTGGAACGCGAGCCGCATCCCGACGGAATACCGCGCCGTCTCCAAGGTTCTGCTGAACCGGGGAATGCGCAACAGCGCCTTGGACCGCAACATCTCCCTTCTCACCTGGGACGAGACGGTCAATTCGGAGCTACAGATCGCCCAGAGCCAACCGGTGATCCGGCGGGCGCAGGATCTCCTGAACGAGCAGACCCGGAACGGACTGATCCCCCCCGTCGAGATCGATCCGAATCACGTGACGAGCCTGCTCCTCGGCGAGTCGAACGTGGTTGGGATCGAGTACATGTCCCTGAACCCGGAGGAAGTTCCGGCCGTGGCGAACGCGCTCGTCCGGTCGTACATCCAGGTCCATAAGGAACTCTTCGCCCTGCCGGACGTGGAGCAGTTCTTCGACACCCACATCCGGGACGCCGAGGAGAACCTCGAGGACCTGACCTCCCGCAAGCAACTTCTGCAGGAGGAAGGGGAGACGGTCCGCCTCCGGACGCAGCAGGACAACCTGGTCCGGCGGCAGGCGGATCTGCGGCAAGAGCTGGCCGAAGCGGAGAAGGAGTACGTGAAGGCGAAGGAGGAGCTGGAGCAAAACAAGAAGCTCTTCTATGAGGACAACGTGGAGGTCCCCTTCGAGTCGGGCACCTTCGAAGCGACGTCGGGACGGCTCCGCGTCCTCCACCGCCTGAAGGACGACCTGTTGACTCTCCGCCGCGACCGGAGCGAGCTGCTCGCCCGTTTCACGGACCAGCACCCGCGCGTGCTGATCCTGGACGAGGAGATCCAGGAGGTGCAGGACGAACTCCGCCGGGAGACGGAGCAGATCATTCAGCTCAAGGAGCGCCATCTCGAGGTGAACCGGGCCGAGCTGGAGGCGCTCCGGAGATCGCTGAACGAACTCGCCGAGGAGTTCCGGCGCTTCCCCCGCATCGAGCGCGAGATGGACAATCTGGACCGCTCGATCCTGCTCGCATCCGAGGCATACCAGAAGCTGACCGAGAACCGGATCACCATCGGCGTGGCGACGGTCAGCTCCCGGGACTTCACCCTCTCCCTCCTCGCCGAGGCGGGGGAGCCGCGGGCGAGCAACCCGCGCGAACCGGTCCGTCTCGCCCTGGTCCCCGCGTTCAGCCTGCTGATGGGGATCAGCCTCGCCTTCTTCATCGAGACCATGGACCATTCGCTCAAGAGCCGCGAGGACGTGGAGAGGCACATACGCCTGCCGGTGCTCGCATCGATCCCGAACCGACGGGACCTCTCCAAGAGCTAGGGAAGACGATGAGCAAGATCTATGAAGCGTTGAACAAAGCGAAGCGGGAGAGGGAAGGGAACGGGTCCGCGGGAAGCGAAGAAGCCGCCCGCGCCGACCTTTCAGGCAAGAAGGAACTGAGCCGTCAGCTCCGCAAGGTCTGGACCCATTACGAAGCCCTGCACAGCTCCCTCGGGAAGGTGCTCAGCGGCGTTCGGGGAAAGGCGATCCTCTTCGTCTCCTCCGTGGAGGGGGAAGGGACCACGACGGTGCTCACCGAGTACGGCGCCTCCCTGGGGACGGGAGGGGACAAGGGCACCCTCCTCGTGGACGCGAACCTGAGAAACCCGAACCTGCACTCCCTCTTCGACCTCCCCAACGAGACGGGCCTCGCCGACGTGCTCCTCGGCCGGCGTCCGCTCGCGGAGTGCGTCTCTCGGATCGGTGAAGAGAATCTGTATGTTCTCCCATCCGGCACCACACCCACATCGCCGAGCACGCTCTTCAGCGTCTCTCGTTTCTCCCGTTTTCTGGAGGATGCCAAGGAACGGCACTCCCTGATCCTGATCGATGGACCTCCCATGATTCCCTACGCCGAAACGGCCATTCTCGGATCCGTCGTCGACGGCGTGGTGCTCGTGGTGGAGTCCGACCGGACCAAGCGCGAGATCGTTGCGAGGGCGAAGGACGCGTTTCAAGAGGCGCATGCCAATCTTCTGGGGGTGGTTCTGAATCGTAGGCGTTACGTCATCCCGAAGTTCCTCTACCGGTACCTGTAGAAGCGAGCCGATCGGGACCCCGCGGGTCCGTGGTGCATAGCGGAAACGACCCAATCCGGTTTCCCCTCTCCCCTTCGGAGGCGGCGGACCGTTATTACCGGGACCATCTCACCCGTATCGTCTCTCTGATCCCGGAGCGGCTCGGCGACGCCCGTCCCCTGGCGCTCCTGCTCGGCGGCAGCCTCGCCCTCGGCGAGGCGTGCGCGCTTCCGGGAGCGGAGGGACCGGCGCCGGGGAGCGACATCGATCTCTACCTGGTGGTCGACGGCGGGGAGGGGGAGGACCTCAAGCGCCGGGTCGCCGCGCTCAGGGACCGGATGCTCGCCTCCCTGGAGACGCCCGGTCTCGTCGTGGATCTGGGGACGATCACGCCGGAGCGACTCGGGCGACTCCGCCCGACGATCGCCCACGCGACGCTCGCCCGGCGGGGAAGGACGATCTGGGGAGACCCGTCGATTCTCGATGGAGCCGCGCGACCGCGGTTCGACGAGATCCCGGGATCCGACGGTTACCTGCTCCTTCTGAACCGGACCGTGGAGGAGCTGGTGGAACTCCGTCCCGCGGGGGAGTGCGGCGAAGCCGAGGGCGAGGTCTGGTACAGGACGGGGAAGACCTTTCGCGATCTGGGCGCCAGCGCCCTGGTCGCGGCGGGGCGTTTCGCGCCCGGCCTGGAGGAACAGAGAGAGGCGGTCCGCCTTCTTTTCGGAGGCGACGGTGAGGGACCGACCGCGGCCGGTTTCATCGAGGAACACCACTTCTGGTGCGACCGGAAGCTGCGCCCCGATCCGGCGGCGATCGAGGCCCGGTACGGCGGGGGATCCGCGGGAATGCGGCGGGTCCAGATTCTCAAACGGGACGCCTTGGAGTCGATCCATCGCTGGGAGCTGCGCGGCGTCTGGGGCCTCCCGGAAGGATCGGACGAGAGGAGCGCCTGCCGCAGGGCGGCGCGTTTCCCGAGGCGGGCGAGGCGTTGGGGGGAGTATCTCCTCCGCGAGGGACCGACCGCGATCGGTCCGGCGCTTCGCCAACTCGCGGCCGGGCTGCCGGCGACCCCTCTGGACGCGACGTACGCGGCGGCGGTCCGGCTCCTTCTCGCCTGGGGACCGATCCACGGCGCCGGCGAGAGCGACGAGGACCGTCGGCACCTGGCGGCGGCCTACCGGAACGCGGTCCGGAGGCCGGCGCGGACCGGCGATTTTCGAACCGACTGGATGGGCCTCCGGAACGAGGTGTGCGCCTTCTGGGACCGGGAGGTGATGGGCGGGACGAGACCCGCCCGGGAGCGGAGCGAGCGATGAGCGGCGTGGTGATCGCGGTTCTGATCGACGCCTTCGGGTGGCGGGTGCTGCAGGAGCATCCCTTCCTTCCCGAACTGGAAGAGCGCCGCCCGCTCCGGACCGTGCTCGGTTTCAGCAGCGCCGCGATCCCCTCGCTCCTTTCCGGCCTCCGCCCGGAAGAACACGGCCGCTGGTTTCTCTTCCGGCATAACCCGACGGAGTCCCCCTTCGGCTTCGCCCGCCTGCTCGCCCCCTTCGAACGTCCGGGCCGTTTCGGCGCGCGGGTGCGAACCGCCTACAAGCACGCCTTCCGCCACACCACCGACGTGACCGGCTACTACAACCTGTACCGCGTTCCCCTCCGCCTGCTCCCCCGTTTCGATCTCCCCGAGACGCGCCCTCCATTCGGGCCGGGCGGTCTGGACCGGCCGGAGGGGATCTTCGACCGGCTCTCGGCGGCGCGCGTCCCCTTCCGCTCCTGGTACTGGTCCACCCCGGAGGAGAGGAGCTTCCGGGAATTGGTCGGCGAGATCCGGCGCGGGGAAACGCCCTTCCTCTTTCTCTACGCCGCCGGCCTGGACGGTCTGATGCACGAAGTGGGGACCGGCGCCGAGACGGTGCGCGCGCGGATCGGTTGGTACGAGGAGAGGATTCGGGAGGCGCTTCGCGAGGCGGAGCGGATCCACGGGGCGGAGAGGACGACGCTGGCGGTTTTCTCCGATCACGGCATGGTCGACCATACCCGCGTCTCCGATTTGATGGAACGGGTGCGGCGGCTCCCCTTCCGGGAGGGGCGCGATTACCTCCCCTTCTACGACTCCACCTTCGCCCGGTTTTGGTTCCATCACGACGGGGCGGAGAGGGCGATCCGGGAGCTGTTGGACGGGGAGGAGGGGGGGCGGCTTCTGACCGACATCGAGATGCGGGAGCTGGGGGTTCTCTTTCCGGGCCGTGAATACGGGGAGGCGATCTTCCTCTCCGATCCGGGAACGGTGATCGCCCCTTCCTTCATGGGTGAAAAGCCCGCGCGTGCGATGCACGGCTACCATCCGGACGACCCGGGCTCGGACGCGATGTTCCTCGCGAACCGGCCCTTCCCCGGCTCCCTCCGGTCGATCCTCGACCTGGCCGGAGAGATGGAGCGGGCCGCCCGGAACGCGGGAGGAGAGGGACGTGTCGGAGACCGATCGTGAGCGGCACATTGGAAAGGGCGTCCCGCGCGGCGCCCTGGAGCCTGGCGGCGAAGGCGATCCGCTTCGTCTTCTCGATGGGCACGTCGATGCTCGTGGTGCGGCTCCTTCCGGCGGAGGAGTACGGCGTCCTCGCCATCGTGCGAACGATAGTGCTCTTCGCGGGGGCCCTCGCCGGCTTCGGGCTGGGGAACGCGCTGAACCGCTTCCTGCCGGAACGGGAAACGCGGAAAAGCGGCTCGCGGGATTTCTTCACCGGATGTCTCGCCCTGCAGGGGGCGGGATGGGCGTTCTTCACCGTCCTCGTCTTCGTTCTGCGCGGTCCCATCGACCGGATGTACGGAAGCCCGATCGGCACGCCCCTGCTGGCGGGCGTCGCCTTGCTCTCCGGGAACATGCTCTTCCAATTGGTCGGCCTGGCGCTGACCGCCACCTTCCGCACCAAGCGCCTCGCCTTCCTGCAGGGGGCACTGAGCGCGGCGGTGCTCTTCATCACCTGGGGGGCGCTTCGCGCCGGCTGGGGAGTGATCGGCGTACTCGCTTCGGCTTCGCTCCCCTACCTAGCCGTCGGCGTCTGGGCGATCCTCCGGCTCCGCCCCACGCTCGCCGGCGGTTCGACCCCGCCCGAGTGGAAGAGGCTCTTCCGCTACGCCCTGCCGCTCGCGGCGATTCAGATCCTCAACCTCATCACCTGGCAGCAGTCGGAGACGTTGCTCCTCGGCCATTTCCGGGGACCCGTGGAGGCGGGGATCTTCGACATCGCCTACCGGATTCCCCAACTCCTCCTGGCATTCGTACCGGAGACGATCTGGCCGATCGTGCTCGCCGCCTTCGTGGAGGTGTACACGCGGGATCGCCGCAGGATCGAAGAGATGGTGGGACACTACTTCCGCGTCCTCTTCCTTCTGGTGACGCCGATCACGCTCTTCGGGGCGCTCTACGGCGATCTGTTGATCCAGGTTCTCTACGGCGCCGAACGAGCGCTCAGCGGCTCCTACGCGCGGATCTTCTTCATCATCTTTCATTTCTCCTTCTTCGGCACTCCTTTCTCGATGGCCCTCTATCTGATCGAGAAGACATGGGTGAACCTGGTGCTCGCCGCCGTCTTCGCGGTGATCAACCTGGGGCTCGACCTGATCCTGATTCCGCGCTACGGGCTTCCCGGCGCGATCCCGCCGGTGGCGATCGCCATCGGCATCTCGCCCCTTCTCCGGTGGGCGGCGCTACGCAACCTGCACGGTCCGGTCCCGATTCCCTGGGCGTTCCTCGGAAGGTGCTACGCCGCGTCGGCTTCCCTTGTTCTTCTTTATCCCCTGCGCTCCCTGGCCGGGAACGCGTGGGGATTCGGTTTGCTGCTCCTCCTCGCGGCGGTGGTTTTGGCGGCGGCGTTCCGCTTCGCCCGTCCCATCGGTCCGGAGGAGCGCCTGTTGTTCGAACGATCCAACCTGCCGGGCAAACGATGGATCGAGTGGTGGCTCGGCTCGACGGGAATTCCCCGATGACACGGGAGTGTGCGCATGTATCGAGGCAAGACAATATCCGCGGTGATTCCCGCCTATAACGAGGAAGAGGGAATCCGATACGTCATCGAGCGAATGCCCGATTTCATCGACGAAATCGTGGTAGCCAACAACAACTCCACGGATCGCACCGGCGAGGTGGCGGAGTCGCTCGGCGCGAAGGTGGTGCTCGAGAAACGCAAGGGATACGGGCGGGCCTACAAGACCGGCATCCCCGCCGCATCGTCGGAGATCGTCGTCACACTGGACGGCGACGGGAGCTACCCGCCCGAGGAGATCCCCCGGGTGCTGGACTATCTCCTCGACAAGGACCTGCATTTCGTGACCGCCAGCCGCTTCCCCTTACAAAGCGGCGGCTCCATGCGCGGGATGAACCAGATGGGCAACTGGGTGCTCACGGCGGCCACGCTGCTCCTCTTTTTCCGCAAGATCCGCGACTCCCAGTCCGGCATGTGGGCTTTCTACTCCTGGGTCTTCCCCAAGCTGGACGTGCGGAGCGACGGCATGCCCTTCTCGGAGGAATTCAAGATCGAGGCGATGCTTCACCGGGACGTCCGATTCGGCGAGTGCCACATCGATTATCACGAGCGGATCGGCGAGGTGAAGCTGAACATGTGGTCCGACGGTTTCGAGAACCTCATGTTTCTGGCGAAGAGACGCTTCGGCGTGAAGTGAGGTCATGACGGGAAATCGCATCGCACGCATTCTCGGCATACTGGCGCTCTGGGGCGTCGCCGCCTCGGCGCGCTTCGGCATGCCGGCGCCGGAGACGGCCCGTTTCGCCGCCGCCGCCGCCCTGGTGCTCTTCCTCCCCGGATGGTGGATCGCCTCGTCGATTCGCCCGGGCGAGGGCCGGCGTTTACGTATTCCCCTCGCCTGGGCCGCCGCCCAGGGCGTGCTCGCCCTCTTCGCGGTTCTCTTTCAATTGCTCCGGCTGCCGCTCGCCGCGCTCTTTCTCCCGCTCGGCGCCCTCGGTTTCGTCGCCGCCTTCCGCGGTGGCGGAGGGGGATCCCGGCGGGACACGGTCGAGACGATCCTAATCGGGGCGGCGGCGCTTCTTCTCGTGCTCGTCGCTCAACCACGGACGGGGCCGATCAGCGACGCCTACGATCATCTGGGAGGCGTGCGCCACATGATCGAGAGGGGAGACCCCTTCCCGCACGAGTCCTTCCACGCCGACCGGATCGAGAACCTCGACCCGCGAAAGGGAACGAACCACACCGCCTGGGCTTTGATCGGCCTGCTCGCCGGCGCGGATCCCCTCTTCACCTACCCGGCGTTCTGGGTCCTTCACGTATGGCTGATTCTGCTGGTCCTTCTCCGCCTGGCGGAGGCGCTCCTCCCGGGCCGTGGGGAGGCGACGGCGGGGGCCGTCTTCTTCGCGCTTCTCTATCGAGGGGGACCGGCGGACGAGTGGTTCTGGACCGCCGGCTACCCGGGGAAGGCGGGGCTGCTCCTCTTCTTCCTCGCCGTGGAACTCGCCCTGCGAAGCGGCGGGGGGGAGGAGCGGCGAGGCGAGCGGCGTCTCCGCGCGGCGGCGCTCCTTCTCGGCGCGGGCGCCGCGGGGGTCCACGCATTCTCGGGATTCCTCTCGATCGCCGGCGCGACGCTCGTGGCGGCGTCCTTCCTCGCGCTACCGAGGCTCCGTGGTTCCGCGGGCGGCCCGATCCGCTTTCTCGCGGCGCTCATCGCCGGAGCGGCGCCGATCTTCCTTTTCCGGTTTCTCTTCACCTATGACCCGGCCAACCCGCTCCACCTGCACCGCCAGGGAACGCTGATCCTCTCGGACCGCATGGCCATGCTGGAACCGTCGGAGCTGTGGAAAACGGTGACCGCCGCCGGGGCGATCTCGCTCCTTCTTCTCCCCCTCTTCTTCGGGCGCGGGCGGGTCCTCACGCCGGGCGAACTCTTCCTCGTTCTCTCGCCCCTGCTGGTTCTCTTTCTGGTGATGAACCCGATACTCTACCCCCTGTTGGAGGAAAGGGGGGGGTACCTGACCCGAAGGCTCCCCTTGCTCGCTCCCTATCCTCTCGTCCTCGGCGCGGTGGCGTGGCGGGGATGTAAGGAGAGGAGAAGTCCGGCGCGCGCCCTCGGCGGTCTCGCCGCCCTCCTCACGGTGCTGTTCACCTTCCAGTCCGGCTTCGCCGGTAATCATTCCCGCGGCGAGCGGAACGGGGAGACGACGCCCGGAGGCGCGGCCCTGCGGGACGCGGCGGCGCTCATACCGGCAAGCGCCACGGTACTCACCGATCCTCTCACGGGCTACACGCTTTACGCGCGAACGACGCTCCACCCGACGGCGATTCCGGACCAGCACTCGTCGCCGAACGATCCCGACGGCGCCCGCCGCCTTACGGAAAGCCAGCGCATCCTCCGGGGCCTCGCCGGCCCGGCCGAGACGGACCGCTTTCTCGACCGATACGGCGTGCGGTACGTCCTCCTCAACGAGGGGTACGATCATTCATTTCACACTTATAATGTATTTGTTTCCCCCGAGGCTTTTCGACGCGGCGCCGCCCGCCTCGACGCGCGGCCGGAACGATTTCTTCCGCTGGAAACACCGCCCGGCTTCCGCCTCTATCGAGTGCTCGACGGTGCAATGGTCGAGGCGGAAGACGCCCGGCGGGAGGATCCACCCGCGCCGGGGCCGCGAATCGACGTCCCGCTTCCGGGCGGTTTCCGCCTGCTCGCCGGCAGGCTGGACAGAAAGAGCGCCGCACCCGGCGAGATCGTCACCCTCACCACCTCCTGGCTCCTCGACGCGGAGGAAGCCGACGTCCGCCCGCCCCTCCTCTTTTTGCGGGGCCGCAGGGAGGGGGACCCCTCCTATGAAACCCTTCGGCTGCGCCGCGACGACCGCCTCCGGCCCTGGGCGATCGTCCCACTCGGCGGGCTGGAGGACCCGGCCCTTCTCTGGAAGGGGGGGGACCGCGTGCGGGAGATTCGCCGAGTCCGGGTGCCGCGTTCGATTCCCCCCGGCGACTATCGGTTGGAAGTGACCGTCGAGCCCGACCCCTTCTTCCCCGTGCGCAAACTGGACGGTTTGCGCCGCGGGGCGGCGCGCGAGACCTGGATCGCCGTCGACACTCTGGAGGTGCGGCCATGAAATCCCCCTTCTCGGGACTCCCCGATCGCGTGCGCCCGACCCGGCCGGAAGTGGTCGCCCTCGGCCTCTCCCTGTTCATCGCGGGCGTGCTCGGTTTCGTTCTGGCGGGCCAGATCCTCAGCCCGAACAAGCGGGTCATCGAGGCGCTGATGGGGATCGCCGTTCTCGTGGCGGCGTTCATGCTGCCGAGCCGCTACTCCGTCGCCTTCATGCTCTTCATCATCCCCTTCCCGCAGAACACGACCATGGGGAGCACGACGGTGATCTTCTCGTACATCATTTTCGCCTTCTGGCTCCTCCGGGTGGCGCTCGGCTACGAGCGGAAGCCCATCGGCGGCGGCATCGAGAAGCCGCTGGTGGTGATTTTCCTGCTCTTCATCCTCTCTTTCACCCAGGTGGCGCCGGGAGAAATGGACGAAGCGATCAAGCGTTTC
This sequence comes from Candidatus Eisenbacteria bacterium, assembly GCA_016930695.1. Classification (NCBI taxonomy): domain Bacteria; phylum Candidatus Eiseniibacteriota; species Candidatus Eiseniibacteriota bacterium. The sequence continues at coordinate 288,723 of JAFGGD010000030.1, forward strand.
CGCATTTTCGTGTCGTCGATTTTCATCTTCTACCTCGTGCTCAACCTGGTCCGGACCGAGAGGGACATCCGTTTCGTCCTGAACGCGCTCATCGCGTCCTTCTTCTTCGTCGCCATCGTGGCGATGACCGAGATCTGGTTTCCCGGCTTCGCGCACATCTTCTCGGTCTTACGGGTCAAAACCTCCCAGATGGAAACCTTGCAGGGCGTCCGCGTGGGCAGCGTGTTCGGCGACTACGAGATGTTCGCGGAGTACCTGGCCATCTTCATTCCCATGCTGCTCATCCGCGTCGTCTCCGAACGGGTCTTTCTCCGGCAGATTATCTGGCTGCCGACGCTGATGCTCGCCATCATGCTCCTTTTGGCGACGGCCACGCGGGGCGCCTTCCTCTCCTTGATCGCCGGAGTGGTCTACCTGACCTGGATCGCCCGCCGCATTCTGAATTACCAGAAAATGCTGCCCGTCCTGATCGGCGTGCTGGCGGTGTTTTATGTCTCCTCCATCGTGCTCAACCAGTACACATCCACCGCTTCCCTGTTCGGGCGCCTCGGCGAGACCAAGCTGGTGCGGGGGATGCCGGAGACGCGGGCCCGCGTCTGGTCCGAAGCGTGGGAGAAGATCAAGGAGAAGCCCTGGCTCGGGCATGGGCCTTATTACTTCGCCGGCGTGGACGAGAGAAACGTGAGGCACTGGTACCCGCACAGTCTCTTCCTGTTTTACGCCTACTTGGTGGGGATTCCGGGCGCCCTTGTTTTTTATTACATCCTGTTGTTCGCCCTGCGAAAGAGCATCCTCGCGGCGAAAGCCTATGCGTCCAGGCGAACCGACTTGGCCTATACGGTGGTGCTCCTTTCGGCGGTGATGGTGATCTTCCTGGTCGACGAGATAAAGATTTCCTTTATGCGTTATGAAAATACCCAGCAGTTCACGTGGACCATGCTGGCGCTGCTCATCGGATCAAGCCGCATCGCGCTGCTGACCGCCGAGTGGGAAAAGAAGAGAAAGGAGCGGAATGACGCGGCTCTCGGCTGATCGCCGGATCCCGCCGCTTGCGGCGGGGCTGCTCGCGCTCGCCGGTTTCGCCGTCTCCTTGGGGGCGGGGGGGCCGGAGCGACTCCGGTTCACCGCCACGGCGGGGGGGCTCTTCTTCTCCGCCGGATACGCGGCGCTCCGGATGCTTCGGCGCGGATCCCGCGAGGAAGGGGAGGGGACGCTCGCCCTCGCCTTCCCCGTCTCCTGCGTGATCCTCTTCCTCCCCCTCTTCGCGGGACAGCTTTTCGGCGTGGGGACGAAGATCCTCGACCTGGCGGCGCGGCCGATCCTTCTGGGGTCCGGCCTCATCCTCGTCGCCGAGGGGGCGCGGGCCCGGGTGCGGAGCCGGTTTCCCCTGTGGGTGGCGGCGGCCGTCGTCGCCGTCGGAGCGCTCGCACTCTTCCACGGGAGTCTGATCACCGCGGCCAGCGACGCGCCAGATCACATCGCCGTCATCCGGGAGATTCAGGCGACGGGGGATTGCTTTCCTCTCGGCGCCTATTACGGGGAGCCGACGGACCAACTCCTGGACGCGAGGAAGGGCTTCCACTACCCGGCCGCGGCGGTCGCCGGTTCGCTGGCGCGCGTCGACGCGCCGGGCGTCTTCGACGCGCTCCCCGGCGTCGCGGCGGCGCTCTTCGCGATCGCCTTCTGGGCGCTCGCGCGGGAGGTTCTCGGCGGGGGAGCCGCCCCGGCGCTCGCCCTCGCCTTCGCGCTCCTCTCCTTCGATGGGGGGGTGTTCGGCGTCTGGTTCGGCCGCTCCCCCTCCGCCTTCGGTTTCGCCGCGCCGGTGGTGTGGAGCGGCCTCGCCTTCCTTCTGCGCGCCGCCCGGGGTCTCCGCCCGGCTCGCGCGGCGCTCCTTCTCCACGGTTTCACGCTGATGGGGATTCACGTCTTCAGCGCGGTGACCGTCCTCTTCCTCGGCGGCCTTTTCCTCGTCGCGCTCCCCTGGATGCGCCGGGAGGAAAGGGAGTTCTCCGCGCGGCGGACCGTGTTCGGCTTGGGCCTGCTCGCCGCCGGAGCGGCGCCCATCGGCCTCTGGCGCTTCCTCACCGGTTATCCCGCGCTCGACCCGATCCACAGTCATCTTCAGGCGGTGGTCTGGGTCGGCCGCGGACTCTATTTCAGCAATCCGCTCCGCGCCTTCAGTCGGATCAGCCTCTTCGGTTTCGCGGCGGTTCCTCTTTCGCTTCTCCTCCTCCGCGAGGCGCGCCGGTCCGTCGGCCTTCTCTTCGCCGTCGCCATCACCCTCTTACCGATTCTGGTCACCTCGAACCCGATCCTGGTGCCGCTTCTCACCCCTTTCATCGGCTACCTTGTGGGACGGATCGTCTGGTTCGGCGGATACGATCTGGTCCTCGGCTATCTGTTCGCCCGTTGGGCGCGGACCGCGGTCCGTCCCGCCTCGTGGGGCCGGCGAACCGCGTCGGGAGCGGCGCTCCTCTTCCTCGCGCTCCTTTTCGCCGGCAGCCTGCGGAGCGCCGACGCAAGCGGGCTTCAGCAGAGACTCCGCTTCCGGCCGGTTCACAACGAGGAGAGGGAGGAGGGACCGGAGCTGTGGTCGGACCTCTTCGCCTGGATGACGGCGAATCTCCCGCCCCGGGCCGTGATCGCCACAGACCCCCTCACCGGTTACCTGATCCCCGCCTACACGCCGCAGAAGGCGCTCGCGGTCAAGGCGCAGCATTCCTCGCCCGGCGACCCGACCGCGCCGGAGAGGCTCCGCGACGCGATCCGCGTCACGAGCCCCTACTTCGGCGGCGAGGAAACCTTGCGAGCGCTGGATCGTTGGAACGCCGACTATGTATTACTGAACTTCCGCTTTCCGGGTCTTCGGACCACCTATCTGGGATCGGTGGATCCCGTGTTCTACGAGCCGGCGCTCCGCAAGTTCCGGAGCGAGCCGGATCGTTACCGCGAAGTGTATGCCCGCGACCGCTGTCACCTTTTCCGGATCGACCGAAGCACCGGCGCGCTCCCCTTCGCCGGACCGGTGCTCAACGCGCGCCTGGACGCGGCCCCCGTGGAGGCGAAGAAGGTGGATCGGCTCTTCCCGAACGACGTCCGCCTTCTCGCCGCGTCGGTGGATCGGGAGTCCACCGCCCTCGGTGATTCGGTCCGGGTCGCCTGCTACTGGCGGAAGGAGGGGGAGACGGACGACCCGCTCCCCTACAAGATCTATCTGCGCATGGACCGCGTCTCGAAGGAGGGTGAGGGGAACATGAAACCCGCCCGCCTCTGGGAGCAAATCCGGACCGGCACGCACGACCGGACCCGGATCATGCGCAACCCGGGAAGCGGCGCCTATCCGATCTTCTCCTGGTCCGTCGGCGAGATCGTGGCGGACACCATCCGCGCCCGGGTACCGGGGAATCTGCGGGGAGGACGGTACGAGCTGCAGGTGCTGCTCCGCCGCGCCCCGTTCATTCAGGTGTATGAAATCGGGGATCTGCTGAGGGAACGCGACTCCTTTTCCGGCGTGCCTGTGGGGGAACTGACGCTGACGCGCCGTGAACGCGCCGCGGCGGCGCCCGCCGCGCCCCCCTCGGACCGATCCTCCGCAAAGAGCGAGAACGCAGGGGAGCGGATCGCCGCCCACGCGCCCGGACACCGTTGTACCGAGGCGGCGGCCGCTTCCTCTTCACACGAGGAGATTCATCGATGTCCATTCCCTTCGTCGATCTGAAGGCGCAATACGAGACCATCCGCGACGAGATCGCCGGAGCGATCCAGGAAATCCTGGACACGACCCGCTTCATCGGCGGCCCTCCGGTGGCGAATTTCGAGAAGGACTTCGCCGAGTACGTCGGCGCCCGTCACTGCGTCGGCGCCAGTTCGGGCACCTCGGCGCTCCACCTCGCCCTGATCGCCGCGGACGTGGGACCCGGCGACGAGGTGATCACCGTGCCGAACACCTTCATCGCCACCACCGAGGCGATCACCCAAGCCGGGGCGACGATTCGCTTCGTCGACGTGGACCCGGCCACCTACAACATGGACCCGAACCGCCTCGAGGACGCGATCACCGGCAAAACCCGCGCCGTGATGCCCGTCCACCTATACGGTCAGCCGGCGGACATGGGTCCGATCCTGGAGATCGCCGAGCGGCGCGGCCTGGTCGTGATCGGAGACGCCGCCCAAGCCCACGGCGCGCTCTATAAAGGGCGAAAGATCGGATCCCTGGGGCGTGCGGTCTGCTACAGCTTCTACCCCGGAAAGAACCTGGGCGCCTACGGCGACGGCGGGGCGTTGGTGACCGACGACGACGAACTCGCCCGCCGGGCGCGGCAATTGATGGACCACGGGCGCTCGGACAAGTACAATCACGAGGTCGAAGGGTACAACTACCGTCTCGACGCGATGCAGGCCGCCATCCTGCACGTCAAGCTCCGGCATCTGGAGGGGTGGCTCGAATCGCGCCGGCGCGCCGCGGACACCTATCGGCGGTTACTCGCCGACCTGCCCCTGCAACTCCCCCGCGAAGCGGAGGGCGTCCGTCACGTGTATCACCTTTTCATCGTCCTGCACGAGGAGCGGGACCGCCTGCGGGAGCGTCTGGGATCGAAGGGAATCGCCACCGGAATCCACTACCCGATCCCGCTGCACCTCCTGAAGGCTTACGAACGGCTCGGCCTCGGGCCGGGTTCCTTCCCGATCGCCGAGCGGGCGGCGGCGCAGGGGTTCACTCTGCCCATGTACGCGGAGCTGACCGACGAGATGATCGAAGAGACGGCGCAGGCGCTCCGGGAAGCGCTCGCCTAGAACCGAAACGGCGCGCCGGAAGGACGAAGGGATGGAGACGGAGCAAACCCGAACGTCGGAACGGAGGAGGGAGGCGCGGAATCGCACCCTCCTCCTGGTGGTCGTGGACGGAGCGGTGATCTTCGCCAGCTTCCTCGCCGCCTATTGGTTCCGTCTCCAGTCCGGGATCTTCATCTCCAACATTCCGATGCAGACCTTCCACATCATCGGGGCGCTGGCGGTCTGCGCGCTCTGGATCGTCATCTTCGGCGCACACGGCCTCTACCGCCGGGAGGTCTATCTCTCCGTCTTCGACCAGATGATCGGGATCTTCAACAGCGTGAACGTGGGGGTCCTGATCATCCTGGCCACCGCTTTCGTGACGAAGCAGAACTACTTCCTCGAGAGGCGCCTCATTCTGGCCCTCGCGTGGGCGCTCGTCATACTCTTGATGATCACGGTCCGCGTCTTCGTCATCCGGACGGCGCTGCTCCGCAACCTGCAACGGGACCCCTTCCGCGTGCGGATCGCGGTGGTCGGCGCCGGGGAATCGGGCCACCAGTTCGTGCGCCTGGTCCGGCACACCATGGCCCAGTCCTACGAGATCGTCGGTTTCGTCGACGACGACCCGGAGAAGCAGGGGCGCGTTCTCGAAACACTTCCCGTCCTGGGAACCGTGGCCGACCTGGACCGGATCGTGACCGAACACCGTGTGGAGCTGATCTTCGTGGCGGTGCAGACCCTCCACGAGGAGCCGATGATCGACCTGATCTCCCGCTGCATGCGCGCCGGCGTGCCGGTGAAGATGATCTCCGACCAGTTCCGCATGTTCGCCGCGGACACCAAGATCGAGAAGGTGGGGGGGATCCCCACGCTCGGCGTGAAGGAGAACCCGCTCCGGGGACCGGCGTACTTCCTGAAACGGCTCGCCGACCTCGCGACGGCGGTGGTGCTCATCGTGCTGCTCCTTCCGTTTTTCGGGATGATCGCGATGCTGATCAAATCCTTCTCACGCGGCCCCGTCCTCTTCCGGCAGGAGCGGGCCGGGCAGAACGGCGTGCCCTTCGCCTTCTACAAATTCCGCACCATGCGGGTCGATTCGGACGACAGCATTCACCGCGAGTACGCCACGAACTTCATCGCCGGCAAGGAAATGGACCTGAAGGACGAGACCCAGGGCGACCGACCTGTCTACAAAATGACAAAAGACCCGCGGGTGACTCCGATCGGTGCTATTCTCAGAAAGACGAGCCTGGACGAGTTGCCGCAGCTCTACAACGTGCTCCGCGGTGAAATGAGCTTGGTCGGGCCCAGGCCCCCGATCATGTATGAGCTGAAATACTATAAGGAGTGGCACAAGCGGCGTCTGGAGGCGAAGCCGGGGCTTACCGGACTTTGGCAGGTAAGCGGCCGCAGCGAAGTTCCTTTCAACGAGATGGTGCTGCTCGATCTGTACTACATCGACCATTGGTCCCTAAAGATGGACATGGAGATCCTGGCCCGGACGATCCCGGTCATCCTGTTCGGGAAAGGTGGCTACTGAGAGAGAGGAAAGCTATGCACAGAATCGCCGTCATCGGTGCCGGATACTGGGGCCCCAACTTCGTACGCATCTTCTCGCAGCTGCCCAACTCGGAGGTCGCTTACGTCTGCGACAAGCGCGCCGAGCGACTCGCTCAGATGAAGCTGCTCTACCCGCTGGTGAACACCACCTCCCGCCTGGAAGACGTGCTGGAAGACGACGGCGTGGACGGCGTGGTCGTGGCCACCCCCGTCGCCACGCACCACAACGTGGCCAAGCAAGTGCTCGAGGCGGGGAAACACGTTCTGGTGGAGAAGCCGCTCTGCCTCTCCACCAATGACGCGGACGATCTGATCGCCACGTCGAAGAAGAGCGGCACCGTGCTCATGGTGGGCCACACCTTCCTCTTCACGGCGGCGGTGAACAAGGTCAAGGATCTTCTCCGGGACGGCGAGCTGGGGGACATCCACTACATCGCCTCGAACCGGCTCAACCTGGGCATCTTCCAGGAAGACATGAACGTCATCTGGGACCTGGCGCCCCACGACATCTCGATTCTTCACTATGTCCTCGAGAGGGATCCGATCGAGGTGAGCGCCCACGGGCAATCCTTCATTCGCAAACCGATTGAGGACGTGGCCTTCGTCACGCTCCGTTTTCCCGGCGACGTGGTGGCCCATCTGCACGTCAGCTGGCTCGACCCGTGCAAGATTCGGAGGACCACCTTCGTGGGGAGCAAGAAGATGGTGGTCTACGACGACATCGAGACCCTCGAGAAAATTCGTATTTACGACAAAGGCGTCGACGTCCAACCCCACTACGACACCTTCGGGGAGTTTCATCTCGCCTACCGCTTCGGCGATATCTTTACGCCCAAGCTGGTGGACCAAGAACCGCTCAAGGCGGAGGCGAAGCACTTCCTCGACGGGATCGATCAGGGGAAGGTGACCCGGGGCACCGCCGCGGAGGGGCGGTTGGTGGTCCGCGTCCTCGAGGCGGCATCGGAGTCGCTCGAGAAGAACGGCGCGTTCATCCCCCTGGCCTGACGGAGATGCGGGGAGGACGAATTCTCTACGTCGACACCGGGAAGGCCTTCGGCGGGGCGGAGCGCGTGACGCTCTCCCTCGCCGGGGCTTTTTCCGCGTCCGGCGCGGATGTCCTCTGCGTCGTCGACCCGGGGGCGGCCTCCTTTCGGAACAGCCTTCTCGACGCCGGCGTTCGCGTTTCGGCGGTCGCCGAGGCGTCCTCTCGATCCCTCGCCGCGCCTCTGGAGGAGGAGGTCCGGCGCTTCCGCCCCGATTGGGTGCACATCCATAGAACCTGGCCTCTCTCGGACAGGCACGCCGCCGCCGCCGCGAAGCGGGGGGGAGCGGGACGAATCATCGCAACCGAGCACGTCCGGTCCGAGGGGTGCGGGCTTCGCGACCGGCTCGCCAAGCGACTTCTGGTCCGTCACGACGACCGGATCGTGGCGGTCTCCGACGCCGTCCGGCGGAGCCTGATTCGTTACTGGCGGGTTCCCGCGAAACGGATCACGGTGATCCCGAACGGGATCGACACCGCGCGCTTCCGCGGCGCGCTCCCCCTGGAGCCGGATCCTTTTCCGCCGGGCACGACCCACCGGATCGGATCGATCGGCCGCCTGGAAAGGCAGAAGGGTTTCGACGTGCTCCTCGAAGCGATGACGCGGATCCGCGCCGCGCTCCCCGGGGCGGTGCTGGTCATCGCCGGAGAGGGGAGCCGGCGCGCCGATCTGGAAGAACGGGCGGCCGGGCTCGGTCTCGGAGGCGCCGCCCTTTTCCCCGGCGCGATTCCGGACGCGGCTCCTTTCCTCGCCCGTCTCGATCTTTTCGTCCTCCCCTCGCGATGGGAAGGGCTCCCCCTCACGATCCTCGAGGCGATGGCCGCGGGAACGCCGATCGCGGCCACCGCCGTCGACGGGACCGCCGAGGCGGCGCGGGACGGGAGGGAGGCGTCTCTTGTTCCCCCCGAGGATCCGGAGCGTCTCGCGGCGGCCTGCGTCGACGCCCTCCGGGACCGGGCGGGGGCGCTGCGGCGCGCCGAGGCGGCGCGGATTCGCGTGGAGGAGCGGCACTCCCTCGCGGGGATGGTCGACCGTTACCGGGAGGCGTACGGCTGGTGAAAAGAATCCTCGGGCTTTCGTCGATCCCCCCCGAACCGGCGCTCGGCGCCGGCGGCGAGAGGATACGGGAAATCTACCGCCACCTGCCGGGAGGGGAATACGACGGGACCCTCCTCGCCCTCACCGGGATACGCGACGGAGGAGGGGAGGAGAGGATCGGCCCTCTTCGGATCGCCCGCGTCCCCTCTCCGACGCAAACGCTTTTCTACTATCTGGAGAGGGCGCGGGTCGCTCCCTTCTTTCGTGTCGCCGGATGGCACCGCCGGCTCCCCCTCGGCGCGGCGAGTCTCCTCAATGCCCCCTTCGACCTGGCGCAGTTCGACTCTCTCTGGCTCACACCATGGGCGGACCGACTCCGGCCGGGCACGCCGGTTCTCTACGCGAGCCATAACCTGGAGGCCGATTGGCACAAGCCCCTGATCCTCCCTTTCCCCTTCCGGAAGAGACATGCCCGTTACCTGGCCGACCTGGAGAAATGGGCGCTCCGCCGCGCGGACCGCGTGGTGGCGGTTACCGAGGAGGACCGCGAAGCGTTCCTCCGTTTCGCCGGCATCCCCCGGGAACGCATTGACGTCATCCCTAACGGCTATGATCCCGAAAAGTTCAAGCCATCACCTCAGGAAGAACGTGAAGCGGCTCGGGTTTCCCTCGGGCTTCCTCGTGAGGGGAGAGTGGCGCTCTTCGCCGGCTCCCTGGTCCCTCCCAATGTAGAGGCGGTGGAAGCGATCCTGGACCGGATCGTCCCCGAGGCGCCTCGTGACATTCATTTCCTCATCGCCGGGAGCGCCGGGGAGCCCTTCCGGAAGAGGAGCGGCGGCCGCGTGCTGGTCACCGGCCGGGTCGACAGAATCGAGCCCTGTTTCCGGGCGGCGGACATCGGCCTGAACCCCATCCTCAGCGGGTCCGGTTCGAACGTGAAGGTGCTTCAGTACTTGGGGGCCGGCCTGGCGGTGCTCTCCACCCCTTTCGGGATGCGTGGGTTCGGAGAGCTGAAACGCTTCGCTTCCGTCGACCGGATCGATCGTTTTGCGTATCTTTTAAGAGAGGCGGCTCCCGACCCGGCCGCCACGGACTTCGTCCGGGAGCGCTATACCTGGGCACGGGCTTCCGCCCTTCTCGCCCGGGTTCACGACCGACTCCTGGGGCGAGTGAACGAACCGGGGGAAGGGGACGGCGCCCCCGCCGGGGAGGAGTGACACGTGTTATCCCGCATCCGTCGATCCTGGACTCTCTCGCTCTTCGCTCTTTGCTGGGCGAGTCTGATCGCCGCGTTCGTCTTTCTCGGTCTGAACGACCGCTTTTTCGATTCCGCCCGCGACGGCTGGACCCTCTTTCTGATGCTTCCGCTGATCCTGACCGTGCCGGCCGGCGTCGTGGCCTTTTTGATCGGCCTCCTGCCGCCGCGAAGCGGTGACACGGAGGCGCGCCGTTTTCTCGGGCTCGCCGCGGCGGTGGGAATCGTCCCGGCGGGAACGCTGATCCTCTACGGCGCCTTGGAGGGGATCTTCCACGGATCCTCCGCGGTGGTTCTCATCGGCACGATCCTCTCGGCGCTCGTGCTCCTTCTCGGCGCGGCGCGGATCGGCGTCTTTCTCGCCCGCCGCGCCTGCCGGGACGGCGTCCCCCGAACGGCGTTCCTGATCCTCCCCCTGGCGGCGCTCCTCCTTTTTCCCCTCGGCGGGGCGCGCCTGGCGGACCGCCCCATCGATTGGGACGGCAAGGATCGAACCCTCATGCTCTGCGTGGACGGCGCCCGCTGGAAGCTGATCGATCGCTTCGACGCCGAGGATCGTCTCCCCACATTCCGCGCGTTGCAGCGGGAGGGAGCGCGCTTCGGCATGGAGAGTTTCGATCCTCTCATGTCGCCGATCATCTGGACCACCATCGCCTCCGGCGTCCTCCCGGAGGAACACGGCGTGCATAATTTCTACGCCACCGCGAACACCGTCCGCGCGCCCCGGCTCTGGGACATGGCGCAGCAGAAGGGGAAAAGCGTCGGCGTCCTCGGCTATCTGATCACCTGGCCGCCCCGCCCGGTGGACGGTTTCATCATCCCCTCCCTCTTCGCCCGCGGCCCCGAAACATGGCCGAAGGAGCTGGGCTTCATCCGCGAACTCGCCATGAGCGAGAAGGGGAACAAGGACCGCGATCTGCGCCGCTACGCGTTGTACGGCGTCCGTTCGATCCAATACGGCGTGCGTATCTCCACGGTCCTCGAGGCGTTTCGGGTGATGACTCATAAAGGACCCTACTTGGAAAACATGATCGCCAAGCGCTTCCTGAAACTGCGGATGCACGGCGACATGTTTCTCGAGCTCTGGGAGCGCTACCAGCCGGAGTTCGCCGCCTTCTACAACAACGGCATCGACGTCAGCAGCCATTACTTCTGGAAATACTACGAACCCGAATCATTTCCCGGCGTTCTCCCGGAGGACGTGGAGCGCTACCGGGACGTGATCCCCCGGATGTACGGAGCCATGGACGTCGTTCTGGGACGCATCCTCGCGAAAGCCCCGGAGGGGCTCCACCTGGTGGTCCTCTCCGACCACGGGCTCCGGGCGATGAAGACCGAGGCTTCCGGCGCTCTCCGCCTGATCCGCACCGAGAACCTTCTCCGCCGACTCGGCCTGGAGGAAACGGTGGAGGGGATCAACCTCGCCGCCCGGCTTCACATGAAGGGGAAGGGGGGGAGGGGGATGCTTCCGCCGGACCTGGAGACCATTCTGGCGACGATCATCGAGGAAGAGAGCGGTGAACCGGTTTTCAGCACCAGCCGCAAGGATCCGGTGAGCTTGATCGTCCGCATACGCGAGGAGGTCCCCACCAAGGGTCGGCGGCTCCGCCTGCCCGACGGTTCGGTCGTCCCTTCGGAGGAACTGATCGAGGAAACCCCGGCGCGCCTTTCCGGCGAACACAGCCCGGACGCGATCCTCCTGCTCCGCGGGCCCCACATCCGGCGGGGCGTCTCGGACGGCGTGGCGACGATTCTCGACGTAGCGCCCACCACCCTTTACATGATGGGCCTCCCCATCGGCCGGAACATGAAGGGAAGGCTCCTCGAGTCCGCTTTCGTCGACGGGTGGATCGACAACCACCCGCCCACGCACGACGACTACGTTCTCGACGCGGTTCCGGTCTCTTCGGAGGAGACGGACGACGGCGCCCTCAAGGAACAGCTGCGCGCCCTCGGCTATCTGAATTGACGGGGGAGAGTGCCGAGTCCGTTCGCCGAGGAAAGGGTTGCGGCCCTCCGATCCGGTCGGCTATCCTGGGGACCGGGAGGACCAGGTCATGAAACGAATCGTGACGGGGATTCTCCCCGCCCTCGCGCTGGGGACGCTCGTCGGTTGCGCCGGCCTGCAGTCGCGCGGGAGCGGAGAGGTTCCGAAAGACGTGCAGGATGTGGACACCTGGGTGGTGAACCGGGAGGAGGCGGCCGCGGCCGTCGCCGCCGCGGACACCACCGCCCCGGCCGCCGATGCGGAAACCGCCGCCGAGCCGGTCATCTCCGGCATCCCCGAGACGGAAACCGCCGCCGCGCCGCCGCTCGAAACAGAGGCGCCCGAGAACCCCGCGGTCCCCGAAAACGCCCCGCCGGAAATCGCGCGGGAAACGCCCCGGGAGGAAATCGCCGCCGTACCGCTTCCGGAAACGAAGATGCCCGACACGGCGAAGCCGGAGCCCGCGCCGGCGGCGTCGATGCAGACCCGTTACTCACCCGGGTTCCGCGTGCAAGTGCTCGCCTCGCGCAGTCCGGAGGACGCCCGCGGCTTCGCGGAGGATCTTCGCTCTTCCATCACGGAAACGGTTTATGTGGAGTACCTCGCCCCGTACTACAAGGTACGGATCGGGGATTGCTCCACCCGCGAAGAAGCCAACCGACTCCTCAAACGGATCCGGGAAGCCGGGTACGACAAGGCTTGGATCGCCGAAACCTTGGTGGTGCAGGGGGCCGTGAAGCGACCTTGAACGGAACCACGCGCGCGCGGAAACGGCCCCATCTTTCGGTCGTCATCCCCGCCTTCAACGAAGAGGGCGTGATCCTGTCGAGCCTCGACAAGGTTCACGCGTACCTGAGCGGGCGGGACTACCCCTTCGAGATCCTCCCCGTGGACGACGGGAGCACGGACCGGACGAGCGAACTCGCCCTCGACTTCGCGGAGCGCCACGAGGCTTGCCGCCCGATCCGCCTGCCGCGCAACCTGGGGAAGGGGGGGGCGGTCCGCAAGGGTTTCGAGGAGGCCCGCGGCCGATTCATCCTCTTCACCGACGCCGATCTCTCCACGCCGATTCACGAAATCGAGCGTTTTCTGCGCCTCCTGGAGGAGGGGTATCACGTGGTGATCGGGAGCCGCGACCTCCCCGATTCCGACGTGCGGGTCCATCAGCCCTGGTACCGGGAGACGATGGGTAAGGTCTTCAATCGAATCGTGCGCGTGATCGTCCTGCGCGGCTTTCGGGACACCCAATGCGGCTTCAAGGCCTTCGACCGCGAGAGCGTGCTTCCCATTCTGAACGCCATGCGGATCAACGGATTCGCTTTCGACGTCGAGATGCTCTATCTCGCCCGCAAGATGGGCCTCCGCCTCCGCGAGGAGCCGATCACCTGGATGAACAGCCCGGACACCCGCGTGGACGCCGTCCACGACGCGTCGCGAATGTTTGTTGACCTGCTCCGCATCCGGTATTATGATGTTTTTGGTCGGTACCGGCTGCCGGACCGTGGGTTATCCTCCGTTGACGGGAGGGGCCGATCGATAGTACAAGAAGACGGAGAGCGGGAATAGCTCAGTGGTAGAGCTCCACCTTGCCAAGGTGGATGTCGCGGGTTCAAATCCCGTTTCCCGCTCCATCTTTTTTTCTCCAACGAAGGCGGCATAGCCAAGTGGCTAAGGCAGAGGACTGCAAATCCTTCATCCCCGGTTCGAATCCGGGTGCCGCCTTTCCCGTCCCCCTTCGCTCTACCCGGGACGCCGAGGTGGCGGAACTGGTAGACGCCGCGGACTTAAAATCCGCTGAAGCATTCGTCTTCGTGCCGGTTCGAATCCGGCCCTCGGCACCATCCCTTTTCCGGGTCGGGTCTATTGGGTCTTCCACGCTTTCTTGAGGAGTGGGCGCATCCGTCCTTCCGCGCCCTTTTTCCCCTTCAGCCGCTGGAGAACACCCTCTTCGGAGGTCTGACCTTCGCCGATCGCTGGCGCCTGCTGGCTCCGGGAGACGCGTTGGACGGGGCGGAGCGAGGGACGGTCCTGCTCGCCCATCCCCTGGCGATCCCCGACCCGGATCTGATCCGCGCGATCGACGGTGGGGAGGGGGAGCGGCTCTGGCGATGCGCTGCGGGGCCTCTCGCGGCGCGAATCGATTTAAAACGCCTCGAGCGATCGGACCTTCCGATCGCCGAAGCGATCGCCGGGCTTCCGGAAGAAGAGACGGGGGGGGAGATCGTCGAGCGTCCCTGGTCGCTGGTGGCCGGAAACGCCGCGAGGATCGCGGAGGACGACGCGTTCCTGGAGCGCCTCGGAAAATTCCCATCCCTGCCGGCGACGGCACCCGCCCCCTTCGGCGCCGAAGGAGCGGGCGGGGCGGAGGTTCTCGGACGGGACGTTCGCGTCGGCCGGGACTGCCGCTTCGAGCCCTTCGTTCTCCTGGATGCGCGGGAGGGGCCGATCCGTATCGGCGACCGCGTGACCGTGGAGGCCCACACCGTCCTCCGGGGGCCGCTCTGGATCCGGAATGACGCGCGCGTCCGGGCGGGGGCGCGGATCGGCGAGGGGACCACTCTCGGCGAGGGGGCGCGCGTCGGCGGCGAGGTGGAGGGGACCCTCTTCGGGGCCTTCTCCAACAAGCAGCACGACGGCTTCCTGGGTCACGCCGTCGTGGGGGAGTGGGTCAACCTCGGCGCGGCGACAAACAATTCTGATCTAAAGAACAATTACGGCCCCGTCCGTTTGGACTGGGGGGAAGGTCCCGCCGAGACGGGACTCTTGAAATTGGGCTGCTTCATCGGCGACCATGTCAAAACCGCCATCGGGACCCGGATCGGAACCGGGACGGTGATCGGGCCGATGGCCAACCTCTTCGGGGGTTCCGGTTTCGTCTCCGGACGCGTCCCTCCGTTCACTTGGGGAGAAGAGGGAGGGGTGTACCGGCTGAGCGAGGCGGTCGATACGTTGCGAAAGGCCATGAGCCGCCGCCTTCCGGAACTGGAGCGCGCCGGCCGTCCCCTCGAACCGACGGAGGAGCTGCTCCGCGGGCTCCGGGAGCTATGGGACTCCATCCGGGGCAAGCGCTCTTGACCATACGGGAGGATTGGGGTAAACTCATGAAGAGTAAGGGTTACCATCCGGCGATCGATTCCCCGCCTCCGGCGAGGCCCCTCGGCCCGCCCCCGTTCCCCTCCGGGATAGGAATGACGATGATGCGACGCGTCCTGCCGATCCTGCTCATGGCCCTTTTGGCCGCATCCCCCGCGTTCCCCTTCGCCAAGTACGGCGGCGAGTTTCTCGCCACCGGCATCGGCGCCCGCCCCCTCGGCATGGGAGGCGCCTTCGTCTCCATCGCCGACGACGCCTCCGCCGGCTATTGGAATCCGGCGGGGATCATCTTCGTGCAGAGCCGGGAGATGATCTTCATGCACTCCGAACGTTTCGGCGATCTGATCAACTACGACGCGGGAAGCTTCGTGCAGCAGTTGGGCGACAGCAACCGGAACCGTTCCGCGTTCGGTTTCTCCTTCACGCGCCTCGGTATCGACGACATCCCCTACACGCGGATGAACGAGACATCGGGACGGGTCGAGGTGGACCGCTACGTGACCGACGCCGAGTGGGGACTCTTCCTCTCCTACGGGCGGCTCTGGACCAACTCGATCGCCGTCGGCGGAAGCGTCAAAATGGTGAGGAAAAGCGTCGGGGACGACAGCGCCATGGGCCTCGGTTTCGACCTGGGCGCGCTGATCCGCCCCTGGAGGCGCCTCTCCGTCGGCGTGAACCTGCAGGACGCGACCACCACCTTCCTCGTCTGGGACGACGTCACCGAGACGATCCTCCCCACCTTGAAGTGCGGCCTCTCCTATCCCTTCGACATCCCCGCCCTGAAGGGGAAGCTCACCGTCGCCGCCGACCTGGACGCCCGTTTCGAGGGACGGAAAAGCGCCACGGCGTACTGGATCGGCAGCGCCAGCGCCGACCTCCGCCTCGGCGTCGAGTATTGGTACGCCGAGAGGCTCGCCCTCCGATTCGGTCAAGAGCGTTCCGAACAGAACGACTGGGCCGCCGGCGCGGGCTTCCGGATCCCGGTCGGAGGGAACACGCTCGGCCTGGACTACGCGTTTCTCGAGAACAGCTATCTCGACGATATCCACCGCGTGTCCGGATCCTTCTCTTTCTAGCCCGGGACGCGCGCGGCGCTCCTGGCGCGAATCCGGACCGCGGCCGGCGAATCCGGCTCTCCCGCGCCGCTTCCCCGGCAGAGCCATGGCTCTCTCCCCGAGACGGAGACTTCCGCGCCGCGCCGGGAGAGCGCAATCCCACAACCACCCGTCCCCTTTTGGTTTGACAGCCGTCGGCGCGCCCCCTACAATGCCGGGCAAGAGGTAGCGCGCACGCGCGGAGAGAGAGGGGAACGTGCTTCGAATCATCAGTTCATTCCTGCTCCTTCTGATCCTCCTCCTGGTGCTCGGGATCGCGGTTCTCAACCCGTCCCCCCGGGTCGCCCTGAACCTCTATTTCGGTACCTTCCGGGACGTCCCCCTGGTATTGGCGCTCTTCATCGCCTTCCTGCTCGGTTCGGTTCTGACCTTCTTCTATCTGCTCGGCCACACCTTCCGTCTCCGTCTGCGGATCCGGGAGATGAAGAACCGAAACCGGGACTATGAACGCGAGCTGATCGCCATCCGGAACATCCCGGTCGATCCGGGCGAGGCGTTGGACGAGGAGGAGCCCCGCACCGACCCGTCGGGCGAGGCGTAGGAGAGCCGGTACGCGATGGACGGATTCTCCTGGAACGAAGGGGCTTGGCCCTATCTTCTGGGCGCCGCCGCGTTGGTGGTGATCGCGCTCGTGGTTTGGCTCGCCCGCCGGGTCCGCCGCGCCCGCCCGCCCCGATCCCGCTACCTGGAAGCGCTGAACGCGCTTCTCGAGGGGGACGAGGAGACGGCGCTCCGGGAGCTGCGCGAGACGGTTCTCGCGGAACGCACCAATTTCGACGCCTACCTGCGGCTCGGCAACCTTCTCCGTAAAAAGGGGGCGGTGGACCGGGCGCTCCGCATCCACCGCGATCTCGACGTGGGCACCTTCTTCCGGCGCAAACTCTCGCGGACGGAAAAGCTGCGGGTCCGGGAGGCGATCGCCGACGACTACATGGCGGCGAGGCGCGCCCGGGACGCCCTGCGCGTGCTCGGCGATCTGCTCCGCCAGAACAAGGCGAACCCGCGCATCCGGAGCAAGATGGTGTCCATTCACGAGCGCCTCCAGGAGTGGGACCGCGCCTTCGATCTGTACCGGGAGGGCTTCCGCATACGAAACGAAGCGGCGTCGGCGCCGATCGCGCGCTACCGGGCTTTCTGCGGATCCTCTTTCGAAAAGGCGGGGGAGAAGGAGAGGGCGGTCGAGGCTTACCAGGACGCGCTCAAGATCGACCCCAAATGCCCCGAGGCGCTATACCGGCTGGGCGCGTTTTATCACGAACGGAAGGACCTGGAAAACGCGATTCTTTACTGGTCGCGTTTCCACATGGCCGCGCCCGATCAAGCCCATTTGACCTTCGTGCGTTTCGAGAACGCGCTCTTCGAGACCGGCGACCTGAACCGGATGGAGGACGTGTACCGGATGATCCTCGAGGAGGCGCCGACCGAGGAACACACTTTACTCAACCTCTCTTTGTTTTACGCAAGAAGAGGGGAAGCGGATTCGGCCCTCGAAACGGCCCGGGAGGCGGTGGAGCGCAATCCCGCCTCGGCGGCCGCCCGAGACCGGTTGGTTCAGCTCTCCATCGAAAGCCGGGCGTCGGACGGGGCACTCGCGGACCTCATCGCGTTCCTCAAGAACCACCCGCCGCCGGACCGCTCCCTCTATTGTTCTCAGTGCGGCTACCGGGCGGAGGAACCGTTCTGGAGGTGTCCCCAGTGTCTGTTATGGAACACGATCTTCACCGGACCGGCCCGCACCTCTTCGGCCTCTTCCTGATCTACCTGCTCACGTTTTTCGGAGCCGCCCGCGCCGATGACGAAATCCGGCGCCGGGCCGAGACGTGGATCGCGGAAGGGCGCTACGAAGAGGCGCGCGCCGAGTTGCTTCTCTACGCCGAGAGCGTTCCCGGAACGGACGCCGCCCGGGAGGCGCGCTTCCGGGCCGCCGGCCTGGAGAGGGACGGCGAGGCGTATCGCGCCGCCCTGGAGGGCCTGCTCGCCGAGAAGGAGGACGCGCGGGTCCGTCTGGCACTCGCGCGCTACCGGTACGCTCTCGGCGCCTACGAGGGGGCGGCCGAGGACTTCGACCTCGCCGCGAACCATCTCGCCGAGGCGGAGCGCGCCGACGCGCTCTGCTGGCGCGGCGCGTCGCTGATCGCTTCCGGCCGCGTCGACCGGGGCCTGGACATTCTCCTCCGGGTCGCCCGCGGGGAGGGGACTCCGGCGGAGCGGGCCCGTTTCCTCGCCGCCCAGATCCAACTGCGGGAAGGGGAAGCGGGCCGGGCCGCCGAGACGGCGGCGCCCCTGTTGGAGGGGTCGAATGATTTCGTCCTTCCCGCGCTCCACCTCCGCGCCAAAGCCCTTCTCGCCTCGGGGCGGGTGGAGGAGGCACGCGCCGCCTTCACCGAAGTGATCGACCGCGCCCCGGGGAGCGCCGAGTCGGTGGAAGCGCGCCTCGGCCTCGGCGCGGCCGAGCAGGCGGAGCGCGCCGCGGGCGGGAACGGATATTACATTCAGATCGCAAGTTTCTCCGACGGGGAAAACGCGCGCCGCTATTTGGAGGACCGCCGCGCCGAAGGAGTGGGTGCGCTCTCCCTCGCCGTCGTGCAGGAGGGAGACAAGACGCTTCATAAGGTGCGGATCGGTCCCTTCGCGGACGAAGAGGAGGCGGAGCGCGCGCGGGAGAGGCTCGCCGGCCAGGGCCTCGAGGGACACGTCGTCCGGGAGGATGGGGAGTAGGATGGAGGCGCGCACCCCCATGATGCGCCAGTACTGGGCGATGAAGGAGCGCCACCCCGAAGCGATCCTTTTCTTCCGCATGGGGGATTTCTACGAAATGTTCCACGAGGACGCGGAGACCGCTTCGCGCGTCCTCGGTCTCACCCTAACGAGCCGCTCCAAAGGGGAGGAATCGCCGATCCCCCTCGCCGGCGTTCCCTGGCACAAGGCGGACCACTACGTGGATCGCCTGCTGCGCGCCGGTTTCAAGGTGGCGATCTGCGACCAAACCGAGGATCCCAAAAAGGCGAAGGGGCTCGTCCGGCGCGAGGTGACCGAGGTGGTCACGCCCGGGACCGCGCTCGGCGGGGCGCTGCTCGAGGGGAACCGCCCCAACTATCTGATGGCGCTCGCGCCGGGCCGCTCCGGTAAAGAGGAGCGGGTCGGCGTGGCCGCCATGGACGTCACCACCGGCGACTTCCGGATCGGCGAGCTGCCGCCGGAGGAGGTGGAGGAAGAAGTGGCGCGTTTCGAGCCGGCGGAGGTGCTCGTCCCCGACGGGGAAGAGGCGCGCTTCGCCGGACTCGGCCGGAACGGGCGCGCGCCGATGATCAGCCGCGTCGAGGAGTGGCGCTTCGACGGCGACCAGGGGGAGAGGACGCTCCGCGATCACTTCGGCGTGGAGACCCTCGACGGCTTCGGATGCTCCGGCCTCCCTCTCGGTCTCGCCGCCGCCGCGGTCCTCTTCGGTTATCTGCGCGACTTGGGACGCGACAACCTCCATCATGTCGACCGTGTCCGCGGAATCGGCGCGCGCACCCATATGATCCTGGACGAAACGACCCGCCGGAACCTCGAGATCTTCCGGCCGATCCGTGAGGGGACCGAAGGGGCGACGCTACTCGCGATCGTGGACGGCTCGGTCACCTCCATGGGGGGGCGGCTCCTCCGGGAGTGGCTGATGCGCCCCCTGATCGACCCGGAGGCGATCGGCGCGCGTCTCGGCGCCGTGGAAGAGGGCGTGGAGCGGAGTGTCTGGCGTGAGGAGGCGCGCGCCCTTCTCCGCCGCTTCGGCGACCTGGAACGCCTCGCCGGCAAGATCGTGCTCGGCCGAGGGACGCCGCGAGACCTGGCGGCGCTCCGGGAGACTCTCCGCCGCGTACCCGCTCTGGCGGACCTCTTCCGCGAGGCGGCGAGCCCTCTCCTCCGCGAGATCGCGGAGAGACTCGAGCCGATGGAAGAGTTGGTCGAGAGGATCGCGCGGGCGATCGTCGACGAGCCGCCGGCGACGATCCAGGAGGGGGGAATCATCCGGGAGGGGTACGACGCCGAGTTGGACGAACTCCGCCGCGTCGGAACGCACGGGCAGAACTGGATGGTCGAGCTTCAGGAAGCGGAGCGAAAGAGGACCGGGATCCCGTCGCTCAAGGTCGGCTTCAACAAGGTGTTCGGGTACTACATCGAGGTGAGCAAAGCGCGGGCGGAGAACGTGCCCCCCACCTACATCCGGAAGCAAACGCTGGTGAACGCGGAGCGTTACATCACCCCGGAACTGAAGGAGCAGGAAGACCGAATTCTCGGCGCCGAGGAGAGGATCCGCGCGTTGGAGGAGAGGCTCTTCCTTGAGATCCGAAGCGTCGCCGCGGCCGAGGGAACGCGGATTCGGCGGATCGGAGGAGCCGCGGCGGAACTGGACGTGCTCCTCGGCTTCGCCGACGCCGCGGTGCGGAGGCGCTATGTCCGCCCGCGGGTCGGCGGCGGGACGGCCCTCCGCATACGAAAGGGGAGACACCCGGTGGTGGAGGCGCTTCTCGGGCCGGGCGAATTCATCCCCAACGACACGGAGCTGGACACGGAAAGCGAACAGATCCATATCCTGACCGGTCCCAACATGGCGGGGAAGTCGACCTATCTGCGGCAGGTCGCGCTGATCCAGATCCTCGCGCAGACCGGATGCTTCGTCCCCGCCGAGGAGGCGGATCTGGGCGTGGCGGACCGGGTCTTCACGCGGGTCGGCGCGTCGGACGATCTCGCCCGCGGGCAGAGCACCTTCCTCGTCGAGATGACCGAGACGGCGAACATCCTCCACAACGCCACCGAGCGCTCCCTCGTTCTTCTCGACGAGATCGGCCGCGGAACCTCCACCTTCGACGGCGTCTCCATCGCATGGGCGGTCGTGGAGTATCTCCACGCCCACGCCGAGACGGCGGCCAAGACGCTCTTCGCCACGCACTACCACGAACTGGCGGAGCTGGCGGAGCGCCTGGAGCGCGTGCGCAACTATTCGGTTCTGGTCAAGGAATGGCGGGATCGAGTGGTCTTCCTCCGCCGGGTCGTCCCGGGGAGCGTGGATCGAAGTTACGGCATCCAGGTCGCCCGCCTGGCCGGTCTTCCGGATGAGGTGATCCGGCGCGCCAAGGAGGTGCTCGCCGGTCTCGAGCGGGAACACGCGGTTTCGCCTTCGTCCCGCTCGGGCCGAGAAAATGACGCTTTTCAGTTGAACCTATTCAGCTCCGAAGAGGAGCGGGTGCTCGAGGAAATCCGCGACCTGGACCCGGAGCGGACCACTCCCCTGGAGAGCCTCCGTAAGATTCAGGAGTGGGGGGAGAGACTGAAGCGGGAGAGGGAGGCCTGAGATGGGGCGCATCCGCGTGCTCCCGGAAATCGTGGCGAACCGGATCGCCGCAGGCGAAGTGGTGGAGCGACCCGCCTCGGTGGCGAAGGAGTTGGTGGAGAACGCCCTCGACGCGGGCGCCCTCTCGGTGGAAGTGCGCGTCGAGGAGGGGGGAATCCGGCTGCTGGAGGTCTCCGACGACGGCTGCGGCATGGACCCGGAAGACGCCCGCCTCGCCTTCGAGCGCCACGCCACGAGCAAGATCCGCTCCGCCGAGGAGATCGAGACGGTTCGTTCCTTCGGCTTCCGCGGCGAAGCGCTGCCGAGCGTCGCCTCGGTGGCGGAGGTGGAGACGCTCACCTCCGCCGGCGGCGACGAAGCGGTCCGCATCGTCCTCAGGGGCGGGCGTTCCCTCGTCGAGGAGAGGGCCGGCCGTACACGGGGAACGACGGTGACGGTGCGGGACCTCTTCTTCAACACGCCGGCGAGACGCAAATTCTTGAAGAGCGAAGCTTCCGAGGAGAGGCGGATCCGCCGGGCCGTGATCGCCCACGCGCTCGCCCAGACCGGCGTCCGCTTCCGCTACGTCAAGGACGGCGAGGAGGTCTTTCATCTCCCCGCCGGGGAGGAGACGGGGCTCCGGGCGGCCCGTCTCTTCGGCGACGAGATCGCGGCCGCGCTGATCGCCGTGGACGGCCGGGAGAGCGGCCCTATCGTCTCCGGGCTGGTCGGAAACGTGGAGTCCGCCAGGGGAAGCCGGAGCTACCAATACTTCCATGTCAACGGGCGCCCGGTGGAACAGGGCCTCCTCGTGCAGGCCGCCACCGCTCCCTATCGGGAGTATCTGCCGCCGCGCCGCTATCCGATCCTCATACTCGGCTTGTTCATCGACCCCGCCTACGTGGACGTGAACATCCATCCCACCAAAAGGGAAGTCCGATTCTCGCCGGAGAGGACCGTCTTCGCGGCCTTGGAGGGAGCGGTCCGTCGAGCGGTCCGTTCAGAAGCGAGCCTGCCGCCGTTGTCCGCGGGGAGAAAGGAGGGGGGCGCCTCCGCGGGGAGTCCGGGCGTCGCTCCGCCCGCGCTCCCGCTCGGCCGTGAGGGGGAGTGGACCTATCACGCGCCCGCGGCGGAGCCGGGATTTCCCTCGGCGGAGACGGAGCGGGAGCGCGGCGCTCCGGCCGGGGAGGAGGGCCGGCTCTCGCGGGTCGACCTCTCCCGGGTGATCCAGGCGGGAGACACCTACCTGATCGCCGGCGGTCCGGACGGGATGGTGGTGGCGGACCAACACGCCGCGCACGAAAGGATCCTCTTCGAGGAGGCGATGGACCGGATGGAGAGGCGTGAGGGCGATTCGCAGTCTCTCCTCTTCGCCGAAACGGTATCCGTCGATCCGGCGCTCGTCTCGATCGCCGAGGAGTATGCCGAATGGCTCGGACGGGCCGGCTTTCTCGTCCGACCCGCGGGTCCCCGATCTCTCCTCCTCGAAGGGATTCCGCCCGGCCTCCGCCGCATCGCTCCCTCCGCCTTCCTGGTTCGCTTTCTGGAGCGGCTGGAGGAGGAGGGACGGGGAGACGGAGACAGGGAGAGGCGCGTCGCGGCGTCGATCGCCTGCCACGGCGCCGTCCGCGCCGGCGATCGCCTCACGCCGGAGGAGGCGCGGGCGCTCCTCGTCCGTCTCGCGAAGTGCAAACAGCCGTTCCGCTGCCCCCACGGCCGACCCACCTTCCTCGCCATGACAGCCGAGGATCTGGCGCGCCGCTTCGGCCGGACATGAGACGACCCCTCCTCGCCGTCGTCGGACCGACCGCGTCCGGAAAGACGGAGACGGCGATCCTCCTCGCCGGCGTGCTCGGCGGAGAGATCGTCTCCGTGGACGCCCGCCAGGTCTATCGCGGCCTCGACATCGGCACCGCCAAGCCGACCCCGGAGGAGAGGAGCCGCGCGCCCCACCACATGATCGACGTGGCGGACCCGGAGGAGACTTTTCACGCGGCCCGCTACGCCCGGCTCGCCGATCGTGCGATCGGGGAGATCCGCGAACGGGGAAACCTGCCGGTTTTAGCCGGAGGAACCGGCCTGTATCTGCGGGCGCTTCTCCGCGGCTTGGACCTGCCGGTCGGCCGGGACGAAACGATCCGCCGCGAGCTGAAGGAGAGGATCGCGCGGGAGGGGAGCGAGGCGCTCCATCGGGAGCTGGCCCGCGTGGACCCGGAATCCGCCCGGGTGATTCACCGGAACGACGCGATCCGTATCGTGCGCGCCCTGGAGGTGCACCGCTTGACGGGAGAGCCGCGAAGCCTTCTGCACAAAGGGGGCGGGCGGCGCCACGCCTGTCTCACCGCCGGTTTGATGCCCCCGCGGGATCTCCTTTATGGACGAATCGACGCGCGCTTCGACCGGATGATGGAGGAGGGGCTTTGGGAAGAGACGAAGAGTCTCCTCGACAAGGGTCTCGATCCGGACCTCCCCTGCTTCCGGTCGCCCGGATACCGGGAAGTGATCGCGGCCATCCGGGGACGCATGACCCGTGAAGAGGCGGTCGAGAGAGCCAAGGCGGAAACGCGCCGCTACGCCAAGCGGCAGATCACCTGGTTCCGCAAGGAGGAGATCTTCTGGGTCGACCCCGAGGAGGCGGAAGGCGCCGAGGGGGCCGCCCGTCGTATCCGGGAGTGGTACGAAAGGGAGGAGGCGGCGCGAACCCCTTCTTGACACTCCGTCCTCTTCCGTGCTACTCATGAAGCGTTCGAATCGTACACAAGCGGGCATAACTCAGTTGGTAGAGTATCAGCTTCCCAAGCTGAGGGTCGCGGGTTCGAATCCCGTTGCCCGCTCCATTTCTCCCGCCTCTTCGGACCGATTCCTACTGCGAAACCAACCTGTCCCCCTTGGGCCTCATTCTTCCGGCGCCCCTTTCCTCATAGTAGCTAGGGCTACGATTCCGGGAAGGGGCTTGTCCAGAACGCGACCCAAGGGGGACATCTTAGATTCTCGCTACGGAATCGATCCGAAGAGGCGGGAGGGGGAGAAAGAGCAGTACCGAGAAAGGGGAAGAGGTTCGTCCAGAATGGAATCCCGGGCGGTATCTCGAACCCTCGCGACGAAATCCTTCGGGAGAGGCGGGAGAGAGAGAAAGAAGAGTACCGAGAAAGATGGAAACGGGGCTTGTCCGGAACGAGGCCCGAGGGGACATCTAGGATTCTCGCTACGGAATCGATCCGAAGGGGCGGGAGGGGAAGAAGCGGAAAAGCGGGGAGGTGTCCGGCCCCGAAAGGAGGAGAACCCCTTCACAATCCACTTGAAGGACCGCTAACTCTCCTTTTTCTTGACTGATATCCATTCTTTCGTAATACTTTGCGCGAAGTTCGAACGATTCCACCCGAAAAGAGCCACCGGAGGTACCGTTCCGCATGCCCAACCATCCGCTCCCTCTGGTGACGCTCGTAGGACGCCCCAACGTGGGGAAATCCACCCTCTTCAATCGCCTCGTCGGCGGCCGCCGCGCCGTGGTCTCCGAAACCGCCAAAACGACCCGGGATCGGAACTACGGTGAGGTGGAGTGGTCCGGCCACCGCTTTCTCCTCGTGGACACAGGGGGGCTCCTCACGGGGAAGGAGACGGAGGGGATCGACCATCTGGTGGTCCGCCAGGTTCGCGCCGCCGTGGAGGAGGCATCGGTCGTCGTCTTCCTCGCCGACGCCCAAACGGGAGTGGTCGCCGCGGACCTGGAAGCCGCCCGGGAGATTCGTCGTCTCCGCAAACAGCCGATCTTGGCGTTGAACAAAACGGAATCGCCCAAAACCCTCGAGGAGACCTTCGTCTTTCTCGAGCTGGGGATGGGAGAACCAGTGCTCGTTTCCGCCGCCCATGGAACCGGCGTGGGTGACCTGCTCGACCGGATCGTCGCCGCGCTTCCGGAGGATAGAGGGGAGCGGATCGAGGAAGAGACGATCCGAATCGGGATCGTCGGCCGCCCCAACGTGGGAAAATCCTCTCTGGTGAACGCCTACCTGGGTCAAGAGAGGATGGTAGTGAGCGAGGTTCCCGGAACCACGCGCGACTCGATCGACTCGGTGATCCAATGGCGGAAGAGGAATCTGACGCTGGTGGACACGGCGGGCCTCCGGAGGAGGAGCCGCGTACACGAACCGATCGAATATTACGCGGTGCTCCGCTCCCACCGCGCCATCGAGAGGAGCGACGTCGTGTTTCTCCTGATCGACGCGGGCGAGTCGATCGGCGCGCAGGACGTGCGGATCGCCTCCGAGGCGGACCGCCTCGGCAAGGGAATCGTCGTCCTGCTGAACAAGATCGATATTCTCGACGAAGGGGGATCGGAGGCGCGCGCGCGTGAGGCTCGAACCAAGATGCCCTTCCTCTCTTACGCGCCGGTGCTCACCATCTCGGCCCTCACGCGACGGCGGATCGGTCGCGCCCTGGACCAGGCGATCGCCGTGCAGAAGGAGAGGACCCGCGTCATTCCGACGCCCCGCCTGAACCGAATCGTGGAGGAGGCGATCCGCCGGAATCCGCCGCCGGTCGGTCGGGGCTCCAACCGGATCCGGTACGCCGTGCAAACCGGCACCGCGCCCCCCTGCTTTCTCTTCTTCGCCAAAGAGCCCGAGGCGGTGACCCCCGCCTACAGGCGCTATTTGATGCGTTCGATTCGAGAAACGGTCCCCTTCCCGGGAACGCCGATCGTCATCCGCGTGAGGCAGAAGGAGGACCGTCGATGAGCGGTCTCTGGACGCTGCCGGTCGCCTATCTGCTCGGATCGGTGCCGCTCGGGTACTGGATCCCCCGCGCGATGCACGGAATCGACATTCGAACTGTGGGAAGCGGCAACACCGGATTCACCAACGTGTACCGCGCTGTGGGTGTGGTTCCGGGGCTGATCGTGCTCGTCGCCGACGTGGCGAAGGGGGCACTCGCCGTTCTTATCGCCCGCGCGGCGGGGGAGGGCGCGGGGCTGATCGCCCTCGCCGGCGCGGCGGCCGTCGCCGGTCACATTTGGTCCCTCTTTCTCCGCTTCCGCGGCGGGAAGGGAGTGGCCACCGCGGCGGGAGTGCTCTTCTCGATCCTCCCGATCGAGGCGGCACTCTCCCTCGCGGTTTTCGGCGTCACGGTCGCCGCCGGCCGTTATATCTCCCTCGGTTCGGTCGCGGCGGCGCTCTCCTTTCCGATCTGGACTCTGATCCTCGGGAGCCGCGCGCCGAACGGCGTGGAGCCGCCCTATCTGGCGCTTGCCGTCGTCATCGCCGCGCTGATCACCGTCCGGCACCGCGCCAACATCCGGAGGCTTCTGGCCGGGAAAGAGAGCCGTTTCTCCCTGAGCCGCGGGAAGGGAGAGAAAGAGGGACGACGCGACCGTGGATGATCCGCCTCGGAGAGGGAGAGAGCGTTCTCGATCGCTGGAACGAACCGATCGGGGACCGAGTCGCAAGGGACGACCCGGAACGGCGGGGGAACCGCCGGACAAAGGAGGAGGCGCGGGCGAATGAAGAAAATGCCCGAAGGGAAAATCTACTACTCCATCACCGAGATCGCCGAACTGACGAAGGTGAAGCCGCACGTGCTCCGCTACTGGGAATCGGAGTTTCCCGCCCTCACGCCCAGGAAAAACCGGGCCGGCAACCGCGTGTATCAGGGGAAGGACATCAAGCTCATCTTCCTCATCAAGCACCTTCTCTACGAGGAGGGGTACACCATCGCGGGGGCGAAGAAGAAGCTGGCCCGCAAAGGGGCGGTGGACGAGAAGGAACTCCCCCTCTGGGAATCGAGGCGCGAGGACCTTCTGGAGGCGCTCCAGAAGGATCTGGAGGAGATTCTGAAGACCCTGGATTGACCGGTTGTCCCTCGTAGGGGTCTTTGCTATACTTTTGCGTTCGTTCAACGAGCGGTTCGGCGACCATCGATCCTTCCTGCTGCGGAAACGGATCGCGGGCTGTAAAATCGATTCTCCGTCGGCCCCTTCCTCATCGTAGC